>JACRBU010000081.1 GCA_016213085.1 Coriobacteriales bacterium
ACATCGTCGCCGCGTTCGAAGAGCAGTTCGGCAACGACCGTGTGAACGAGGTGGAGCGCTGGAAGGGTGTCACGAGGGTCGACCCCGCGCTCGTGCTCCCGGTCGAGCTGTCGGCCCGAGGGGTCACGCACGACGGCGCGCTGACGGCCGCCGGGGCGGACGCGCAGTTCCACGGCTACGAGATCACCGCGGGCGATGCGGGCGATGCGCTCCGGGCCGGCCGGCTCGTGATGGCCGAATCGGTGGCTCGCAAGCTGCGCGTGGGCGTCGGCGACTCGGTCGTCGCGGATTCGCCGTACGTCGACGACGACCTCGTGCTGACCGTGGGCGCGCTCTCCGACGAGACCCTCGGCGGGCCGGTCTTCGCGAATGTGGACGTTGGCAGGCAACTCGCCGGTTCGGCACGGCCGACGTTCAACACGCTCTATCTCAACGCCGAGCCGCGCTACGCGGAGTCGTTGCGACAGGACCTGTACGACCTGCCCAGCGCCTCGCAGGTCCAGGTGAAGGCGACGCTCGTCGACAAGCTCACGGAGTACCTCGGCCTGTTACTCCTCTGGGGCGGCATCCTGCTCGGGTTCGGCTACCTGATGGCGTTCGCGGTCATCTACAACACCTTCACCGCGAACGTGCTCGAACGAACGCGCGAGATCGCGACGATGCGCACGATCGGCGAGAGCAACGCGCGCCTGGCGGTCATGATCACCATCGAGAATCTGCTGCTTGCCGTGGTCGGCATCCCGCTGGGGGTCTGGCTCGGGCTGCGCGCCGCCGACGCGCTCTACGCGTCGTTCTCCACCGAGGCCTACACGTTCAAGGCGATCGTCTTCCCGTCCAGCGTCGCCTGGGTGAGCGCGTCAGTGGTCGTCGTGATGCTGCTCTCGGAGCTGCCGCCGATCCGCCGCATCTTCCGCCTCGACCTTGCCGAGGCGACGAAGGTGATGGAGTAGCGTTACTGAGCGCCCGCCTCTTCCGCGAGGACGATCGCTTCGGCGACCTCTCGAAGCGACTTGCGCTTGTCCATCGCGAGCCGCTGCAAGCGACTGAAGGCCTCCGGCTCCGTCATCCCCCGGGTCATGAGGATGCCCTTCGCCCGGTCGAGCGCCTTTCGGGTCTCGAGTCGGCTCTCGAGGTCGGCCACCTCGTCTTTGAGGACGCGCGCCTCTTGGTAGCGTGACACCGCAACCTGCATCGCGGGGGCGATGTCGGCGCGAGTGAAGGGCTTGACCACGTACGCCATCGCTCCCGCCGCGCAGGCCTGCTCGACGTAGGAGGCCTGCGAGAACGCCGTCACCATGACGACCGGAGCGATGCCCTCTTCGCCGATCGCGCAGGCTGCCTCGATGCCGCTCATCATCGGCATGGTGATGTCCATGAATACGACGTCCGGGGTGAGGTTGCGTGCAAGTTCGACGGCCTCGACTCCGTTGGCAGCCTCGCCCACGACGGTGTGGCCGTCCTCTTCGAGCATCTCGCGAAGATCCATGCGGATGATCGCTTCGTCCTCCGCGATGAGCACGCGCATCCCTACGCCTCCGGGTTCTCGAGATCGGTGATGGGAGCGGTCGTCTCGGGAGACGGGTCCGCTGATGGCGGCAGGTGGTCCGACACGGGGACGCGCACGGTCACCGTCGTGCCGCGGCCACCGGAGAACGCAAGCGTGCCGCGAAGGTCGTCCTCGACGACGGTCCGCACGATCGCCAGGCCGAGGTTCGCCGCCGAGACCGCCTCGAATCCCTCAGGCAGTCCGACTCCATCGTCACGGACCGTCAGCACGAGCTCGCCGGGCACCCGCCGCATGCTGACGACGACGCTTCCCGCCTCGGAGCCGGTGAAGCCGTGTTCGATGGCGTTGTGCACGAGCTCGGCGGTCGCGAGCGCGAGCGACGTGGCGGTTCGAGCGTCCACCTGGCCCGACGATCCCTCGACCGACACCGAGATCGCCGAGGATTCGCCCGCGAGCCCGCTGCGGACAAGATCGACGACGGTCCGCGCCGCTTCGGCGAAGTCCACGCGCTCCTCTTCGGAGCCAGCGAGCAGGTCGTGCACTACGGCCATCGAGCCGACACGCTCGGTCGCTTCGGCGAGCGCCCTGCGGGCTTCCTCGGACTCGGCTCGGCGGGCTTGGATCCTCAGGAGGGACGCGATCGTCTGGAGGTTGTTCTTCACGCGATGGTGGACCTCGCGGATCGTCGCTTCCTTGACCTTGATCTGCTGCTCTCGGCGACGGGCCTCGGTGCGATCCTCGACGAGGATGACAGCGCCTGCGGGAAGCGCGATCGTTCGGTAGCCGAACACCCGCTCGCCCACTTCGATCTCGGTCCGCATGCCCGCTCCCGACGTTCCGAGCGCCGGCGAGATCGCGAGCGCCGCGCCTGGAAGCTCGGAGGCGGGCGACCCCACGAGCGAACCCTCGACTCCGGCGAGCCGCATGATGTTCACGGCGTTCGGCGAGGCGTATCCGATGGTCCCGGCGGCATTCACGCGGATGACGCCGTCACCGGCCCGGCGCTCCGTGGCGAACGGCTCTCCGGTGCGCGGATCGCGCAGCGGCTCGATGCGAAGAGCGTCCAGCAGCTCTTCGGCGATGTCCATGAAGGCCTTCTCCATCGCGCCCGGTGCTTCGACGACCTGCTGCGCGACGTCGCGGACAACGACGGCGAACGGGGCATCGTCCCCGATCGGGTATGCGGCGGTCACATACGAGATGCCGCGGGTGATTCGCCGACGGGTGCCGACGACCGAGTCCCCGCTGCTGAGCGCCCGATACGCCTCCGGCTCGTCGTCCGCGGAAAGGACCCTGCCCGCCCGCGACGCCGCGAAAGGGGCGACCGCCGTGTTGGGCCTTGCGTCATCGACGACCTCGAGCGACCCGTCGTCGCGGACGACGGCGAGCGCAGCGTCGCCGTAGCCCATGTCGGCGACGAGCTGGAGGTTGTGCGAAACGTTGTCGAGGTGAGTCGTGGCCTTGCGGCCAAGCGAGCCCCAGGCGCGAGCGGCGTGTTCCATACCTGCAAGTATACGGTTCTTGCCGATCGCCATCGCATGTAGCCCCGAGGGTTGCGCTACATGTCGCAGTTCGAGTCGAGGAACGCCTCCATGCGAGGGGGCACCCGTTCGTTGTCCGCATAGCGCGCGTAGCTCTCGGCAACGTACTCGGCGAACGTCGACGTGAACTCCGGGCTGCCGTAGAGCAGCCTCGGCAGGCCCCGATACTCCTCGATCACAGGCCGAAGCTCCTCGGGGAAGTCCCGCGGGTCGAGCCGGGCGCCGGGGGTGGTGATCGCTTCATACCTGCCGTTTCGCCAGGAGATCCCCTCCTTGCGCAGCCAGTCGTCGAGGAACGCGTGCCCGTATTCGTGTCGCAACGCTCGGCGAAAGGACGGCTGCAGCCAGGGCACCGGCAGACTTGCCTGGAGGCGCTCGAATTGCCCGAGGATCGTAATGCGCCCCGTGACCGGGTCGTACTCCGCCTGCCGGACCTCGGTGCCGGCAAAGCCGAGCGGGGGCGGAAGGAAGACCTGCATCAGGATGACGAGCACGGGATTGTCCGGCCGGCGTATGATGACCGGCCGCTTGTCGGGGATCTGTGCACGCATGGTATGCAGCCGGCACGAAGCGCCGAGACGGTAGAGCTGCTCCTGGGACAGGCCCCTCGGATCGACGCGCATGTTGAGAAGCGTGAAGGACAATGCGGTCAGCGCGGCCAACGACCCCAGGACCAGGGCCCAGCCCACGAATCGTCTCCGTCGGCCCAGCATGCGGACAGCTTCCAGTCGCAATCGAACGCGAAACGAGCCGACGAGGTCCCACGTCCCCGGACGTCGACGGTTCACGGTCAGAGCCTTCCCACTTCCCGAATGGGAGTGACGTATACTCTCGCGAGCGACGTTCGTTGACATGGGCGAGTGGCGGAACCGGCAGACGCGGCGGTCTCAGCCATCAATTGAGTGCCCTGGGGGAAACGCCAGGAGTAGAACGCCTCAAATTCGGGGGAGGCTGCACCGGAAACGGCATGCTAGCCCCGAGCCAAGCCTCCGCACGCGGAGGAAGGTGTAGAGACCAGACGGGGCGCACCCAAACGGACCAAGCCGTGGGTGAAGGGATGGTCCGGGCCACAAACAGCCGAAGGCTGGCGGCGAAAGCCGTAGTGGTGGGGAAAAACCGCTGACCGAAAGGTCGTGAGGGTTCGAGTCCCTCCTCGCCCACCAAGAGCCACCACGCAGACGCCTCACGGGCGGATGGTGCCTTGAGTCAGGCGTCGTCAACTCGCCTGAGGGGCTTCACTCGTCGTCGACTCGCTCGACGGGCTTCACTCCGTCGTCGAAGAACGCCTTCACGGCCGCCGGAACGTGCTGACCGCCCACGTATCGCGCGTAACTCTCGGCGAAGAACTCGTGGAACGTCGTGTTGAAGTACGCCATCCCGTAGATGCCGTCGGGCGCGTCTTCGTAGGCCTCGATGACCGGCCTCAGCTCCTCAGGGAACTGCTCGGGGTCGATCTCGGCTCCGCGCGTGGACGCGTCGACGAGGGCCGGATCGTACGATGCCATCCCGTGCTCCTTGGCCCAGTCGTCGAGGTACGCGTGACCGTACTCGTGCCGAAGGGTCTGCCGGAATGTCCCCTGGAAGATCACGGGCATCGTCGCCTGCAGACGCGAGAGTTCGCCGACGATGTGGATGTCGCCGGTGGTGGGGTCGTAGAGTCCCTCGACCGTAGCCGCGTTGGACTCGCTCGGGAGCAGATAGCCCAGCACGACTTCGGCGGGGGATCTGTCGAGGGGCTCCACGACAACCTCGTGGACTCTTGGGAGCGGATGCACTATGCCATCGCGCGTGCTTGTCGCGAGGTGATGCCAGCCCTCCTGCGTCATATCGGCAGGGTTCTGACGGTTGCCCATGACCCAGAAGGCCGAAGCGACCAGTGCGATCGCCACCGCGGTCTTGAACACTGCGGCGCATATTCTTCTGCGCTTGAGCCGGCGCATCGTCGTCCCCCGCGGCCGGCCCGCACACCTCTCGATCGGCGGTCCTACTAGGGCTATCGACAGGTCGACCGAGTCAGGTCGAGTGGGACGTTCGGGCACGATGCAGGGTACGTTAGGGCAGGTCGCAGCGGTCTTCCGTGCTCAGCGGCGAGCATGCGGGACGATGTCGTCAGGCGACGGACTTCTCACTCGCCGCCAACGCCTCATCGCGTGCGGCGCGACCCGCCGACTCGTAGAACGGGACCGTGATGGCTACGGCGCCTCCGCCGATGAGGAACGCAAGGCCGATCGACGCCTGCTGCGAGATCCACCCGAGCGTGGGCTGACCGATCCCGCCGCCCACATCGAGGAAGAACGCCTGCACCGAAAGCACGGTGGCGCGCTGGGCCGACGGGATGTGATCGTTGATGAAGCTCTGGGCGACGGGACCGGTGACCCCGAATACGAAGCCGAAGAGCAGCCACATCGTCGTGGCCAGGATGAACGGCGTCCACCCGGGTTCCGGGAAGATGAACGAGATCGACCCGATGCCGATCGTGAGCGCCGCGCTCGCCGCCGCCCCTATCGAGAGGATTCGCGCGGGTTGTCGACGCGACTCGCCCGAGCCGGCGATCCAGCGAACCGAGGCATTGCCGAGGATCATCATCACGGAAAGCAGCGCCATCACGAGCCCCGCCATCCAGACGAGCTCCTGGCCGAGCAGGTCGAGCATGTAGCGCTGCCAGGCATAGAAACCGAAGATGTAGAAGGTGCCGCCGGTGAGCGACACCCAGAGCAGCGGCCGAACCACACGGTTGCGCCACCCGTACTGAACGCCGGCCCGGAAGATCGCGCGCGTCTCGGTCCCGAAGTCACGCAGCCTGAGCGGACGAGGCTGGAAGCCCACCTCGCGCATGAATACGATCACGACGACCAGGGCGAACCCGAGTGATGCGGAGCGCGCCACGTACGGTAGCTTCAGGTCGATCTGCCCGAGCACGCCTCCGAGCACCGCCCCCACGAGCGTTGCGACGTTGAGCACCTGAGCGCCAAGCGCGAACACCCGGTCTTTCGGCTGGTCCCAGCCGGTCGCGTCGAGCGCGTCGACGAGCCAGGCTTCCACGGAGCCGGTTTGAAACGTGAACCCCAAGCCGAGGAGCACGCTCGCCAGGAAGAAGCCCGGGATCCCCCAACCGAGAACGGGCGTCAGCACGTAGAGCAGGGTCGAAACGAGCAGGGTGGCGATGCCGAGCGCGTAGCACATCTTCCGGCCGATCGTGTCCGCCACGACCCCCGTTGGAACCTCGAAGACCGCCTGTCCGATCACGAACGCCGTGTTCACGAGCATGACCTCGAAGATGGTCAGCCCGCCGGGCCCCATGAGGAAGAGCGTGTTGACACCCCATATGAGCGAAGCGGCAAGCGTGAAGAGCCCCGTGGCGACGAGGTAGACGCCGATGACACGTCGAGAGGTGAACTCCGCCCCCTTCACGACGGCCTCACCGCCACACCGGGACCGCGGGCCACAGGGTCGTCGGCGAGATCGAGCACGTCCGCGGTCCACTCCCAGAGCCGACGCTGCGCGGCGCGGTCTCGAGCGGCCGCCGCGGGCGACCTGGGCACACGGGCCTTGAAGTAGAGGCCGCTGGCGCCCTCCACCTCGGGCGAGGACGCGAGGTAGACGATGGTGTCCGCACCGTCCTCGGGCGTCCGGAAGAAGCGATCCAACGTGATGTAGGGCCACGGCCGGTCCCAGTCGGTCCGGCCGAATCCGCTGCGAACGATCCCCGGCGTCATCGACGTCGAAGTGACGCCACGCGCGGCCCAGCGCCTCGCGAGCTCGGAGGCGAACATGATGTCGGCGAGCTTGGAGGCAGCATACGCGCGGTACGAACCCCACCCGTGCTGAAACGTCGGGTCGTCAAGATCGATGCCGCGCCAGGCGGTTCGATGGGCGTCCGACGAAACGGCGATGACGCGTGACGGTGCAGCGTCGACGAGGGCGGGCGACAGGAGCATGGTGAGCAGGAATGCGGCGATGAAGTTCACCTGCATGGTGAGCTCGAACCCATCGGCCGTGATGATTCGCTTCGGGTAGATCGCACCCGCGTTGTTCACGAGCACGTCGATGCGAGGCCATCGCCGAAGCGCCTCGGCGGCGGCGGCTCGCACCTGGTCGACTTGGGAGAAGTCGGCGACCAGTCCATGGACCTCGGCGCCCGTCGCGGATGTGATGGCCTCGCACGCGGCATGGGTGCGGGCGGGGTCGCGCGACAGGACGATCACCTCGGCTCCGGCCTGAGCGAGCTTCTTGGCGGCCGCGAAACCGATCCCGCGGCTCGCTCCGGTGACGAGAACGACGCGCCCAGCCATCGGTCCGTACGCACCGCTCTCACTCCGCCGCATCCGATTCCCATCCGCCAAGGCACGTCGGAAAGGATGTTCCCATCAGGAGCTAGAGGCGCCTGAGATGTCGGCGATCGCGACCGCGAGCTCCTACTTGGGCCAGCGACTCGACGCGATCCTGCCGAAGCATCCGTACGTGTCGAGATCGCGATACTCGACGTTTCGGCCGGAGCTCGGCGCGTTGATCGTCATCCTTCGGCCGGTGATCGGGTCCTTGCCGATGTAGAGGCCGACGTGGTGGATGTAGCTCGGCCGCGATGAGAACGCCAGGTCGCCCGGGATCATCTGCGACATCGAGATGCTCTTCGGCGAGCAGAGGTCCCATTGGGCTCCCGAGTAGTGCGGCAGCGACATGCCCGCCTTTGCGTAGCAATACATCGTGAGGCCCGAGCAGTCGAAGGAGTCGGGGCCGTCCGCCGCCCAGATGTAGGGCTTGCCGAGCTGGTCGATCGCCGTCTTGATGATCGTGTCGCGCGCTTTGGCTGCCGGCGTGCTGCCGGTCAGCACGCCACCGGTCGCTACCGCGTCGACGTTGATCGCGTTCGAGGACGACGACGGGTTCCGTGTCCCGGTGTAGCTGATCACGACCGTGTGCGAGCCGTTGGGCAACCCGCTCTTCTCGAAGATGCGCGTGTTCGGTGCCCGCTGCGCTCGGTAGAGGTCGACCGTCACCGGCGAGCCGCCATCGACTGCGATCTTCGCCTTGCCGGCGGCGGGACCGACCTCGGAGAAGAGCAGGACGCGGCTGCCGACGAAGGTCACGGTTCCGTTGGCGGCTCTCGTGGCCCTGCGGACCGTGCCTCCGTAGGCTCCGGAGCGGGAGAGCGTGCTCCACGTCCCAGACCAGCCGATGTGGTAGTCGGTCTGGTCGGCCCGCAGCGTCGTCTGCTCGGGCTCGCCGACGATCTCGATACTGTCGATCGGCACCCAGTACGACGAGCCCGTCGCCAGGTCGTCGTCCACGTGGATACGCAGGGTATGGGTGGTGTCCGACAGGCCCACGGCACGCCAGAGCACGCGTGCGTGCTCGGTCGCGTAGTTGTGGTTGTCCACGGTGGCCACGAGGCGTCCGTCGAGGTAGACATGAGCGCGACCGTAGGACGTGTCGCGACTGCCGATCCAGGCGACCTGGGTCCCCTTGAACTTGAAGGTCGCGATCCCGCGGGCGTCGCGGCTCGTCGAGTGCGATCCACCCGAGGCCGCCGACGTCGAGGTCGTCTTCCAGTAGCCGGAGCGGATCACGCGCGAGTCGGACTGCTGGATGCGGTGGAAATCCGTGGGGCGAGCAGGCTCCTCGAGATCGCCCGTGACGTGGAAGCCGTCGATCGAGATCGAGCTGCCGGAACTTTCCGAATTGCGCGTGCCGAGCGCCTCTACCGTGACCGAGTGCTCGGCGTCGGCCAGCCCGGAGCGCGACCACACGACGCGGCGGTTCTCCTTGGTTCCCGAGTAGAGATCGACGGTGGCCGCGGTCTCGCCGTCCACGACGATTCGCGCCTTCCCGCTCGACGGCGTCTTCGGAGCGACGAGTCGGACCGCGGTGCCGTTGAACCTCACCTTGGCGGTCTGGCCCTTTGAGGTCGATGTGGCGATGCGCCCGTGCGACGCACTCGAGTCACGCGCCAGTCGCCAGCTCGGCGAGAGCGCGATCTGACTCGCGTCCTCCTCGAGCGCGATGAAGGGCGAGACGTCGGGGGCCTGCGAGAAGGTGCCCCTGACATCGATCGCGTCGATCGTCGCCGTATGCCAGCGCGCGCTGCCCGCCTTGGTGCCGAGTGAGCGCACTTCCACCTCGTGCGTGTCGGCGGCGTCGAGGCCCCCCAGCGTGAAGACCCGCTGACGCACTCGCAAGGAGCTCGAATACAGGCTCACGATCGAGCTCTTGCCGTCGCAGGTGACCTCGATCTGCCCGTAGGAACGGCCGCGCGGAGCCACGACTCGAAACGCCGAGCCCTTGAAGCGCACGCGCACCACCCCACCGGCGGACGTGGTGTGCGAGTACTTGCCGCCGGACATCGAGGAGTTCGACGAATGCGTCCACGAGCCCGCGTGCGTGATGCGCGTGTCGGTCTCTTCGGCGCGACGCCAGCTCTGCGTCATCGATCCCCCGACTTCGATCACGTCGACGCCGAAGGTCGTTCCCTTCGACGCGGAATCGCGCTTGCCGAGCACGCGGACGACCAGGGTGTGCCGGCCATCGGCAAGTCCACCGCGCGCCCACAGCACGCGCCTCGTGACGGACGCCGGGCCGTACGCGCTCACGATGCCCTGGCTCTTGCCGTCGACGAACACCTCGGCTCGCCCGTACGCGGGTCCGCGGGGGCCGACGAGGGCGACCGAGTCGCCGTTGAACTCGGCAACCATCTCCGCTGCCGACCCCGTGGCCGTGCGCAGCGAGTCCCCGCTGTACCAGCTGCTCGTGTACGTGCGCCACGGGCCGTCCCAGAAGAGGCGACCGTCGGCCTGTTCGTAGAGGGCGGCGGACTTCACGCGAGTAGACGCGCCGACGACGTCGAACGCATCGACGTTGATCCGCGACGAGGTGCTCTTCGAGTTCTTGAGCCCCGTCGCGGTCAGCTTGATCGTATGTCGCGCGCTGGGAAGGCCGGTGATCTTGTAAACGCCTGCTCCGCGGCGGGTGGTCGAGCTGTACAGGTCGACCGTGGTGCGCCGAACGCCGTCGATCTCGACGCTCATGCGTCCCCACTTCGGACCCCGTTCGGCGACGACCGAGACCGCGGTCCCCGTGAACGCGAACGTCACCGAGGAGCCGGAGGTGCGCGAGTACGCCCTGCTGTCACCGGAAGCCGACGCGCTGCCCTGGTGCGACCAGAAGCCCGTCCACGCGAGCCCGCGCGCATCCTGCTGGACGCGTGTCGCCCCCGAGAGCGTGAGCCCCGCCGCGCGTGTCGCCGTCGACATCGGCGCCGAGACGAGCGCGATCGTGGCGGCGCATGCGATCAGTGCGGTGCGCAGTCTCATCGCTAGCCCTTCGTGACGACCATCGTGCCCATGGGCACCTGAGGGAACAGCTCGAGGACGTCGCGGTTGTACATCCGGATGCATCCATGGGAGGCCCACGTGCCGATTACCCAGGGCTGATTCGTTCCGTGCAGGTTGTATGCGGTGTACTGGAAGCCGCCCCCGACCTGCTTGAACAGCCGCATCTTCCGAGGCCCGTACACGCTCCCCGGATCGGTGTGGTACTTCGCGAGGATCTTCCACGTCCGCTCAGGAGTCGGCGTCGAGGCCTTGCCGACCGCACACCGGTAGACCTTCACGAGCGAGCCGTTCCTCACCCAGTAGAGATTGCACTCGCTCTTGTCGATGACGATGTAGGTCGCCCACGGATAGCCGAAGGGGCTCGGGCGCCGCGCCTGCACGAACCGGCCGGTGACGTCGAACCAGTCGACGCTCACGCGGTTCCCGCGGCTCGCCGACTCGTGCGACCCGAGCACCTGGATGACGACGCGATGGCGCTTCTTCGGCAGTCCTCCGTAGGAGAATACGGCGCGCTGGTCTGTGCGGCTCGCAGAGTACAGCGAGACGGTGCCCGCGCTCTTGCCGTCGATGGTCACCTTGGCGCGACCGCCGCGCGAGTGCTTCGTGGCGTACCACGTGAAGCCGGTGCCGACGAACTCGGCGTAGAACTTCGATCCCTTCGCCGAAGAGGTCAGGCCTGAGCCTCCCGTGGCCCCGGGCGAGCCGAACCTCGACCAGCGCCCGGACCTCGCGAAGACGCTGCGACCCGCATCGGCCCGCCGGTGGCCTCTGGCCGCGCCGAGCACGGTCGGCGACCCGCCGACCACGAGTGAGTCGAGCGAGACCGACGTGCCGCCGCTGTCGGCGTGACGCGTGCCGGCGACCTTGACGGTCACCGTGTGATAGCCGGGCGAGAGCGAGTCGTCATGCCAGACGGTCACGTTGCCGTCGGCGGTGGGAGCGTACGTATCGGCGGTGGCCGTGTACGCGCCGTCAACGTAGATCGACGCCTTGCCCGAGCTCGGCCCGACGAATGCGCGCACGGCGCACTCGCTGCCCCAGAACTTCACGGTCGCCCCGTCGCCCTTGTGCCACGAGCGGGTCCGCGTGCTTCCGCCGCTACCGGGGACGGTCCTCCACGCACCCGAGTATCTGATGCGGCGGTCGTCGTCCTCGAGCTTTCTGAGGGCTTGCTCGAGCGAACCGCCGACATCGAACGCATCGACGCAGACGTCGTTGGACTTCGACGCAGCATCACGTGAGCCGAGGACCACTACGGAAAGCGTGTGCGGCCCGTCGGCAAGGCCCGAGCGCGAGTAGATGACGCGGTTCGAACGGGTGCCTGGTGAGTACAGGCTCACGATTCCCTGCTCGACACCGTCGAGTACCACGCGAGCACGTCCACCGGCGGCCCATTTCCGTCCGATCCACGCGACGTCGGTTCCGGTGAACTCGAGCGTGACGCGTGCGTTGGGGACCCTCGAGAACAGTGCGCTGCCCGCGGAGTGGCTGCTCGCCCGCTGCAGGCGGAAGAAGTCGGTGTAGGCGATGCGGGGGTTGCGCTCTTCGGCACGGCTCACGGCGTGAGGACCCTCGGGCACGCCGAGCGTTCCGGTCACCGCGAGCGCGTCGACGGAGACGGAGTCGATCGCGTCGATCCGGAGCGTGTGGGGGCCGTCGGCGAGCGCTCCGCTCGACCACAGGGTGCGCTGCTCCGCGCGAGCACCGGCCGCAGAGACCGTGGCTACCTGCGAGCCGTCGAGCCAAACTCTGGCGGATCCGAACCCGCTCGCTCGCGGTCCTGTCCACGAGATGGCGGTGCCGGTGAACGACGCCTCGAGGCTTGCTCCGGGCGTGAGCGTTCGTCGGCCCCATGAGGACGCTGAGCGCTCTACGACGGGCTTCGTCGCTCCGTGGTAACGCAGACGCGCGTCGTCGTCTTGGACTCGTACCGTTGCTGCGGATGCGACGGCCGGCCACGCGAGCAGCGCTACAAGCGCGGCGGCGGCGAGGACGGGCGTCAGGCTGCGATTCGGCGACAATTCGGCCCCCTCTTGCACGTAAGCGGGCGCGAGCCCGTTGCGTTCCCGGTCATTATACCTGCTTGCGGCCGTACTGGTCGTGACGAAACGGATACGGGTCGGTCTTCCGTCACGAACATATGTTCGACACGTGTCGTTGTCGCGTGCTACGTTGGCCCCATCTGAGGAGGGCCGAACAGTGAACGACACCCGCGACACGACTCCCACTGAAGGTATCGACCGTCTTCTCGAAGGCCTTACCCCCGAGCAGCGCTCGGCGGCGCTCCACGGCGAAACACCGCTGCTCATACTCGCCGGCGCCGGCACCGGGAAGACAGCTACGCTCGCCCATCGCGTTGCGGTACTGATCGCGCGCGGGGTCGACCCCGGCAGGATCCTGCTGCTCACCTTCACGCGACGCGCAGCCGCAGAGATGGTCCGCCGCGCCGAGGGCCTCCTGCGCGACCTCGCAGAACACGGCGGACCCAAGATGAGCGGCGCCAAGGTCTGGGGCGGCACCTTCCACGCCATCGGCGCGCGGCTCTTGAGGATCCAGGCCCGCGACCTCGGGATGGAACCGGACTTCACGATCCTCGACCGAGGCGACGCCGAGGACCTCATGCACCTCTGCCGCACGGACTTGGGGCTCGGCAAGGGCGGGAGACGCTTCCCGCAGAAGTCGACCTGCCTCGACATCTACTCCCGCTGCGTGAACATGCGCTCCCCGCTCGAAGAGGTGCTCAAGACGGCATTCCCGTGGTGCCGTAACGCCGCCGACGATCTGAAGCGGCTGTTCGCCGAGTACACGGACCGCAAGGAGGCCCAGAGCGTACTCGACTACGACGACCTCCTGCTGTTCTGGCACGGACTGCTCGCGGATCCCGACGCGGGCGAACGCGTCCGCGCCCGTTTCGACGCCGTGCTCGTCGACGAGTACCAGGACACGAACGCCCTGCAAGCCGAGCTCGTTTCGCTGCTCCGCCCAGGAGGCGTCGGCGTGACGGCGGTCGGCGATGACGCGCAGTCCATCTACTCCTTCCGGGCGGCCACGGTGCGCAACATCCTGGACTTCGAGGCGGTCTTCCCTGGGGCCGAGGTCGTCACGCTCACCCGCAACTTCCGTTCGGCGCCGGGCATCGTGTCGGCGACCAACGCGGTCATCGCCGAGGCCTACGAACGTCGCGAGAAGGAGCTCTGGACCGCGCGCAAGCCGACCGGCGCTCCAACAGCAGTCAGCTGCCGCGACGAAGCGGAGCAGACCGACTGGGCGATCGCTCGCATCCTCGCGCACCGCGAAGAGGGCACGCTCCTGAAGAAGCAGGCCGTCCTCTTCCGGGCACAGCATCACTCGATGGCGCTCGAACTCGAGCTCTCGCGGCGCAACATCCCCTTCCGAAAGTACGGCGGGCTGCGCTTCATCGAGATGGCGCACGTCAAAGACCTGCTCGCGTTCCTTCGGCTCGCCGAGAACCCGCGCGATCAGATGGCGGGCCTTCGGGTGCTCGAGCTGGTGCCGGGGATCGGGCCGCAGACCGCGGCGGGGCTCGTCGACCGGCTCGTCGACTCGGGGGGTGACTTCGAGACCTGGGTGGGCGCTGCGGTTCCCACTCCGGCGCGAGATGCCTGGCCCGATCTCGTGTCGCTGCTGCGAGGTCTCGCGGGTGCCGCTCCCGCCGACGTGCCCTCCCAGGTCCACGCGGTCAGGACGATCTACGAACCGCTGCTCGA
>JACRBU010000080.1 GCA_016213085.1 Coriobacteriales bacterium
CATCCCGGCGCGCTATCTGAACACCTCGGACCCCGCCGAGCTCGCCAAGCATGCCATGGAGGACCTCGACGCCACATTTGTGAACAAGGTCAAGCCGGGCGACATCATCGTGGCCGACGAGAACTTCGGCTGCGGGTCCTCTCGCGAGCACGCGCCCATCGCCATCAAGGCCGCCGGCATCTCCGTGGTCGTCGCGAAGTCGTTCGCCCGCATCTTCTACCGCAACGCGATCAACACCGGGCTTCCGATCATGGAGGCGCCAGAGGCGGTCGACGGGATCAGCAACGGCGACCAGCTCGAGATCGACGCCGACAGCGGCGAGATCGTGAACAAGACGACGGGCGCGACCTACTCGGCGCAGCCCTTCCCCGAGTTCGTCAAGGAGATCATCGAGCGCGGCGGCCTGGTCGAGTCCGTCCGCGCGAAGACATCGAACGGGTAGTCGAGGCGCCAGCCCTTGCCGGAGGAGCTCACACAACGATGACAGGAGCCTCGGTATTCGCAGTGATCCTCGCGGGAGGTAGCGGGCAGCGGTTCTGGCCGCTCTCTCGCGAGCTCTCGCCCAAGCAGATGCTCTCCGTGTTCGGCCAGGAATCGCTGATAGCACAGGCCGTGCATCGCGTCGACGGCGTCGTGGACTGCGAGTCCGTCTACATCGTCACAGGCGAGCGTCTCTTCGACGAGATGCGCAACCACCTGCGCGCGCAGCCGGACCCCTGCCTGCACCAGGTCCGCTTCCTGCAAGAACCCATGCCGAAGAACACGGCGCCGGCCATCGCGTTCGCTGCGGCGACGCTCGAGCTGCGCGATCCCGAGGCCGTGATGATCGTCCTGCCCTCGGACCACCTGCTGCAGTGCGGCCAGATGTGGTCCGACGCGCTCTCGAGCGGGGTCAAGCTCGCCGAGTCCGGCTACCTCGTCACCATCGGGATCAAGCCGACCCGCCCCGAGACCGGCTACGGCTACATCCAGGGGGGCGAAGAGCTCTCCGAGTTCGCGGTCGGCGACGCCGAGCCCCTGCGCGCCGCGCGTTTCGTGGAGAAGCCTGACGCCGAGACCGCAGCTCGCTTCATCGAAAGCGGCGAGTACTCGTGGAACGCCGGCGTGTTCGTGATGGGCGCGCGCCGCGTGCTGGAGGAACTGCAGTCGCACGAGGACACCGCCGAGATCGCGAGGACCTCGCGCTGGCTGGCGGCCTCGCTCGAGGAAGGCACCCACGACGCCGACGAGGCCCGCCGCCGCTTTGGCAACCTGCCGAGCATCTCGATCGACTACGCGGTCATGGAGCGCTCCGAGCGCGTGGCGACGATCCCGGCGTCGCTGCAGTGGAGCGACGTCGGCTCGCTGCTTGCGCTCGCGGACGTGGCCCAGCCCGATGAGGCCGGCAACATCCGGGTCGGTCGCGGCGTCGACGTCGACACCCGCGACTCCATCGTCTTTTCCACCGACCGCCTCGTCGCCACCCTCGGTATCGAGAACCTGCTCGTCATCGACACCGCCGACGCAACGCTCGTCGTGCCCAAGGACCGTGCGCAGGACGTTCGGCAGGTTGTCGAGCTGCTCAAAGCGCAGGACGCCGAAGAGGTCGTGAACCCGAAGGTCAGCCTTCGGCCGTGGGGCTCGTGGACGAGTCTGCTCAAGGGGCCAGGCTTCCAGATCAAGCTGCTCGAGATCAAGCCGGGAACTCGGCCCAGCACCCAGCGCCACCGCCACCGGTCCGAGCACTGGATCGTCGTCGCCGGTACCGCGCTCGTCACGCGCGACGACGAGATCCTCGAGGTGCACGTCAACGAAAGCGCCTACATCCCCGTGGGATCCGTGCACCGCATCGAGAACCAAGGCAAGGTGCCGCTCAAGGTCATCGAGGTGCAGGTCGGCGAGTATCTTGGAGAGGACGACATCGTCCGCATCGAGGACGATTGGGAGAGGAAGAGCTGATGGCCAAGCGCGCTCTCGTGACCGGTGTTTCCGGTCAGGACGGGTCCTACCTCGCCGAGCTGCTGCTCGACGAGGGATACGAGGTCTACGGGTTCGTGCGGCGACTGTCGCTCGAGAACTACGACCGCATCGAGCACATCCTCGACAAGATCACGCTCGTCGAAGGCGATCTTCTCGACGAGTACTCGATCATGGACGCGGTCAGCTCCGTGAATCCGGACGAGATCTACAACCTGGCGGCGCAGTCGTTCGTGCCGACCTCCTTCGCGCAGCCGATGCTCACCGCGCACTACGACGGCCTCGGTCCGCTGCGCTGGCTCGAGGCGATCCGTCGCCTCAAGCCCGACACCCGCTTCTACCAGGCATCGACCTCCGAGATGTTCGGCAAGGTGCGCGAGGTGCCGCAGCGCGAGACCACGCCGTTCTACCCGCGCTCGCCCTATGGCGTCGCCAAGGTCTACGCGTACTTCATCACGGTCAACTACCGCGAGTCCTACGGCCTGCACGCCTCCAACGGCATCCTGTTCAACCACGAGTCCCCGCGTCGCGGCCTGATGTTCGTCAGCCGAAAGATCACCGACGGTGTGGCCCGCATCAAGCACGGCCTGGACACCGAGCTTCGGCTCGGCAATCTCGAGGCCAAGCGCGACTGGGGGTTCGCGGGTGATTCGGCCAAGGCGATGTGGCTCATGCTCCAGCAAGACGAGCCGGACGACTACGTCATCGCCATGGGTCACGAGCATTCCGTTCGCGAGTTCTGCGAGATCGCGTTCTCCCGCGTCGGGTTGGACTACAACGACTACGTCGTGGTCGACCCGGCGTTCTACCGCCCGGCCGAAGTCGAGCGTCTCCTCGGCGATCCGACGAAGGCGCGCGAGAAGCTCGGCTGGGAGGACAAGGTCAGCTTCGAGGACATGGTCGCCATGATGGTCGACGCTGACATGGAGAGGTACCGCAAGGCCGCTCGTAACGCGTAAGGGAGTCATCGCAATATGGGGGGCGGCAAGGCTATTCGGACCTTGCTGGCCGTGGCGATGGGGATCGCCGCGGCGACTCTGCTGTGGGTAGCGATCCTCGAGACCTTCGTGTGGAACCCGACCGGCTACGTCGATGACCCCGAGCTCGGCCGCATCTACCGGCCGGGCATCTACGTCCACGGCACCGAAGGGTTCAGCTACTCGCGCATCAACTCCCTCGGCATGCGAGGTCCGGAGGTCGGCCCGCGCCGACCGGGCACTGCGCGCGTTCTCTTCCTCGGCGACTCCTTCACCGAAGCGCTGCAGGTCTTCCCGAGCCGGACGTTCGCCGAGCGTACCGGCGCGGCGTTGCGCGAGGGCGGCATGGACGTCGAAGTCGTCAACGCGGGGAGGAGCGGCGCATCGCCCGCGTCCCACATCTACCTGGCCGAATGGTATCGGCGGCGAATCGATCCCGATGTGGTCGTCGTTCAGCTGAGCTGCGAGGACTTCACGAGCGACCTGACCGATCCGAAGTCCAACTTCTACCTGAAACGCGACCGGTCCAACGTGTCGGCGGTCATGAACACCGAGTTCCACAGCGCGCACCCGGTCGCCCAGAAGTCGCGCATCGTCAGAGAAGTCATCTCCTTCCCGCTCGTGCGCCTCGCCGCGAACAACATCAACCGGCAGCTGAATCTCGAGCCGCCGCCGAGGGAGTTCGACGCGGATGTCGACCGAGACCTCGTGGAAGTCACCGTCCACGCACTCAGCCAGGCATACGACCATCCGGTGATCCTCTATGTCCCCGGCGTCGAGTACGACCGTGCCTGCTGCGCGAGCGAGCCCGCCGAAGCGCTCCTGCGCGACGCAGCTCGTAGGCGCGGGATTCCCTTCGTGGACGTCGGCGACGAGATGCTCGCGGCTTTCGCCGAGCGTCGAGTCGCGTCGCACGGCTTCGCGAACACCCAGCTGCCCGCATCCGGTTCGCACCTCAACGCCGCCGGTCACGGGATCGTCGCCACCAAGCTGACGCCGGTCGTGCGCGAGGAGTTGAGCCGCCGATGACGCTCGCGAGCCCCGCGTACTTCGCGTTCCTCGGCGGCTTCCTGTCGCTGCTCTGGCTCGTACGACCTCTGCGCTTCAAGCGCTATCTGCTGCTCGCCGCGAGCTGGCTCTTCTACGGCCTGTGGGACTGGAGGCTCTTCGGCTTTCTCGCGGCGATGACGGTGCTCACGTTCACTGCGGCCGCCGCGATGGCCCAGCGCGACGCGCGCGCCCGAAAGGCGCTCGTCGTGACGGCCGTGGTGCTGAACGTCGGCGTGCTCGCATGCTTCAAGTACGTCGGCTTCTTCACCGATTCGCTTTCCGGAGTCCTCGGACTGGTCGGCTGGCGCGTGAACGCCATCACCATCCTCGCGCCGATCGGGATCTCGTTCCTCGTCTTCCAGTCGATCGCGTACGTCGTCGACGTGTACCGGGGCGACATCGAGCCCGCGGGATTCGTCGAGGTCGCCACGCTCGTGGCCTTCTTCCCGCACATCCTCGCGGGACCGATCCTGCGCCCCGGAGACTTCATCGACCAGCTGCGAGACCGGCTCTCGGTGAGCCGAGAAGACCTCGACGCCGGCATCCAGCAGTTCGTCGGCGGCCTGGCGATGAAGGTGCTTATCGCGGATCGTCTCGCGACATTCGTCGACCCTGTCATGAATCGGCCCGAGCTCTATTCGACCGGGACGTTGTGGCTCGCCACGTTCGCGTACGCGATCCACATCTACGCGGATTTCGCGGGCTACTCGCACATGGCGATCGGGTCGGCCCGCTGCATGGGGCTGAGGCTGCCGGCCAACTTCAACGCGCCCTACGCGTCCTTCAACATCACCGAGTTCTGGCGGCGCTGGCACATCTCGCTCTCGAACTGGCTGAAGACCTACCTCTACATCCCGCTGGGAGGCAACCGCAGCGGCAAGGCCCGGCAGGCGCTGAACCTCACGATCGTGATGGTGCTCGCCGGGCTCTGGCACGGCGCGGGGTGGAACTTCGTCATCTGGGGCGCCTTGCACGGAGCCGGTCTCGTGGCCCACAAGCTCTGGACCGACCGATTCGGCGTGAAAGACGAGGCCCGTTCGGCCATCAGCGCGACCTTCGCGTGGGCGGTCACGCTGCTCTACATCTGTCTCGCGTGGATCTTCTTCCGGATCACGGACGTCGCGACGGCACTCTCGGTCGTCAGGTCCCTGTTCGAGTTCGGTCGTGCCGGGGTCGAGTGGATGTCGACCTGGGCGCTGCTGCTCGTACCGGCGGTGCTCGCGTGCTCCGTGATCTACGCGCGCCTGAAGCCCACGCTGCAGCCGCTTCGCCTCGCGACCTTCCGCGGCGCCTTCGCCGCGACATTCGTGCTGCTTGCGCTCGCCCTCTTCTGGCCGACGCAGTCGACACCCTTCATCTACCTGCAGTTCTGAGCGGGACCGCCAACGGGTGCTCGCCGAGGCCGCTGCTACCGGCATCTCGCGTCCCTCGGCGTCTGCGGGCATAGACACCTCATCGCTGCGGAAGTCCAGGCTGCTCGGCCTGCTGAAACAGGAGGTGCGCCGCTCATGCCGGAGGAGAAGTTCGATGTGGTCATCTTGGGAACCGGTGCGGCAGGCGAATTCGCCGCGCATCGGCTGGCGGCGCGGGGCAAGCGCGTTGCCGTTGTCGAGCGAGAGCGCATAGAGGGCGAATGCGGCTACTGGGCGTGCAACCCGTCGAAGACCCTGCTGCGCCCAACGTACCTGCACGGCGAGTCCGAGAAGTGCTTCGGCACGGGAGAGGTGCGGCTCGACTGGCCCGAGATCTCCGCCTATCGCGATGAGATGGTGCGCCACTACGACGACTCGGTGCTCGCCGATCGCCTCGTCGACAAAGGCGTGGTCGTTGTCCGTGAGGACGGTCACCTCGACGGCCCCGGACGCGTGCAAGCGGGCAGCCGAACCCTCTGCGCCCCTGACATCGTGATCGCGACCGGTTCGGAGCCCATCATACCGCCGATCAGCGGCCTGGCTGAGTCAGGGTATTGGACGAACCGCGAAGTGGTGTCCCTGACGGAGATTCCGCGGAGCCTGGTGTTCATCGGAGGGGGCCCGGTGGCCGTCGAACTCGGGCAGATGATGCGCCGCTACGGTTCGCAGGTGACGATCGTCGAGCGCTTCGAGAGGTTGATGCTCGCCGAGGAACCCGAACTCGGTCCGCTCCTCGAGGAGGCGCTGCGTGCCGATGGCATCGATCTCCGCCTCGGCGTGGAGGTCGAGACGGTCTCGAGAGTCGACGGCGAGACGCGTGTCGGGCTCTCGGACGGTTCCGCAGCGACAGCCGATCACGTGGTCGTTGCGGTCGGGCGGCGTCCTCGCACCGCCGGCATCGGGATCGAGACCGTCGGGCTGCAGGTTGAGGCCGGCCGTGGGATCGCGGTCGATTCCTACGGGCGAGCGGGCCAGGGTCTGTGGGCTATCGGCGACGTCACCGGCCCCCCATTCTTCACGCATCGGTCCATCTATCACGCGCGATGCATCGCGGCCACTATCGCCGGTCTCGACCGGCCGATCGACGAACGGGCGCTGCCGCGCGTCACGTTCACCGATCCCGAGATCGCGGCGGTCGGCGCGACAGAGGAAGCAGCGAGGAGGAGCGGGATCGACGCCGTGGCAGCCAGCTTCCCCTTCACGGAACTGGACCGTCCGTACACCTATCAGAAGGACTGGTCGGGCATCGGGAAGATCGTTGTGGAGAGATCGACCGGGGTCGTCCTTGGCGCCGCCGCAGCAGGTCCACTGTCGAGCGAGTACATCCACGTCGCATCGTTGGCGATCAAGGCTCGCTTGAGCTACACCGAGTTGCGAGACCTCATGTTCCAGTTCCCGACGTTCGCCGAGTTGTACTGGCACCTCGGTGAGGAACTCGACGCCATCATCGGGGACTCGCCGGTCTGAGCGTCCGCCTCCTACGCCGGATGACACCACGAGGACGATCGTCTGGCTCCACAGCGCAGCGCCGATACGCGGCCGACCGTGTCGCTACGGCGTGCTACCATACCCGCACTTCCCGCGTGCCGAAGGAAAGGGGCCTCGTCGTGACCCATCGCATCTTGCTGCTTCCCGGTGACGGTATCGGACCGGAGATCACGGCGGTGGCTGTCAAGGTCCTCGGCACGATAGGCGAGCGCTTCGGCGAGTCCTTCGAGTTCGAAGAGGCGCTGCTCGGCGGTGCCGCCATCGACGCGACGGGGACGGCGCTGCCCGAAGCGACGCTCGAGGCGGCCCAGCGCGCCGACGCGGTGCTGCTCGCCGCGATCGGCGGGCCGAAGTGGGACACGACCGACCCCGACAAGCCGCGCCCTGAGCAGGGGCTTCTCGGCATTCGCAAGGCGCTTGGCCTGTATGCGAACCTTCGGCCGGTGAAGATCTTCGACGCGCTGCGCGAGGCGAGCACGCTCAAGCCCGAGTTCCTCGAGGGTGTCGACATGCTCATCGTGCGCGAGCTGACGGGCGGCCTGTACTTCGGCGAGCGGGCACGTCAGTACGACGTTGTCGGCGCGGGTGCCGATGGCGCGGCGGGTCAGCGGGCGTACGACACGTTGGACTACCGCGAGTACGAGGTCGAACGCATCGCGCACACGGCCTTTGAGGCGGCGCGGACGCGCCGGAGCAAGGTGCACTCGGTGGACAAAGCGAACGTGCTCGAGTCCTCGCGCATGTGGCGCGAGGTCGTGCATCGCGTGGCGGCGGACTACCCCGACGTCGAGCTCATCGACCAGCTCGTCGACAACTCGGCGATGCAGCTGATCCGAAATCCCGCGCAGTTCGACGTGATGGTCACCGAGAACATGTTCGGCGACATCCTCTCCGACGAGGCCTCGATGCTCACCGGGTCCCTCGGCATGCTCGCGAGTGCGTCGCTCGGCGACGGCACAGCCCTGTACGAGCCGAGCCACGGGTCGGCGCCGGACATCGCGGGGCAGGGCGTCGCCAATCCGCTCGCGATGTTGCTCTCCGTCGAGCTCATGCTGCGCTACAGCTTCGTCCTGCACGAGGCTGCCGACGCGCTCGCCGCCGCCATCACTCGCGTGCTCGACGACGGCTGGCGCACGCCCGACATCGCGAACGCCGCGACGCTGCCGCAGCGGCGCGTGGGCACGGTGTCGATGGGCGACCTCGTCATCGAGCGGCTGTAGGCCCGGTCACAACCTGCCGTCACGCTGCCGCGGCGCTTCGGCGTCCGGTACACTGGTACGACTTATCGCTCGGAACCGCGGAAGGGGAGCGCAATGTCGCAGATACCGAAGGCCGACACCATCTGGATGGATGGCGCTCTGGTCGACTGGGACAAGGCGCAGGTCCACGTCCTCACGCACGCGCTGCACTACGGTTCGGGCGTCTTCGAGGGAATCCGGGCGTACGGTACCGATGACGGCCCCGCGGTCTTCCGGCTGACCGAGCACATGGAGCGTTTCGAGGATTCCGCCGCCATGCTCTTCATGGACCTCGGTTACACCGTCGACGAGCTCGTCGATGCCGTCAAAGAGACGATCCGCTCGAACTCCCTGCCGAGCTGCTACATCCGCCCCCTCGCGTTCCGCGGCTACGGGGTGATGGGTCTCGACCCGATCCCCGCGCCGGTGCATGTGGTCATCGCCGCGTGGTGCTGGGACACCTACCTCGGACAGGAGGCCCTGTCCAAGGGCGTCGCGGTGGGGGTCTCGTCCTGGCGTCAACGCTCCGTGAACGCCAACCCGCCGCAGATCAAGGCGACCGCGAACTACCTGAACTCCTCGCTCGCGCGCATCGAGGCGAACAACCACGGATACGCCGAGGGCATCATCCTGAGCGAGGACGGCAAGATAGCCGAAGGCACCGGCGAGAACCTCTTCATCGTCAAGGGCGGCGTTCTCTACACACCGCCGGTTTCCGACGGGATCCTCGAAGGCATCACGCGCGACTCGGTGATGACGCTCGCGCGCGACAAGGGCTACGAGGTCGTGGAGGCCTCGCTCGTCCGCACGCAGCTCTACACCGCCGACGAGATGTTCATGACGGGGACCGCGGCCGAGATCGTGCCCGTGCACTCCGTCGACGGGCGCGTCATCGGCACTCCCGGACCCGTGACGATGGACCTGCAGGAGACCTTCTTCCGCGTCGTCCAGGGCAAGGAGCCGGACTACTCGGCCTGGCTCGAGCACGTCAACGGATAGGAGCGGCGCGTGAGCATCACGCTCTACGACACGACGCTTCGCGACGGCACGCAGCGCGAGGGCCTCGCGCTCTCCGCCGAAGACAAACTGCGCATCGCTCGCAAGCTCGACCGCCTCGGCATCCACTACATCGAGGGCGGGTTCCCGGGCTCGAACCCGAAGGACATCGAGTTCTTCGAGCGCGCGCGCGACTTGAAGCTGCAGCAGGCGGTCATCACCGCTTTCGGTTCGACCCGCCGCAAGGGGATCGCCCCTGAAGACGACGACGGGCTTGCCGCGCTCGTGGACAGCGGATGCTCGGCGATCACGATCTTCGGCAAGTCATGGCCGGTGCACGTCACCGAGACTCTGCAGACCACGCTGGCCGAAAACGTCGCGATGGTCTCTGACTCGGTCTCGTATCTGAAGGGCGCAGGCAGTGAGGTCTTCTTCGACGCCGAGCACTTCTTCGACGGCTACGGGGCCGATTCCGGCTACGCGATCGAGGTCTGCCGCGCAGCGGTCGATTCCGGTGCCGACGCCATCGTGCTGTGCGACACCAACGGCGGCACGCTCCCGCACGAGGTCGAGCGCATCGTGCGCGAGGTCCGCGCGACGCTTCCGGGTGTCGAGATCGGCATCCACGCGCACAACGACGCGGCATGCGCGGTCGCGAACTCGCTCATCGCGGTCACTGCCGGCGCGAGCCACGTCCAAGGAACCATGAACGGCTACGGAGAGCGCGCCGGCAACGCCGACCTCACCGCGATCATCCCGGCGCTCGTACTCAAGATGGACAGCGATGCCGTCACGCCCGAGCAGCTCGAGTTGCTCACCGAGACGAGCCACTTCGTGTCCGAGGTCGCCAACATCTCGCCCAATCCGCATCAGCCCTACGTTGGCGCCTCGGCCTTCGCGCACAAGGGCGGCGTTCACGCGTCTGCTGCCGCTCGGCTGCCCGAGGCCTACGAGCACGTCGATCCCACGAGCGTCGGCAACCTCGCTCGCGTTGTCGTCAGCGAGCTCGCCGGGCGCGCGTCGCTCACCATGAAGGCGCAGGAGATGGGCATCGAGCTCACCGGCGAGCCGGAGCTCGTCGGCAGCGTGCTCGACTCGATCAAGGAGCTGGAGCACGAGGGCTACAGCTTCGAGGCCGCCGACGCATCGCTCGAGATCATGCTGCGCAAGCGCCTCGGGACCTACGAGCCCTTCTTCCGTCTCGAGAGCTTCCGCGTGATCATGGAGAAGCGCGAGGACGGTCGCGTCATGACCGAAGCGACGATCAAGCTGCACATCGGCGGTCACCGCTACATCGCCACAGCCGAAGGAAACGGCCCGGTCAACGCGCTCGATAAGGCGCTGCGCATCGCCATCGGCAGGTTCTATCCGCACCTCGCCGAGATAGAGCTTTCCGACTTCAAGGTACGCGTGCTTGACGAGAAGGCGGGCACCGCGGCGATCACGCGCGTGCTCATCGAGTCCTCGGACCACGAGAAGAACTGGGGCACCGTGGGCGTCAGCGAGAACATCATCGAGGCGTCGTGGGAGGCGTTGGTCGACTCGATCGACTACGGCCTCATGCATCCGCGGGACGAGTAGGTGGCGGGAGTGTCCGCGTCGGAGGAGCGCACCACCGCACCGGAGCCGCTCCCCAAACGACTCGCGTGGCTCGCCGTCGTCGCGCTCGCGGTGCTCGTACCGGTCGCCACCTCGAACTTCACCGCCCTCGGCTTTCGACTGCCCTTCGCCTACGACCAGACCTCCCTGCCGAAGTGGGCGCTTGTGCTGGTGCTGACCTGGGGCGGAATGCTCGCATGGACGCTCGGCTCGCTCCGCACGCCTCAAGGCTGGCGGCTGCCGAAGGGATGGATGCCGCTCGCGGGGCTGCTCGCGTGGATGACGCTCACGACCGCGACGTCGATCGCTCCCGCTCAAGCGCTCTTCGGCTGGTACACGCGGTACGAGGGTCTCGTCACGTACCTGACGTATGCGGCGCTCTTCGTGCTCGTGATCGAGGCGCTGCCGCCCTCGAAGTGGGTCGTGCTTGCGCGGGCGATGGCCTGCACCGGAGGCGTGCTCTCCCTCTATGGCCTCGCGCAATACGCCGGCCTGGACCCCACCGATTGGCTGGCGGTCACCTTCGAGACGAACCGCGCGTTCGCGACCTTCGGCAATCCCGACTTCTTCGCGAGCTACCTCATCTTCCCGATGGCGATGGCCGCGGCGTTGGTCTTCGGCGAGACCGATCGGCGCTACCGCATCGGAGCGGGCGCCGCATTCGTGCTGTGCTTGCTCGCGCAGGTCGCCGGACTCTCTCGTGGCGGCTGGATCGGCTCGGCGATCGCGCTCGGCCTCGTGGCCTTCGGCCTCAGTCGCAAGGGCGTCCGCGTGTGGCGCTGGGTGGCTGTCGCCGTCGCCGTCATCGTGGTCGCAGCCCTCGTGCTCTCCCTCGTCAGCCCATTCAACCCGCTTTCGAGACTCGCCACGCTCGCCCAAGGCGGCGAGACGGCGCTTTCGGGTCGTCTCGACATCTGGTCGGCGGGCTGGCAGGCGTTCACGGACCGTCCGGTATTCGGCAGCGGCCTGTCGACCTTCCGCGATGCGACGGTGGCGTACGCGGTCGCCGGCCCCGATGGCGTGCCCGATGACGCGCACAACTACCCGCTTCAGCTCCTCGTCACGACCGGCGTTCCGGGGCTCGTGCTCTTCACGCTGTTCGCCGGCGTGGTGCTGGTCGCGTCGGCTCCGCACGCCTTCGGCCGAAAGAGCGGCGATGTCAGAGCCCTTTGCTACCTTGCAGCGTGGGCGGGCGTGGTCGGATACCTGGTGTCGTTGCTCGCCGGCATCTCACTGCCTGGTACGTCGGTGCTTCTGTGGATCGGGTTCGGCGTGCTTGCAGCGCCCCTCAGCGAGCCCAAGGGGGTCGTGGCGCCTGCCGTGCGTTGGACGATGGTTGCCGCGACGGCGATCGTGTGTGTCGTGACGGCCGTCCTTCTCGTGCGGGCTCTCTACGCGGACTGGGCGTTCCTGCAGGCCAGGGACGCTGCGCGTCGCGGAGGGGACCGCGTCGGATTCGCTCGGCTGGCGGTGCGGCTGAACTCACTGCCCGAGCGCTATCAGCTCGAACTGAAGGCAGCGGAAGCCCAGGTGAAGTGAGGTC
>JACRBU010000005.1 GCA_016213085.1 Coriobacteriales bacterium
CGAGCCCGTGCCGCCTCCTTCCGGTTCGGCGAGCAGCCGCGCCCGCTCTATGTGGTCGGCGGCTTTCGGGAAGTCCCTCGCGTCACGATGGGCGCGCGCGAGCGTCAGGTGCACGTCTTGGTTGTGTGGACTTGTGGCAAGCGCCCGTTCCAGCACCCGAACGGCCTCTGCCGAGCGTCCGCGATTCGCATACGAAGTGCCGAGCGCCAGCAACGTCCCCGGATCCCCGGGATCGATGGCGAGCGCCTTCTCGAGGTACGCGGCCGAGCGGTCCCACCTCCACTCGCGCCGTGCGACCCACGCGGCATTCTGAAGGAGAAGCGTCTCGCTCGGCATCCATCCCGTCGGCGTGTAGTGCTCCAATGCGGCGTCCATCAACTCCAGCGCGTACTCGTTCGCATCGTCGAGCGCCGCCAGCATCCCGCGGAGGTACTCGCATCGCCAATCGGAGCCAAAGGAGCCCGACAACTCATCCAGCCAGCCCCACGCCGTCGAGGCGTCGACCTCGAAAGCAAGATTGCTTGCCCGTATGAGAGCGGAGTCGACCCGCTCCGAAGCAACGTCGGACCTTCCCATGGCCTGCTGCAGGCGGGCTTCCCATAACTCGTAGAGCCGAGGCTGACCGTCGGCGGGAAACGAGTCGATCTCCCGCAGCCTCTCGACGCATTCGAGCGCCTGTGGAAACTCACCGCTCGCCTGATGCGCGCGGGCTGCGGCGGATGTTGCCTGGACCTCGCTCATTTCGACTCCTCACGCACGACCGTGAGCGGCTGGATCTCGCGCTTGGTGTCCAGGAAGACGGAGTCTCCCGCGAAGTGGAACTTCACGAACCTCTCCGGGACCACCGTTTCGGGAGCGAGTTCGCGCTCCCCCTCTTTGTTGTACAGGTCGTTCGTAACCATGTATCCGCCGAAGGCGGCAGCCTCCTGGATGACGAAGCGGTCTGCGCTCGTGCCAGCCGGGGCCTGGACGATCTCCCCGGAGGCGAGCAGCTGCTCGTAGAGACTCTGGGCGGATGGATCCGTCTCTCTGATCCGGTGCCTCAGGGAGGCGTCAGCGATGGAGCGCACGTACGATCCGGGCCACCGCCGATCGATCTCGGCTCGAATGAGACCGTAGTCGGCCAGACGCGTGACTCCCCCCTGTCCGCTCCTCCACCTGACGACGTTGGAAACGTCGATCACAAACGTGAAGAACGCGCCGTCGTCGACGATTGCGGTCTGCTCGCCGAAGGACTCGAGTCTCTCCTGGACGAGAAGCCCCGTAGCATCGACTGACTGTGCCCCCTGGTCGAACACATGCTCGGTCCACTGGCATCCGTCCCAGTAGCGCAACTCGTGGAGACCGAGCGGATCGGGATGCCATTCGGCGGGTCGCGGCGCGTCGTAGGCCTCGACGATCGAGTCCACATCGACGCCGTCCTTCCAGCCGTTCACCCACGGCGCACCTCGCTCGAGGTACGACAGCATGAGGTTCTCCGTTGCAAGCGCGCCCGCGGGCATGCTGAGCACGGTCCGCCCGTCGCGGACGGTCTGGTGCAGCATCCGCCTGGCCTGCTCGATCCCCGTCGGGTCGCCGAGCATCCAGAGCGCTTCGGCCAGGCCGGTCACCTTGTCGCGATACCCGCCGAACTTGCCGCGCGCAGGGTTCTGCTGCGGCCGCCTCTGGAACGCCACGAAGCCGCCTTCGTCGTATGCCGCGACGAGGGCGGAAACGCGCTGCACGTCTCCGAGGCGGCCGAGGGCCAAGGCGGCCTCCCGCACAACGTAAGGATCGTCGGAACGGATGTCTTGCAGGTGTTCGATGAACCCCATCATCGCCTCCCGCGAGGCTAGAGGTCACCCTACGTGTAGGCCCGCCGAGCATACTGGCCCATGAGGTGACCGATCGTCATGAAGGAAAGGTAGTAGGCGAACGGCAACGCGATCCAGCCGAGGAACGGGATCAGCAGGACCGCGCCCCAAAGAGCAGTTCCCAGGTACGCGAAGAACCAGGCGGCGAAGTAGCCGTTCCCGCGAATGCGGCGAAGGATGCCGCCTACATCGAAGAAGGCGCCGAACCCACCGACCATCGCGTAGTTCGCATAGGCCGCCCACAGGTACAGCAGCGCCCCGAACGTGTAGACCAGGTATAGGGGCGCCCCCAGGCAGCACATCAGGCCGCCTGCGTCTTCCGAGCTCAGGCCGCTGCCCTGCTGCGCAACCACAGCGAACAGCAGCAGGAGCATCACCGGCGCCGCGATGATCCACCACGCGACTTGGGCTAGCAGTCCGTCGACGAACAACCGGCCGAAGTCATTCCAGGTCGGAAGACGCTCGTCGCCGCGCGAGACGCGTCGGATGCGATCGATGAGGGCCCCGAACACCGCGAAGTTCAGGATCGTGACAAAGACGATGAGCCCGCCGAGCAACACGCTTCCGAACCAAGCGGGGTCGCTGAAAGCCGATGTCATCGCCCGCCCGAACTCGAGGGGCTGACGCTGAGGCCGTGGTGCGCCGTACGTCTCCCCGCTGGACGGCAGCGAACCAGCGGGTTTCCAGTCCGGTGGAGCCGGCGGCGCGACCGGTGGCGGCGGCAGCCTCGTCGCCGGGGGCGGCGCCCACTGCGCGATCGGCGCCCACTCGCTCATCCCCTCATACCAGTACTCGCAGTCGGCCGTCAGTTGGCCCGCCTGAAGCATCGAGGCCATCTGCTCAGGCGTGTATGGACCGTATTGCTCGCCCTGCTTACGAACGTGAACGTTCACAGCGCCCTCCCAGGACTCCTGCCATCCCCATGCACGCGCCCTCGCGACTAGGATAAGGGACTGCTGCCGCGAATGCCGCCGGACTCAACCTCATCGGGGTCGATCGCCCCGGTCGCCTGCGCTACGTCACGAAATCGTCGAGGTAGCGCGAACGCGGCCACCCCGAGTGCCGGATGTGGGTACACCGAGTCAGAACGCCCAGCCATCCGCTCGTCTTGAGGGGGCCCGGAATGCCTCAGGCTCAGCTTCCAGCGCTCAAGGGGCGCATCGTCACGCCCACGGACGCCGACTACGACGAACTTCGAACCGTCTTCCTCGGCCAATACGACCGCCGGCCGGCCTTCATCGCCCGCGTCGCGAGCGACGTCGATGTCTCGCGAGTCATCGACTACGCGCGGACCGAGGGGCTCGAGATCGCGGTCCGGAGCGGCGGGCACAGCTACGCGGGACACAGCACCACCGACGGCGGCGTGCTCATCGACCTCCGGGACCTGACCGCGATCGACATCGACCTCGACACGCGCACCGCATGGGCCTCCTCAGGGCTGACGACCGGGGAGGTCGCAGCCGCTGTCGAGCAGCACGGACTCATCGTCGGTTTCGGCGACACCGGATCGGTCGGCATCGGAGGAATCACCTTGGGCGGCGGCATCGGCTACCTGGTCCGCAAGCACGGCCTGACGATCGACAACCTGCTCGCGGCCGAGATCGTCTGCGCGGACGGCAAGGTCCTTCGCACCGACGCTGAGAACCATCCCGACCTCTTCTGGGCGATTCGCGGAGGTGGCGGCAACTTCGGCGTCGGGACTCGCTTCAAGTACGCTCTCCACGACCATCCGTCGAGCTACGGCGGGTCGATCTTCTGGCTTGCGACACCCGAGGTCATCGACGGGTTCATTGCGGCGGCGAAGGCGGCACCCGAGGAGCTCTCGGCGATCGCGAACGTCATGCCGGCGCCTCCGATGCCCTTCGTTCCCGAGGAGCACGTCGGCAAGCTCATCGTCATGGCCGCGTTTCTCTACGCCGGCGACGTCGCGGCCGGAGAGAAGGCCATGGCGCCTTTCCGCGGGCTAGCGGAGCCGCTCGAGGACGGCGTTGAGCCGATGCGATACTCGGAGCTGGCGGCCGCGGGCGACGCGTCGTTCCATCCGGTCTTCGCGAGCCGAACGATGTTCGCCGAGAACATCGACGCGCGCACGGCGACCAGGATCGTCGACATGCTCGGGAGCTCCACGGCGAGCATGCGCGTCTGCCAGTTGCGCGTCCTCGGAGGCGCGATGGCCCGCGTGCCTGCCGACGCGACCGCGTTCGCGCACCGCTCAAGCCAAGTCATGGTCACCCTCGCCGCGTTCTACGAGGGCGATCAGGAACGAGTGACACAGGACGCGTGGCTGACCGAGTTCGCGCGCGCGATTCCTCAGAGCGGGGGCGCCTACGTGAACTTCCTCGGCGAGGAAGGGGCTGAGGGCATCGAGCGCGCCTACCCGCAGCCGACGCTGGACCGGCTGGCCGAAGCGAAGCGGCGCTACGACCCGACCAACCTGTTCAGGCGCAACCAGAACGTGGCGCCCGCGCCCGGGTAGCGCGTCTCTAGCCGTCCATCACCACGACGCACTGTTCGCCGCCGCGGCGCTTCGCCTCGTACATCGCGCTGTCGGCGAGCGCCATCACGTGTCCACCGGCCCCCGTGCCGCGTACCGGGGTGAGCCCGATGCTCGCGCCGAGCGAGAACACGTGGCCACCGATGACAAAGCCGTGCTCGCGCACCGCCTTCTGAATGCGCTCCGAGATCGCGAGGGCATCGTCGAGCGAGGTGTTCTCGAGCAGCAGGGCGAACTCGTCGCCGCCGAATCGTGCGAAGGTGTCTTCTTCTCGCACGCAGGAGAGGACGACCTTCGTGAACTCGACAAGCACCTCGTCGCCGGCGGCGTGACCGACCGTGTCGTTGACCGCCTTGAAGCGATCCATGTCGAGGAACAGCAGCGCGCTCGGAACGCCCCGGTTGGACTTCGCGACGGCGCGCTTGAGCTGCTCCTGGAAGTAGCTGCGGTTCGGCAGTTTGGTGAGCGAGTCATGCAGCGCCAGGAACTGGAGTCGCTCCTGAACGTGCACGCGGTCAGTGATGTCGGAGAAGTAGACGACCATGCCGTCGCCCGCCGGATAGGCGCGGACCTCGATCCAGCGCTCCTCGCTGGGAAGTCGCGAGTCGTAGGTGGTCGTCTCGCGTTCGATCATCGCCTTCTGGCGCGCCAGCTCGAAGCGTGTCTCGGCAGGGTGGAACGACTCGAGCGTGCGCCCCAGCAGCTCCCGCTTGGGCACGCCGAGAAACTCGGCCGCGTGTGCGTTCGCGTAGACGAACGTGCCGTGACCATCGAGCGCGAAGAAGCAGTCGCTGATGGACTCGAGGATCTCTTCGAGCTTCGCCGAAGGGATGAGGTCCGCCGAGACCTCTTCATCGATGAAGAGCACGATGCTCCCGTTCGAGTCCTTCGAGACGTGAACGGCGAAGTGGCGATGGACGCCAGCGGGCCCGTCGAGCTTGAGCATGCAATGGTGTGCTTCGTCCACGCATCCGGTGACGACCGCCTGATCGACGAGTGAGGCGGCCAGACGCTGCCAGTCGAGTCCGAGCAGGTCGATGGCCGCCTCGTTGGCGTAGACGATGTCGCCGGAGCTGTCAGCCGTCAGAGCGGGCACATCGAGGCCGCCCAGATTGACCTCAGCTTCCTCCGACATACGTTGGATCTTGATCACCGCTCGCCCCTCCAGGCCGTCCGAACGTCTCAAGGGCTTACTCGCAGCTACCTCGTCATGTTCGCGTTTCGGCCCCGGTTAGTTTGATTATCGGCTGGTGGGATGCCCCGCTAGACTGGAAAGTGACAGACGGCACAGAACACGTCCGCTGATTCGTTTGCGCACTCAGATGGAGGGGCGCAGAATCGGCCCGAGGGGCTTCGACGCACGTGGGGGCGGGGTCATGAGATACGTCGCACTGCTCCGCGGCATCAACGTCGGCGGTGCCAACAAGGTCGACATGAAGCAGCTCAAGGCCGTGTTCGAGGCGGCGGGGCTGAGCGCGGTTCGGACCTACATCAACTCAGGTAATGTGCTCTTCACCGCCGAAGCGGACGACCGCGCCGAGCTAACCGCTCGTCTCGAGAAGGACATCCGCGATCGCTTCGGGTTCGCGGTTGGCGTCCTGCTCCGCGATGGGGACGAGATGCGAGCCATCACAGAGGCGATCCCCCAGGACTGGGCGGACAACAAGGACATGAAGTGCGACGTCCTCTTCCTCTGGGAGGACATCGACGACCCGGCCATCCTCGAGCAGCTCCCCTACGACGCCGAGATGGAAGACGTGTTCTACGTCCCAGGCGCCGTAGTCCGACGCGTCGATCGCAAGAACGCGGCGAAGAGCAAGCTGACGCGGATCGTCGGCACGCCGATCTACAAGCGGATCACCATCCGCAACTGCAACACCGCCCGCAAGCTGCTCGTCCTGATGGAGAGCGAGGGCTGAAACGACCAGCTCACTCGTCTTCGGCAGATCCTGCTGACAGCTGCCTCAGGTGGCGCTCCATGTGTTTCGACGGGTAGCGGAGCAGGTCTTCGAATGTCATGAAGTCGCCGAACGACGGGTCCCAGCGCGTGGGGTAGTGCATTCCGCGCTGCCACTCGGACCCGTGAAGCGAGTCGACCTTCCGAAGGGTCGAGCGATGCACCCGCTCGAAGATCGGCTCCGCTCGCTTCCGGCCGAGGACCCGCGCTTGTCCGCGCGGGCCGAGCGCGTTGACCCAGTTGAACAGCGGAGTCGAGAAGTCGAGCACCGCGGCGAACGCGCGCGACGCGCCCCAGGGAAGTCGGCTCCAGAACTTGATCATCCAGAAGAGCGAGGGCACGAGCATGAAAGCGAAGAGGATATGGTAGATGACCTGGCCGTTCGTCCACGCGGGGTTGCGACTCGGCGCGTCCCACTCCTCGGCCGATAGCGATTCGAGCAGCGCGTGGAAGCGCGCACGTGAGCGCTCGAGGTCCTCGTGGATCGAAGCGCCTGGGTCGGTCATCCGGAAGGCTCGACGACGCCGGTGTAGTTCGGGTGAGCCATGAGTGTCTCGGGGAGGGTGCCAGCCCAGTCGCGGATGGCGTCCCAGTCCCGGACATCGCTTGCCGCCACCGAGCCGGCGAACTTGTTGAGGGGGAAGCGGAGGATCGCCGGATCGAACTTCCCGCCGAGGATCTCGATCGCGACGGGCTCAAGCCACGGGAACTTGGCCAACTCGGCGTCGAGTTGGGCGCGCGCATCGACCCACTCCTTCTCCACCACAGGGGCGGTCACCGGGCCGAGCGCGAACACCGCGACGGGCAGTTCTCGCAGCGTCCGGCGATTGCGCGAGAGAAACCGCCGCACATCCTTGTGCCACCGGTGCATCGCGATCGGCGCCCCGACGACGACGGCTCCGTAGGGTTGAAGTGCGCGCACGTCCTTCGCGCACATGAGGTCGACTTCGAAGTCGCGCTTGCGAAGTGTGTCGGCGATGGCCTCGGCGACTTCCACCGTCGAGCCGTAGAAGGTCGCGTACGCGACGAGGACCTTGACTGACATGGCTGCCTCCCTGCCGTAGCGCGCTCGCCCGCTATGTACCCGGCTGGGCGAGCGGAGGCGAGCCTAGGCGAAGCGGCCGTCGATGACGTGCAAGAGCAGGTAGCCGACCCCTGCACCCGCGGCGCATGCGGCCGCGAACACCGTCCAGCTCACACGCCTCTGGCGGCTCATCGCGAGCGGAATGCCGGCGATCAGAGCTGCGGGCAGGGCGGCCAACGTCACGTACTGCCATCCCCGCGAGAACGCGAAGATGACTTCCGGCACCGTCCAGGCGATCGGGGCAGCGAGGCACGCGTCGCCGAGCCAGTCGGGCCTCAGAGACGCCGCAGCGAGGAACCCCAGGAGGATCGAGGCGGGAGCGGTGAGGATGAAGTAGATGCGTTCGTCGAGCCACGCCGCTCCGAAGCCCGCGGATTGCTGCAGCCCGAACGCCGCGCAGTAGGAGAGCAGCCATGCGCCGAGGTAGACGGCCATCGTCGTACCCGCCCACACGGTTCCGTCCAGTAGCCCGTGCCCCTTGGCCGCTTGGCGAGCCAAGAGGAAGCCGGCGGTCACCCAGAACGCCACTCCAACACCAAGGAGATCCAGGCCCTGTACGCGCCCGAGGAGCTTGGCGACCACGCCCAAGCCCGCGCCAGCAAGAAACGCCCAGCCCACGATCGATGGGCTGACCGGGCGGAAGGGAACCTTGGTGCGCGCCGTGAGATGGGTCATGTTCCTAGCCTCCCTCACCGGTCGAGTCGTCGAGCGCTTCGACGTACTCGCGCAGCCCGTCGCAATCACCCTTCTGAGCAGCCGTGATGATGCGCCGGTAGTATCCGGGCTCCGTCGTGGTGGAAAACGCGGTCGTCTTGTAGAACTCGGGCAATCGATCGATAGCGGCCTGGCGGACGGAGGTCGGCTCCGTTGAAGACACCGCGACCGAAGCCCAGGCGCCGAACCAGTACCACTCCGCCCACTCCCTCCCGACCCCGGCCGCGTACGAGTAGGCCGCGCCGTCCGGCGCCCTGTCGGTGTAGGGTGTCGCCTTCGGCCACTTGTGGCCCTCAGGGAGGGAAAGCTGTTCGGTTGCCGCCCGATACTCGGAGTTCACGGTGGCAACGGTACCCCACGATGCGTCCGCGCCGAGGTCGATGCGCGAAGAGTCCCAGTAGAGAGCGCTAGCAGAGAGCGCAAGAGCGAAGACGATTCCGGCCCATATGGCGAGTGGGTATCTCCGCACCGGACGACTCCCCTCCGTTGGAATGCATCGGCACTTCCGGCCTCGCGGATGGACGCGACCAACCCATGGGATCGATCGCGTCCATCGAGCGAGTCAGCTGCGTCCTAGTACCACTCAGAGCCCGCGAAGTTCCGGTCCTGCCAGCTGTAGCACGACGAAGTCAGCCTGAACGCGTTGTTGAACACGGTGCCGGCTTTCACCGCTGTCGCCAGTGTCTGCACGTCGCCGCTTGCGGTGATCGTCCGTCCCAGCTGGCCGCCGGTCTTGGCGTTGATCAGCTTGAACTGCATGGGTTTGACGCACAGATCGTGGAACGACGCCTGGATCGAGGTGTTGTTGGAAGCCACCGTCCGGTCAGTGGTCGAGACGTACCACTGCGCGTCGTTGCGGCACGTGCCGGCGATCGAGTGCTTCGATGCGGCGATGGCGGGCAAGGCAAGGACCGCGGTCGCGATGCTTGCGAGCAACGCCAGGGCGGCTACCTTGTGAAGTATTGCCTTCATGTCTTCCCCCTCTGTCGGCTCCCGCGTGGTGAGTCCCAACCCCGCCGCGGGAGTTCTCTGCTTGTGAAGCGGGCGACCCATGTGGTGTGAACCGGATCGCGCCGTGCGATTGGCAGCTCAGACGTTTGCCCCGGAGCTCCCTTCTCAAGTCGCGGCGGTCTTGGGCAGGCGGAAGTGGGCAGCATCCTCAGGCCCAGGCCTCGCGGTTGGCGCACCGCCACCCGCGGCCGATCGGAACCGCGAGTCGCGCTGCCTCGCCCGATCGCGACGCGCTTGCGCACGCCGCCGGAGCGCAGCCCACTCTATTCGAGGGTTCGCGATCTCGAAACCACGCGGCTGTGCGAATCCGTGCGCACCTGTGTAGGTCGGTGAGCATCCGTTCTAATCCGTTGGAAACCGGCGCTCGGGTTCCAAGCGGTTCAGCTGTGACCAGACGCGGACTGCGTCGTACCGATCGACGACGCCGAGAGCCTTGATGATGTTGACGCAGTGGTTGTCGACGGTTCTGCGGTGAATTCGCAGGCGTTCCGCAACTTCCTTGCTGCTGAGGTTTTGCGAGAGAAGATCCAGAATCTGCTTCTGCCTGCCAGTCAACCGTGCCGAGCGGACGCGGCTGTGTTCCGGCATCTGTCTCCCCCGAGTCGCCGTGATCGATCTCTTCTCTTCGGTTTGGCGGGCGCCTGGCACTCGCGGACCCCACCCGGTCGGCCGTGCGCACAAGAGCCGATTCTGCAGGAACCGCCAAAGGTCGGCAACTGGCGAGCGCCACGAGCGTCGCCGGAGCGTCGGCGGGCGGCAGCGCTCCGGAGACGCGCCGCCAAAGACGCCCTTTCCTCTCAGATGAACTCGTGGCAGGAGGCGCGGTTCAGGATGGCGCAGCGGCCGATACTACCGTCGCCAGCGCCGCCACGCGAAGGCCGCCGCCAGGACCAGCAGCGGGATCGAAATGACGGCCGCAAGCGACAGCGTTGGCCCCGTCAGCTCGAAGTGGTAGGCCGTCATCTAAGGCCGGCTTGCGATCTGAATCAGGTTGCCGCACGTGTCGTCGAACACGGCGGTCGTGACGGGACCCATCTCTGTGGGCGGCTGGGTGAACCGGACTCCCGCCGCAACGAGGCGATCGTATTCGGCGCTGACGTCGGCGACCGCGAACGACGTAAAGGGGATGCCGTCGTCTACAAGAGCGGCCTTGAACGGTCTTGCTGCGGGATGGCTGTCAGGCTCGAGCAGCAACTCCACGCCGTCGGGATCCTCGGGGGAGACGACCGTGAGCCATCGCGCCTCGCCCACCGGCACGTCTTCCTTCTTCACAAAGCCGAGGACTCCCGTGTAGAAGTCGAGGGCTCTGGCCTGGTCGTTCACGAGAACGCTCGTCACGACGATTCGCATGTCGTGCTCCCTTGCTTCGAGGTCGGGGTTACCCGAGTATCCCCCATGACTCAGCGCGGCGCGCCGTCAACCCCGGTCGGAGCTGTCGCAATCGAGCCAGCTCGTGAAGTCCTCTCGGCGACGTGGCTGCTTACGCCCACGGCAGCTTCACTGTGGCGACATAGCGGTCCCACTCCACGCCGAACGCTTCGGCCAGCGTGCGCTCCTCGTCCGGTGCGTAGAGTCTCGACCCTCGGTAGAAGACCGCGCCGATGAGCGCACCGAGCCACGAGTTGAGGAGGATGCCGACGGCCGGCAGCACCAGCAGCGACACTGCCGTGTAGAGCGGGTGCTTCACCAGAGCGAACGGCCCGGTGGTGATCAACTCGCCTCGCGGCACCCTGGTCAGGATCAGCGCCACCGACCAACCCCACGCGACGACCCCGATCGCCAGCGCGATGCCCGCGACGACCTTTGGAGCCGAAGGCGGGCCGCCGACGCTGAACCACGCGGGCCGCCAGACGTTCAACGCAACGCCGACGACGACGAACGGCGCCGCCAGCTTGCCAATGCGGTCCCCGCTTCCGACAAGCGCCTTCAAGTCGAGCGACCCGGCAAGCGCCAGTCGCCCCTTTGTGGTGATAGTTCTCTCACTCATGGTCTCTCCTTAGATCCCAAGTCCCCGCGCCTACGCGAAATGCCACGGGAAGCCGAGGTAATGGCCCCACGCCAAGAATCCAGCCATGCCGAGCCCCGCGAGCGCGACGATGACTGCGAGGATGCCGAGGGTCCAGCCCGCCCAGCCTCCCCACCGGATCGCAACCACGGCGCCCACGAGAGCGATGGTTCCGACCACCGCACACGCCGGCATGACCGCGCCTGGAAGGGTCATCACTTCGATGTCTGCCTTCTGAACCTGTCCCGAGGCGCCACGCGCCTCGATCGGCAGGTCGCCTCAATAAGGCCTGCCGTCGACGACGGTGACCTCGACGTCAGCCTCGACCCCGTTTCCGGCCGGCCGAACCTGCGCGACACGGACCCTCATGCAGTCCGTCTCCGAAGCGGGCGCGACCACGTCGGTCGCGCCATCGGCTTTCACCAGGTAGCGCAACGTCTGGCCTTGCGACCCGACGCGGCACGATGGCGTCGTTGTGATGTTCATCTTTCTCGCTCCTCCTCGACTGCGTCCCCTTGCTTGGGGTAATCTTATGGTGTAAACTTACGGCGTAAAGGATATACCCTTACACCGTAAAGTCAAGCGGGAATCTCGAGAAAGGCGCTACCGAAGATGACACCGCATCCGCGCAAGGAAGGTCGCGAGCCGCTGACCAGGGAGAAGATTCTCGACAAGGCGCTGGAGATCCTCGATGCCGAGGGCGCCGAGAAGCTCAGCATGCGCCGACTCGGAGAGTCGCTCGGGGTGGAGGCAATGGCGCTCTACCACTACTTCCCGAACAAGGACGCGATCCTCGACGGCGTTGTCGACCGCATCGTGCAGGAGACGGGTCCCGGACTCCCGCCCAATGCCGATGAGGACTGGAAGACGGTCATGATGTCGGGCCCGGCTTCCGCAGCCCGCGCGCTCGAGGCGCATCCGAGAGCGGGATGGCTCTTCCTTGGCAGGCAGTACACGACAGCCGAGTCACTCCAGATGTTGGAGGCGCCGCTGCAGGTCCTTCGCTCCGCCGGTTTCGAGGGACAGGCGCTGGTCGACGCCGCGCACGCGATCTTCGCGTACACGGCAGGGTGGTACCTGCTGACCTCAGGCCAGGGCGGCACGTGGAGCGGTCCAGTGGAAGAGGCGATCGAGATCACCACCGACGCCCCTCCCCTCACGGCTGAGTTCGCACCGCAGCTGCGCGACTGGAGTCACGGCTTCGAGGAGGGGCTGATGGCGCTGATGGAAGGGCTGGAGGCGCGGCTCGGGGAGTAGTCGAATCGGCTGCAAGCCAGCCCAAGTGCTTCGAGACCTGACTTGCTGATGCTACTCTCTGCTCACCCGTCGCCGAGGCCGCCGAGAATCCCATGACAGCGCGACATCAGGCCATTCCCACTCGAAGTCAGCGCGAGGTGCTGGCCCGGAGCAGTCTGCTGGACGAAGGCGGTCCCATCGTCCTTGCCTCCGACCTCACGCTCGAGGACCTCGCCTGCTCGCGCACGCTCGCAAACGCCCGCTACCTCCTCTCCGCCGTCCTCACGGAAGGGAAGGTGCCCGCGACCAAGA
>JACRBU010000082.1 GCA_016213085.1 Coriobacteriales bacterium
AAGGCCAGCTCGGCGGAGGACCGGGTGGCGACCTCCCGGGCGCGGGTCGAGGAGACGGTGCGCCGTCACGAGGCGGCGCAGGCGCGACTCGACGCGATCGAGGCGCGCGTCGCGAAGAACTCGGCGAGACTCGATCGGCTCGTCGAGCGCCAGGCCCTGCTGCAGGACCGATTGCGCTCTCGCGCCACCCGCATGTATCGCAAGGGACCGCTCGACTTCTTGGAGGTCCTGGCGAAGTCGACGACGTTCGACGAGTTCGCCAGCACGTGGGACCTGCTCGCCCGCATCGGGCGACATGAGGCCGTCATCGTGCGCGAACTGAAGTCGACGAGAGCCCGCGTGGCGAAGACGGCACGCGAACTCATGAAGCAGCAGGGCGAAGCGTCAGCACAGCTTCGGGAGGTCCGAAGCGCGGACGCGCGGGCGCGAAGGGACCTCGAAGCGAACCAGGCGCTGCTCGCGAACTACGAGGAGCGGATCACCGACCTCGAAGCGAAGCAGAAGAAAGCCGTCGTCCGGCCGAAAGCTGCCGGCAGGCCGTCAGTACCGAAGGGCTCGAGCGCGAAGGGGTCCGGCGCGTGGAGCACGGCTGTCGCCTCATGCTACGGCGACGCCCTCATCGGCAGCCGCATGGCGAACGGGGACGTCGTCCGGGCGGATTCGATGATCGTCGCGCACAAGACGCTGCCCTTCGGAACGCTCGTCGAGTTCTCGTACAACGGGCGCACCGCAGTCGCCGAGGTCACGGACCGCGGCCCGTTCATCGCCGGTCGCGAGTTCGACCTTGGCCCCGGCATCACCCGCGTTCTGGGGTTCGACGGAGTGCAGACCGTTCGCTATCGCATCATCGGCGGATAGCGGCCCCGAACTCGATGGCGCCATCCCCCCGGCACTCACTGGGGGGCGACCGGAGGCACACCCGGCACCCGGTTTGCGCTACGCGGCTTCGCAGGAACACACTAGGGCGGGGACAGTGCATGACTCGCCGAGCGGAGGCGGACCATCAGCCCGGGGGCGAACATCTATCGGCGTTTCGCTGCGCTTGCGCTGGCGTCCTGCCTTCTTGCAGCAGCGGTCCCGCCTCCTGCATTCGCCAAGGTCGCCCCACCTCGCATCGGTGCGCCAGCGGCCACGATCAAGACGCGCGCGGGCGTCCCGCTCTGGAATCGCAAGCCCCACCAGGAACGGCGCGTCGCGAGCACGATCAAACTCCTGAACGCACTCGTGGTGCGCGACCGGGCGAGGATGGGTGAGAGCGTCAGGGTCTCGCGCAAGGCGGCCAACGTTGCCGAAGGCGGCGTCGGGCTCGTAGCCGGGCAGCGCGTGACCGTCCGGCAGCTGCTGAACATGATGCTCATCGCATCGGCGAACGACGCCGCCGAGGCCCTCGCTATCCACATCGCAGGCTCCGAGAAGGCCTACGTGCGGCTCATGAACGCGAAGGCGAAAGAGCTCGGCTTGAAGGACACGCGTGCCGCAGACCCCCACGGGCTCAGCAAGCGGGAGCGATCGAGCGCGGATGATCTCGCGGTCATCGCGCGACACGTCCTCGCCGACAAGGAGCTCGCGAAGATCGTCCGCAAGAAGTCCGTTCGAGTGCCGATAAAGGGCGGCGGTTCCTGGACCGAGGGATCGACGTTCCGGGCGATGAACGGGTACCGCGGCCTCACCGGCGTCAAGACCGGATTCACCAACCCGGCGGGGTACTGCTTCGTCGCTTCGGCGAAGCGCGGCGACGTCGAGCTCGTCGCAGTCGTCCTCGGCACCGGCTCGAACGCAGAGCGGTTCGGCCAGGCGAGGCGGCTGCTCGACTGGGGCTTCAAGAACACGCACTCGCGCCAGCTGATCACGAAGGAAACGACCATGTCGGTCGTGCCGACAGGCTACGGGCGGTTGCCGATCGTCGTCGTGCACCCCTCGAAGACCGTGAAGATGGCGCTGCTGGACGGAAGCCCGAAGGTGACGCGAACGATCGAGACGCCCTCCCCCGTCAGGCTGCCGGTCTTCCGGGGCCAGCGCGTCGGCACGCTGGAGCTTCGTCAGGGAAACCGCACCCTCACTCGGGTGCCGCTCCTGGTTGCCGAAGACGTCGCCGCGCCGCCACCGCCGCCGATCAAGGCCGGTCCAGCCGCGGTCGTGGGGTCGGGCGCAAACGAGGAGCGGCCGCAGTCGATCCTGCAGACCCTCTACAGCGGCGTGCTGCAATTCACCTCGCGCCTCTAGGGCTGTCGCTCTGCGCCGAACGGCGTGCCCTACATCGCCGAGGCGATCCGCTTCCCCCACTCGCGCGCCCGCTCGAGCTCTCCGTCGCGAAGCGGACCGTATCGTCCGGTCACGATGAAGCGCTCCTCCTTGCACAGGGGGGTACAACCGGCCCCCGCCAGACCGCGCTGGATGGCTTTCGTCGCGCTCCCGGGCGACCACCAGATCCGCGTCTCGAATGCCGTCGCCTTCGCATCGGTGGACGGCAGCGACTCGATCCACGCGCGCATCGATGGCTGCGAGAGGTCCGGAGCGGCGGGCGCATCGGTCGTGTTGGACGGCAGAGTCTTGCGCATCCCCTCCGTCGGGAGGTTGAAGCCCAGGACAGGGGCGCCCGCAACGATCAGATCGGCTGCCTCGATCGCCGCGGTCGTCGCCTCCCCCGTGGCAAGGGCCCGCGCGTCGGGCCCGATCCCCTCGGCGATGGCCCGGGCGACGGCGGCCGTGTTCCCCCAGAAGGACTCGTAGACGACGATCGCGTTCATCGAACCGCCTCCCTGCGCCGACACGAAAACTGCCAATCACCATAGTGCTTCCGCCCCAAGCGCGGTGCACCTTCTGCGAGTCAGACATCCTACAGGGAGTCAATCGACCGGAAGATCGCGCGAATCTCCTCCTCGGCAACTGTCAACTGCGCGGCTGAACTGCCGATACTAGGTTTGTGACGGTCTGATCGAGCAGAACGCTCGATCGGCAGAACCGGCTCTCCCTTCGATGGGAGAGCCACGTGGGGATCAGGGCGCGGACCATAATCGCGGTCGCAGTGGTGATCACGCTGCTCGCCGTCGCGATGAACGCGGTACTCGGCAAGTTCGTCTACGACGTCTTCAGGGAACAGGAAGCCTCCGAGGTCAAGTCGACCCTTAGCCGCGCAGAGCAGGCGATAGCCTTGCGAACGCGCACGATCGCGGCCACAAGCGCGGACTGGGCGAAGTGGGACGACACCTATCGGTTCGCCCAGACCGGTGACCGCTCCTACTCGGAAGTCAATCTCATCCCCGCCTCTCTCGACACTCTCGGACTCGACTACCTCGTGATCTTCAACAAAGGCGGTCAACCCGTCGGGGCCGTCGCTCGCGATGGCCTCCCTGTCGGCGCGGGTGGGGTCCCCCTGGTTCTCGAATCGCTCGTTTCACGGTACCCCTCGATCCTCGACGCCGAGCGCGAACGTTCGGGCGTGGTGACCGTGCCGGAAGGATCGCAGTTCTTGAGCGCCCGACCCATCGTGCGCTCTGACGGCTCCGGACCGGCTCGCGGTACGCTCGTCATGGGGAGGCTGATCGACCCGGCGGAGGTTGCGGCCATCGGAAAGCTCGCGGGGCACCCGGTTCGCCTCTTTGCGGGCGATGTCCCTGCGCGGCCGGAGTCTCAGCTTGTCGCTAGGAACGAGCTTGCCCACGGCGCTGAGGATGTCGTGACTCCGGTGAGCATGGACTCGGTGTCGGGATACACGCTGGTGAAGGGGCTCGACGGCGGGACGGCCTTCATGCTCGGCGTCACCCAACCGCGAACCAGCCTCATCGTCGCCCGACGGAGCTTGGCGCCGCTTGTGCTCGCCGTTCTGTCGGGTATCGCCGGCCTGATCATCGCACTCGGAATGACCTTGGATCGGGTGGTCCTCCAACGACTGAAGCGTCTCAGCAGCGACGTGAAGCACGTGGCCCAGACGGGCGACCTCGAAGCGAGGGTGAACGCGCCAGGCGCCGACGAGGTCACCGCGCTCGCCACTGACATCAACTCGATGCTCGAAGCGCTTCAGGTCTCCGAGAACGAACTCGCCTACCTCGCCGGCCACGACCCGCTGACCCGGCTGTGCAATCGCCGCAGGTTCGAAGAGGAGCTCGGCCGCGAGCTCGCCGAGCAGCGCCGTCTCGATGGATCGTTCGCGATCCTGTGGCTCGACATCGACACCTTCACGGAGATACACGACTCCCTGGGCCACACGGTCGGCGACGATCTGCTGTCGTGGTTCGCGGACACGCTGCACTCGAAGACGCGCTCGTACGGAACCCTCGCCCGCATCGGCGGCGACGAGTTCGCCGTCATCGTCCCGCACGCTCGCGAGCAGGAGGCCATGGCTACCGCCCAGCGCTTGGCCAGATCGGTCCAGACCACCCCCTACGAGATCGACGGTCACCTCGTTCAGCTGAGCGTGAGCGTAGGCGTCGTGCTCTACCCCGTGCACGGTGAAGTCGCTGACGACCTCCTCGCGTGCGCGGATCTCGCCATGTATCACGCGAAGGAGAGCGGCGGCGGGCGTGTCGACCTCTACAGCGGCGACTGGCAGCAGGAGCTTGCCACCCGGGTACGGTGGGGCGAGCGAATCAGAGACGCCCTCGAACACGATCGCTTCGTCTTCTACGCCCAGCCGATCGTTCGTGCCTCCGACGCGGCGACCGACTCGTTCGAGCTTCTACTCCGCATGATCGATGAGCACGGGCACGTGATCATGCCCGGTGAGTTCATCCCGGTGGCCGAGCAGCTGGGTCTCATCCGCGACATCGACCGCTGGGTAGCCGTCCACGCGATCGAGCTTCTTGCCCGGGAACAGGAGTCAGGACGCGATGTCTCCTACTCGATCAACATCTCCGGTCGAGGCTTCACCGATCCCGAGCTCCCGGCCCTGATCGTGAAGGGACTGGTCACGAATCGCGTGCAGCCGTGGCGTCTCATCATCGAGATAACCGAGACCGCTGCGGTCACCGACATCGCCAAAGCACAGCAGTTCATCGGCCTGCTCCGCGATTCCGGGTGCCGCTTTGCCATCGACGACTTCGGGTCCGGCGCCGCCTCGTTCTTCTACCTCAAGCACCTCCACGTCGACTTCCTCAAGATCGACGGGACCATCGTTCAGGGGCTTCGCAACACGAAGAACGACGGGTATTTCGTGCGCGCGATCGTCGAGATGTGCCGCGGTCTGCGCATCGACACGATCGCCGAGTACGTCGAGGACGCAGTGCTCTTCGACGCGGTGTGCGAATGCGGAGTCGACTGCGTGCAGGGCTACTACACGGGTCGCCCACAGGAACTCGATCCGCAGCACGGGGCCGAGACTCGCGCGCAACCAGCGGCGTCCCCGGCCGGCTGCACGGCACTCGCTCGTCGGCGCCAAGCCGCCCTCAGGCCTGAGATAGCTTAGCGCTCGATCTTGCCCGCCTCGAGGCGACCGCGATGACTCGAGCGGCCATCAGGATGTCGCTGCGTCGGCCTGTCGCCGTTCGGTGACGTCACGCATTATCCCGCGACACTGGGTGACCCGGCCGTCAGCTCCCCTGACTGCAGTCAGGGAGCAGTGCGCGGTGATCACCGACCCGTCCTTGCGCTTGACGTCGATGTCGTACTCGGCAGTGCCCGTTTCTTCGACGGCCGCAATGACCTTGGCTCTGTCCGACGAGCGAGCGTAGACGTCGCGCGCGAGGTCGAGCGCGCGCACTTCGTCCGCCGTGTCGTAGCCAAGGATGTCCATCACCTTCTTGTTGAACTCCGCGATATGGCCTTCGGGCGTCGTCACGAAGAGGCCGTCGAAGGACTCCTCGAAGAGCTCGCGGAACTTGCGCTCGCTCGACTTCAGGGCGTCTTCGGCGAGCTTGCGATCGGCGATCTCCCACGCGAGATCGGCGAGGAGGGAGACGGTCTCTATGTCCTCGTCGCCGTACGCGGTCGGCTTGTTGCCCACCCCGAGGATCGCCTTGATGGCGTCGCCCCGCGTGACAGGGACGACAAGTTCGCGAACCACGTGCGCGTGGCCTTCGGGCATGCCCTTCTTGTGAGCGAGCGACGCGTAGTCGTTGTGGATCACCGGCTTGCGGGCGTACACGCAGTCCACCCAGACTCCCGCGTCCGCGATCGGGTAGTGCGCGCCGCGGCCTTGGGCGGTGCAGAACTGGGCTTTCGTGCGCGTGGACCACTCCTGCAGGGTGAGCGAGGCTTGGTCCTCGTCGACGAAGTGGTAGAAGCCGACGACGCTCCCGGTCAGCTCCTCCGCTTGGTCGAGGGTCTGTTCGAGAAGCTCCTCGATCGTGTGGTTCGACGCGAACTGCAGCAGTCTCAGACGGGCCGAGTTCACGCGGTCGACCCGTCGGTGACGTTCCTGGGAGCGAATGCTGGAAAGCCCGTAAGCGACGTCGTCGGCCAGCTCCTGGAAGATGCGGACCTCGCCAGCCGCGAAGTCCTCGGGCACGACTGAGAGGATCGCGAGCGCGCCGAGCGGCATACCGTCGGAATCGAGCAGCGGTAGAGCGATGCCAGCGCGGTAGCCGAGCTCCGCCATGCGCCCACACCAGGCTCCGACGTCCCCGGCCCCTTCGGCGAGGTTCGAGACTCGCGAGGCGCGCTTCGTCCTGAGCGCCATGGCGGGGAGGCCGTCGGGCGACTCGAGCTCGGCGGTGGGCGGCTCCTTCTGGGTGCTACAAGCCGAGACCCGTATGTCACCCGCGTAGCCGTCGCTCCCGAGGCACACGCATGCCGTCGAGTACCCCGCCCCCCGGATGATGCGGCACGTCTCGCTCAGCAGCGACATCTCGTCGGGCGCCCGAATGATGGCCATGTTGCAATCGGACAGCAGTCGCTGCTCGCGGATCAATCGCCTGAGCAGCGCTTCCGAACGCCGAGCTTCCGAGATGTCGATCGGCGTCCCCACGAGGTGCGTTATGCGTCCGGCCTCATCGTGCACGGGGGCGATCCTGGTCCACCAGGTCCGCCCCCCGGTCATCTCGAGTTCCTGCTCGTATTCGATGACCCTGTCTTCACGCACGCACTGGTCGTACTTGTCCTTGAGCGCTGCGAAATCCGCCTCCGAGAGCCCGCTGTCCTCGAGCCGAGAGCCCTCGATCTTCTCGCCCCCGACCCCCACAGCGCGGTCGAACGCCGGGTTGAACGCCTCGAGAAGGTAGCCGCCGTCGTCCCGAAGGGAGACCACGAAGATCGGCGCAGGGGCGTCGCGAAAGACCGAGTGGAAGAACCCCTCGCGGTCCCGAGTCCCCGCTGGCATCGTCCGCCCGGCACGGTTGTGCCCGATGCGCACGCGTCGCGGAGGTCTGAGCGCCCTGCGCTGCGGCATGGTCCCCTCTCCCGGCACCGGCAGCCGACTCTTGAGTTGTACCCAGGCGGACCTGCTGCGAGGGCAAGACCGCCCTCCGCAGGCGCGCCGCGAGCCCAAGGCCCAGAGAACGGCAAGGGGCGGCTCACTGTGAGCCGCCCCTTGCCAGGCCGATGCTCGACCACGATGCTTCTAGTTGCTGGACGAGCTGTCCTCGTTGTCGGAGTCGTCCGGCTTGACCGGCGAGTCGTCGTCATCGTCATCTTCGGACTGGCGGGCCGGCCGCTCGTCCTCATCCTCGTCCGAGTCGTCCCGCTGGTCGGCAGCGGGCCGCTTGTCGTCGTCACTGTCATCGTCGCCGCCTACGCTCGACGACCTATCGCCATCATCAGTGTGGTCCGCCGCCTCCTCCGCCTCGCCGCTGTCGTCGTCATCGGCTTCGTCGTCGGCCTCTTCTGCCTCATCTGTGTCCTCGTCGCCCTCATCAGCGTCATTGAGCGATCTGGACTGCACGCCGTCGGCCTCATCCGTGTCGTCATCGGCGTCGATCGAGCCACCGCCAGCGCCCGGGTCCACGGCTCCCGTCGTGTCCAGCGAACCACCGCCGACGACCACGTCGTCGACCTCGACGGCCGTCTCGTCGGAGCCGCCAGGAAGGTCGACCCCCACTGCGGTCGCCGCGAGGTCCGCGGTTGCGTCCTGAACGGGTCCGGGCAGTGCGCCCGCCGCCGCGACCCCTGAGAACGTCAGCATCAGCGCGGCCGCTCCGGCCGCGATCTTCGCGCCCAGCGGCGCAGTAACGATCTTGTCGATCATGGTCTTCTCCCTCGGCTTCGGCAGGCCGGACGCCTGAGTCTCAGGCCCGTCGCCTTTGCTTGCCGGCATCGCTGCCGGGTCGCCCTTGTCGGCCAAGAGATGAGCTGCGTCGAGCATCAAGGCGATGTGGGACGCTTCGCACTGCTCCGTCGAAGGCTCCGGATGCGCTTCGGCGAAGTCCCGGAAGAACCCCGCGAGATCACCGAGACGCTTGTCGTCGGTCGGCACCTGACCGGCGCGCAAGGCCTCGAGATCGCTATCGCCTATGTTGTCGAACCCGCTCATCTCATAGGGAGAAACGTCGTTGAGGTCCATCAGGATACGGCCTCCCCTGAGATTTCTCGGCGAATCGCCGTCAGGCCCCTTTTCTGGAGCGACTTGACGGCGCCTGACTTCTTTCCGAGAGCGCGCGCGACCTCGTCGATGGACAAGCCGGCGATGATGCGTAAGAAGATGACGTCACGCTGGTCGGGGGTGAGCCGATCGAGCGTCGCTCGCACACGGTCCTGCGCGAGGCGTCGCATGGCTTCGCCTTCGGTGTTCTCGGCGGCCAGGCATTCGACCAGCGACTCCGGAGCGACGTGATCGAGCGGGCGGCGCTCGCTCTGACGCCAGCAGTCGAGCAGACGGCTTCGAGCGATGGTGAACACCCAGGCGCGAAAGCCCGTCTCGTCGCCTTTGAAATCGGCGAGTCGGCGAACGACGTGCACGAAGGTCTCGCCCAGGACGTCCTCCGGATCGGCGGCACCGTGCGCCCGGAGGTAGCGAAGGACCGTTGGCGAGAGGTCGCGGTAGATCTCGACCCAGGCCCACTCAGCGCCGAGGCGCGCGGCTTGAAGGACCGTCGAGAAGTTGGGGCCGATCGTCAATGGAACTCCTTTGCCGGAAGGAGCTGGTGGCACATGAATCGGCCATGGTCTGGGTGGACTTGAGAGCGCGGGTACATTCGTGCATGCCAGGACGGTGTGAAGCTCGGGATTCGATGGGGGCATCGCCATGCCTGCCGTGCGTGTCATCGTGGTCATACTCGTGATCGTCGTCTTGGCGGTCGCGGGCTACGGCGCTTGGAGACTCCTGTCCGGCGACGAGGCTGCGCCGCCGGTTCTGCCGAAACCCGTCACGTGGCCGCTCACCGGCGAGCGGGCACCCGACCGAGCGGCGGCTCGAGCCCGCGTCGTCTCCGTCAAGGTCGACAACAGCAAGCCGGCCCGTCCTCAATCGGGCCTCGCCGACGCCGACGTGGTCTACGAGGTTCTCGCGGAGGGCGGCATCACGCGGTTTCACGCGATCTTCCACTCGAAAGCGCCTCAGACGGTCGGCCCCGTTCGTAGCGCGAGGCCGCCGGACATCCACATCGCTCAGCAGTTCGGCTCCATCCTCGCGTTCTCGGGCGCCAACCGCATCGTGCTCCAGATGATCGAGGATTCCGGCATCGACAACCTCACCGAATCGACCGGGGGTGACGCGTTCGAGAGAAGCGACGCGCGTTCCGCCCCGCACAACCTCTACGTCGACATCCAGGGCGTCCGCTCGGTCGGCGGCGAGCGAGGATTCGCCGGCGAAGCCACGGCTCCCTCCCTTCAGTTCGGGGCCGCCCCTTCGGCGGACGGCACCGCCGCGGCAAAAGCCGACGTGCCGCTCAGCGAGTCCAACCAGGTGTCGTGGGTCTGGAGCGCAGAGGCGAGGCGCTGGACGCGAAGACTCAACGGCGAACCGCATGTGGACGCCGAGTCTGGGAAGGCACTCCGGGCCGACAACGTCGTCGTGCTCTTCGCCGAGGTGGTCGAAGGCTGCCGGCCGGGCACGTCCTACTTCGTCTTGAACGGCGCCGGCGACGCGCGGCTCTACCGCGACGGCCGGAGGTTCCCCGCGCTTTGGGAAGCGCAGCCGGGCACGCCGCTCCGGCTGACTACGCCCCGTGGCGAGCGACTGCCGCTCGCCACGGGGACCACGTGGATCGAGGTCGTTCCTGCCGCCGATCGCGAGCGGTTCGAGTAGGTGCTCGCGAGGGCGACTATGACAAGATGAGCCGATGAACCGCGAGCCCGCACAGCGCGACACGCACGGCGCCGACCTCGCTCGGCTCCGCAGCCTGACGTGCGCCAAGTGGACGTGGTACGGCAGCGACGTCCTTCCCGCATGGGTGGCCGACATGGACTTCGCGCCCGCGCCGGTCGTAGTCGACGCGGTTCGCGCGCTCGTCGACCGGGGCGACTTCGGCTACAACTTCTCGGCCGAGTGCCAGCTCGCTTCGGCATTCGTCGAGTGGCAGGAGCGCCGCCACGGCTGGACGCCCGACCCTCGCAAGCTGCGGACCTTCTGCGACGTGATGCAAGGCGTCGAGCTGGCGCTGTGGCTCCACACCCAACCGGGCGACGGCGTGGTAGTCCTCACGCCGATCTACCCGCCCTTCATCAAGGCCGTCGAGCGGTCGGGCCGCCGGATGATCGACTGTCCCCTGGACCCCGATGGTTGGCGCCTCGATCGCGAGCTGTTGGAGTCGCTCGTCGACGACAAGACGACCGCGATCCTGCTCTGCAATCCGCACAACCCGACCGGTCGAGTATTCGACGCCGATGAACTCGGCGCCATCGCCGATGTTGCCGAACGCGTCGACGCACTCGTGATCAGCGACGAGGTGTGGGGAGACGTCGTCTTCCCCGGCTCCAAGCACCTGCCCTTCGCCGCGCTGCGCGAGGGAACCGCCGAGCGAACCGTCACCGTCACCTCGGCTGCCAAAGCGTTCAACCTCGCGGGCCTCAGGTGCGCGATGGCGCACTTCGGACACAAGGGCGTCCGAAAGCGGCTTCACGAACTCCCAGAGCACGCGCTGGGAGCCGTCGGCTCGCTCGCCGCGGAAGCGTCTCTCGCGGCCTGGACCGGCGGCGCAAGCTGGCTCGAGGGCACGCTCGCACAACTGCTCGCACGTCGCGACCGGCTCGCGCGCTGGCTTGCCGAAGAGCTGCCGGAAGCGCGCTACCTCGAGCCGCAGGCGACGTACCTGGCGTGGCTCGACCTGCGCGCCCTCGACCTGGGCGCCGACCCCGCCGAAGTCCTGCGTTCGAAGGCACAGGTGGCGCTTTCGCCCGGACCCGACTTCGGCAAGCAAGGCGAGGGGTTCGCGCGCTTGAACTTCGCCACCTCGGCGGAGATCTTCGAGGAGATCCTCGAGCGCCTTCGGGCGGCCATCTAGCTCCTCCGGCGCGGCAACCGGGCACTCGCCCGCTCATCCCGTTGCTGCCCAAGCGGTCTCGCCGGTGTGACGGCGCGCACGATCGCATTCAGGGCCTTGCCCCGGACCCGTAAGAATGCGCCGCGCAACTCGACTCTCCGACGAACGCCCGCCGAACGAGGAGGAAGCGCAGTGCGCAGATTCGTCGCGATCATCGTAGCCATCCTTGTCGCCACCGCCGCCCTACCTGCCTTCGCTTCACCCGGCAACGGTAAGGCGAAGGGCGGCGGCGCGAAGGAGAAGGCTCACAAAGAGCAGCCGTCGGCCGCCAAGGGCAAGCCCGACGAGCCGAAGACCCGAGGCTCGAAGCCAAAGAAGGAGCGCATCGAGCCGAAAACGTCGGGGCCCGGGGCCAGCAAGAAGGCCAACAAGGACAAGGCCGTCCGGAAGGAACGCAAGCAGACCGCGAAGGCCGCCAGGAAGCAGGCGAAGGCCGAACTCAAGTTGAAGCGTCGCGGAGCCAAAGGCGCGAGCGAGACGAGCGGCGCTCCCGGTTCGATCGTGACGTCGGGAACGACCGACACCACCGTGCCGCCCAGCGAGCCGACCACCAAGACCGCAGGCATCGCCAACGCGCTCTCGCGCATCACCAAGAACATCGCGAAGCACGCGGGCGATGTCCCGCCGGGCCTGCAGCGAGTCTGGGAGAAGTTCATGGGATGGCTCGGACTGCAGCCGCCTGCACCGGCACCTGGAGATGGCGCAGGTGGCGAGCCGACCGGCACCGTCGAGCCCACGGGAACCGTGGAGCCGCCAGTGACGACCGAGCCGACCGGCACCGTCGAGCCCACGACGACGGTGGAACCGACGGCGACTCCGCAGCCCTAACCGGTCACCCCCACCCCCAGGAGCCCCGGTCGACGCCGAATCGATCGGGGCTCACCCGTGGGCGACACCGCCCGAGCGCCCGCTCACGGAAGTCCGAACGAGCGGACCGAGTCGTCCCCTCGGGCGTGGCAGTCGGCGCACAACGGGTCTCGAAGTCCCGCGGCGATCACGTTGCCCTCGCCGTCCCACTCGGCGAAGTACCACCCGCGGCGCGTCTTGTGCATGTACGCGACCTTGATGAGGCGTCCCGAATCGTCGAAGCCGTCCTTCGCGATCTTGGATCCCACCGCCCACCTGCGCGCGCTCGACCGGTCCAGCGTTCTGTCCACGACATCGTTCACGTAGACGATCACGCGTGGACCGTGAGGGCCGGTCCCGGGCTGCCGACGCGAGAACCCCGGGGCCTTCGACCAGGAGCGATACCTCCGCTTCGCGATGGTGCGACGGTACAGCGAGCCGGCCGAAGGCACCGCCGCGTCGACTTTGGGCTTCGGCTTGGGCGCCCGGGTGGCTTCGGTCGTGCCGCTCGGTGGCGCGGTCGTCGGACTCGAAGGTTCGGACGGGGGCGGTGTCCGTGTCGACACCACCGTGCCAGGCTCCTGCTCTCGCGCCTGGGGGGCGCAGCCGACAGGCGACGCCAACGCGAGCGCCAGGGCCACGCTCGTCACGATCAGTGAGCCTCGCATCGGATGCCCCTCTCGACGAACTCCCCGCTGCACGCTCTACCTTCCCCGTCTTGCGGGAAGGCAGGGCCCTCAGCGAGCCAGAGGCAGCTCGAATCGGAATGTGGCGCCCTGTCCGGGGCGCGACTCGACTTCAACGCTGCTCTCGTGCGCCTCGATGATCTCCTTGGCGATCGAGAGGCCGAGGCCGGTCCCCTTCGGCGTGGCGCGCGACTCGTCCACGCGGAAGAAGCGGTCGAAGAGACGCGGGACGACTTCGGGGTCGATGCCGGCGCCCTCGTTGTGCACCTCGAGTACGACCTTGCCGTCGCGAGGCCGCGCTCGCAGCGTGACAGTGCCACCCACTCCGGAATGCTTGAGCGCGTTGTCCACGAAGCCGACGAGCACCTGCGTGATGCGGTCTCGATCGCAATCCGCTTCGACCGACATGTCAGGAGCGGCGACCTCGAGCTTGACCTTCGTGCGATCCGCGAGGGGCTGCATGACCGTGGCGATATCCGCGAGGAGCTGCGCAACGGGCACCGGCTCGCGGTGGAGCCGCAGGTTCCCGGCTTCGAGTTGGGCGAGTGTGAGCAGGTCACCGACCAGGCGGCCGAGGCGATCGACCTCGAGCGTCATGGTGCGCAGGAAGTCGTCGCGCACGTTCTTGTCCTCGATCGCGCCGCCGCTGAGCAGCTCCAGCAGGCCCTTGAGCGCAGCGATAGGCGTGCGCATCTCGTGACTCGCGTTCGCGACGAACCGCTGCTGAGCCTCCTCGAGGCGCATGCGCTCGGTGATGTCGCTCATGAGGAGCACCGCGCCCTCGGGCTCGCCGCTCTCGTCGCGGATCGGCGTCGTGTGGACGAGGGCCGTTCGGTCGCCCAACGCCGTCGTACCCGACATGTCGGTTCCCGCGAGCCCGCGGTCCACGAGGTCGATGATGTCCTCGTTCTCGGTGAGTTCGCCCACGTGGCAGCCGACGATCTCATCGCTACGCCCCTGCAGCTCGAAGAGCAAGATGGCCTCGGGGTTGATGACACGGACGGTGCCGTCGGACTCGAACGCTACGACGCCCTCCCCCATCGACTCGACGACCGCCGCGATCTCCTGCTCGCGCTCGCGCAGCGCGGAGAACGTCTCGCCCAGCGTTACCGCCATGCGGTTGTAGGAGTCCGCGAGCTCGTATATCTCGTCGGGCACGAGGCCGGTGGGCAGCCGTTGGTCGAAGTCGCCGTCGGCGATAGCAGCCGCGGCCCTCGACATCCGGCGGACCCTTCGGCCGATGAACTCGGCGAATCCAAGACCGAGCATCCCCGCCACGATCAGCGCGACCCAGAACGTCGTCCAGAGGCGTCCGCGAACCGCGTCGAGCACGGCGAGCGATTGGGTGACCGGACCGGCGATGACGACGACCCCCGCGCGGCGCCCGTTCGGATCGTAGATAGCCTTGCCGGCCACGACGTGCCCGTTGGGCCGAAGCGTCATCTGCGCGAACGGCGGGTTGTCGGCGAGCCCTTCGATGAAGGCCTCGTCCAGCACCGATTCGGGCGGTCCGTTCTTGCTCGCCTCGAGGATGACGGTGCCGTCCACGTCGTAGACCCACACGTCGTCGCCGTAGATCAACCGGAACTGCCGAACCTGCTCTCGCAGTCGCGCGCGACTCTCGACGTTGATCGGGAACTCCTGACCGACCTGGGACGCCAGCGCCGATGCGTTATTGACCTGCTCGCTCTCGCCGAGCTGCGAAAGCGTCAGCTGAAGCCCCTGAGAGAGCGATACCGACAGGATGAGGATCGCCACGACGATGACGATGACGAAGAGCTCGGTCTGCCACAGGCGGACCGACCGCCGCCGGGCCCTGGCCACGGCCTACTCCTGTCTCAGCCGGTAGCCGTAGCCACGAACCGTGAGGAGGTACTCAGGGTTCTTCGGATCGGCTTCCAGCTTCTCTCGCATGTTGTGGATGTGCACGTCGATGGCGCGCTCGTCACCGATCGGCGCTTCGTCCCACAACGCGCTGAGGATCTCGGCACGCGAATACGCCTTGCCCGGATGCTGCGCCATGAGGCGCAGAATGCCGTACTCGGACGTGGTCAGGTGAACCGACTCGCCGCGCATGAACACCTGCCGCGAGTCGCAGTCGAGAGACAGTTCGCCGAGCACGATGCGGGACTTCTCGCCGCTGGAGTGACCGACCCGGCGAAGGATCGCCTTGACCCGGCTGACCAGCTCGCGAGGCGAGAACGGCTTGGTGACGTAGTCGTCGGCGCCGAACTCGAGCCCGAGGATGCGGTCCACCTCGTCCCCTCGAGCGGAGAGCATGATGATCGGGACGTCGGACTCCTCGCGGATCTCACGGGCGAGGTCGAGGCCGCTTTTGCCCGGCAGCATCACGTCCAGGATCATCAGGTCGGGTCTGACCTCGTGAAAGAGGAGCGCGCCACCCTTCGCGTCGCCCGTCGTGTGGACCTCGAAGCCCTCCTGCTCGAGGGCGTAGCTGACCACCTTGAGGAGCGACTCTTCGTCGTCAACCGCAACGATGCGAACCGGCATGAAGCCTCCGTACTTCGCGCGATCAGTCCCGAACCCGGCGGGCGAATGCGCCCTGCTACCGCAAGGCGGTTGAGCTGCCGCGAAGCGGTCTGCTCGAATCGCCTTGGTCGGTTGCGGCAAAGTCCGCAACCGACCCTAGTATGGAGTATCGGTCTCTGTGGCGTAACGCAATCACCGGCGTCGGCCGGGCGAGCGGCGCGCAGAAGTGCGCAGGTGGCGATGCACGGGACGAGGCTCACGACACGCTAGCAGAATCCTAATGTTCTCCGAACCCGAGATTCATCCGGCGAGCGTAGATTCATCAGTAGAGAGAACCGGCGGGTCGGCTGAGCGCCACGCGGCTTAGGCCCTGAGCAGAGGAATCGATCATGAGAAACCCATCGCCCCACCCCGAGACCGACATGGAGATCGCGGGACGCGCGTTCGCCCGCGTGTTCGTGGTCGCTGGCGGCATCTTCTGGATGGCTGCGGCCTTCGCCGGTCCGTACGTCTACGGCCAGATGACGCTCGCAACGTCGGTCAAGACGGCGATGTGGCCGTTCCTGGCTGCCGTCGTGACGCTCATCATCGGCTGGACCTACGAGCGGCTCGCAGCGGTTCTGCTGTTCGCGGCATCGACGGCGGTCGTCGTGTGGGGCGTCCTCTATCAGTGGGAGTTCGGCGTGTGGGCGATCATGACGTTCGTGCTTATCGCCCCGATGGCCATCGCCGGCGTCCTGCTCATGCTCGCATCCCGCGCCGAGGAACGTCGCGTGGCCGAGGCGAAGCTCGAACCCGCCGTTCCGGCCCTCGAGCTGCGCCAGCGTGCGCAAGCGCCGGCCCGGCCTCAGTAGCACTCACACGATCCACCTGAGGGATCGCACGTAGGATCCGGTCGTCCCCCCGGCGGCCGGATTCCTGCTGTGTGCGGGGTGTGATTGCGGCCCGCGCGACGGTATGCTCGTGCGAAAGAGCGTCCTCGGCGGCGTCAAGACACGAGAGGAACGGCCCGTGGACGATCGCACGGATCGTTGGAGGGACCGCGGCTCCGCTTGGAGCCTGCGTCCGTGGCCCTACGCGGGGGGACTCGCGGCCGCGTGCTTCGCGATTCTGGCGTTGACCGGCGTCGTGATGGCGTTCTCGTACCAGCCCACTCCGGAGCACGCCTATGTGACCTCCTACTACATCTCGAACGTCCTGCCCTACGGATGGCTCGTCCGCACGGTGCATGCGTGGGCCGCGAACCTCATGATCCTGTTCGCGGCGGTCCATGCGGTGCAGGTCTTCATCTCCGGCTCGTACAAGGGCGGACGCGAAGCGAACTGGTACATCGGCATCGCTGCGTTCGTGGTGACCGGAACCGCCGCATTCACCGGGAGCCTGCTGCCCTGGGACCAGATCGCGTACTGGAGCACCGACGCCGGGGTTTCAATCCTGGCGCAGACCCCCGTCTTGGGCCGAGCGCTCGCGGGGCTGATGCTCGGCGGCCAGGCGGTCGGCGAGAATGCGCTCACACGATTCCATGCGGCGCACGTGACGCTGCTGCCCGCC
>JACRBU010000086.1 GCA_016213085.1 Coriobacteriales bacterium
ATCGCGCGCTCGAGCGCCTCTCGGATCTCAACGCGGACGTCATCCTGACGAGCGGCGGCACCGGCCTGGGCCCGCGCGACAACACGCCCGAGGCCACGCGCGCCTGGGCCTACCGTGACGTCCCCGGGATCGCCGAGGCGATCCGCGCCGCGTCGCTTGCGATCACGCCGAGGGCGATGCTCTCGCGCGCGGTAGCGGCTCAGCACGGCTCGACGCTCGTGATCAACATGCCGGGCTCGGAGAAGGCGGTCCGCGAGGTGTTCGAGGTCGTCGCCGGCCAGCTCGAGCACGCAGTCGAGATGATGGCCGGCGGGGGCCACTGATCCGAGATGGCGGAGCCCCGATCCCACCACGACAGGATCATCTACCTCGACCACGCCGCCTCCTCATTCCCGAAGGCCCCCGGAGTCGCCGAAGCGGTCGCGTCCGCGCTCGTCACCTCGGGGGGGAATCCCGGCCGAGGCGCCCATGCGCTCGCGCTCGAGGCAGCGAGGCTCGTCCACGCCGCGCGACGCGATCTGGCCGAGCTCCTCGGCGTTCCCGACGCTCGCGACCTGAGCTTTCAAGCGGGTTGCACCGCAGGCCTGAATCTCGCGCTACTCGGCCTGATACGCCCCGGTGACCGCGTGGTGGTCTCGTCGATGGAGCACAACTCCGTCGTGCGCCCGCTGCACGCGCTCTCGGACGCGGGCGTCGAGGTCGTTGTCGTAGACGCCGACGACGCTGGGGCCGTGGATCCCGACGCCGTCGAGGCGATCGTGCGCCAGGCCCCCACCCGCGCCGTCGTCGTCCAGCACGCTTCGAACGTGAGCGGCACCATCCAGCCCATCGGCGACCTCGCTGACATCGCGCACAGCGCCGGCGCTCGTCTGATCGTCGACGGCGCGCAGGCCGGCGGTCATCTCGACGTCGACCTCTCGACACTCGGTGCCGACGCCTGGGCCTGCTCCGGGCACAAGGGCCTTCTCGGCCCGCAAGGCACGGGTGTGCTCTATCTCGCGCCAGACCTCGATCTCCCCCCGCTCGTGCGTGGCGGGACCGGTTCGGTCAGCGAGCTTCCCGCCATGCCCATAGAGCGCCCCGATCGCTACGAGGCGGGCACGCCGAACGTGCCCGGGATCGCAGGCCTCGGTGCCGCGGCCCGATTCCTGAAGGCGAACGGGGAGGAGCTTCGCGCCGAAGAACAGCGACTGATCCGCCTTCTTCACGAAGGGCTTCTCGGACTCGGCTTCCGGGTCCTCGGACCCGAGCCCGGTATTCCGAGAGTGCCGCTCATCTCCGCCGTGCACCCCGCGCTCGACGCGGACCGCATCGCGTTCGAGCTCGATCGGGGCTATGGGATCGCGGTGCGGGCGGGCCTTCACTGCGCGCCCTGGGCGCATCGCACGCTCGGGACGCTCGAGACCGGCGCCGTGCGCTTCGGCGTCGGTTACGGGGTCGACCAGGAGCAGATCGCCGAGACCCTGCGCGCGCTCGAAACGATCGTTGCGGGAGTCCCGTCATGAGGTCGAAGCGCCCGTTCATCGCATTCGCGTTCAACACGACACACGACGCCCTTGCTGCCGAAGAGGCGCTGAAGGCGGATCGATTCGATGTCGTGCCCATCCCGATGCCGAACGCCTATGGCGCCAAGTGCGGCATCGCCATGCGCGTGCCCCCCGAGCAGGCCGACGGAGCGGAGCACGCCATCCACGCCGCCGGCGTCAACCCGATCGCGCGGATGAGAATCACCGACGTCTGAAACGGGGTGGCCGAAGGGCCAGTTTCGTTGACTCGGGGCCTTACGGCACGTATCCTGCAAGTAACTGCTGTTACAAGCTCCTGGCGTCCCGCAGGGACCGGTACCCCGCGGGTGTTACAATGTCGCGCTGGTAGCTGCTCGGCCAGCAATCATTGCTGCTGACAACGGGTAAGGGGTGTAGTCCGTGATCGGGCTGATGCAACTGAACGTCTGGATCGACGCTGTGTTCACATCGCTCTACGTGGTCATCCTTCTGGGTCTGTCCGCGCACTTCCTCGGCAACATCCTCACGGGTCGAGCCAAGCGTCGTTTCATCGAGTGGCAGTGGCCGCATCACGAGGGCCCTCCCATCCCGCTTCTTCCCAAGGTCCTTCACTTCCAGCACGTTGCCGCGATGATCCTGCTCGCGGTCTCCGGCCTCTACATCCGCTTCCCGTTCTTCGACGGTGGCCGGACGTTCATGCGCTGGGTGCACTACGTGGCAATGATCGTGGTCTGCATCAACCTCGTGTGGCGTCTCTGGTACGCGTTCGCGTCCACGCGCCGCGACTACCGCGAGTTCGCACTCACTTCCAAGGACATCACGACGGCTCCGAAGGTCGTCCTCTACTACATCTTCGTGAAGTCGTCCAAGCCGCACCTCGGCAAGTACAACGTGATGCAGAAGGGCACCTACATCCTGTTCGTGCCGCTGCTCATCGTGCAGGCATTCACGGGTTTCGCCCTGCTTACGATGACCCTCCCGCTCGTGGGCGTCAGTCCGCGTGAGGTCCTCGTCGGCTGGTGGCTCGGCACGATCGTCGGCTCGGTCGACCTCGCCGGTTGGTGGGCGCGCACCATCCACTACATCATCAACTGGCTGTTCATCATCCTGACCACGATCCACGCGTACCTGTCGTGCACCGAGGACCTGCCTGCGTTCCTTAGCTTCTTCGGCCTGTCGTTCCTCGACCGAAACGCGCATCACGACGAGGAGCATTCGATCGAACCGTCGACGGAACCCGTGGGCGAACCTACGCCCTCTCTGATTTCGTCCGAGCACTAGGAGCGGACCCGTACCGATGCTCCACCATCGCGTCACTATCGCGCTTGCGACAGCGCTCGTTGCGCTCCTGGCGGTGCCGGCTGTGGCCTACGCGGCTCCGGCGAAGTCCCGCGCGGAGACCGGCACCTACGATCTCGACTTCACGCTTCCCACTGCGGGGAAGTCGGGGTGCGAGGTCTGCCACGGTGACAAGAACCTCGTGCGCATCGAGGACGGCCAGGCGACGAGCATGTACGTCAACACCGAGTTGCTGAAGAAGTCCGCCCACGCGAAGGTCGCATGCACGCAGTGCCACACCGACTTCGCGTTCAAGGCTCCTCACCAGAACGCGAAGACGGATGAGTGGAAGCGCATCGCCAAGATGTCATGCCGTAACCGCGGCTGCCACACCGCTCAGTACGAGCAAATGAACCTCGGAGCGCACACCGCCGCGTTCTACAAGAACCGCGAGGCCCAGGCCGCGTCCAGCGGTGACAAGAAGAAACAACCACCACTCTGTGGCGACTGCCACGGAGGACACGACATCGCGCCGTTGAAGGATAACCCTGTGGCACAGCGCGCACTGCACGCGCGGGGGCTCAAGATGTGTGGCGAGTGCCACGAAGAGCAGACCGGCACGTACGCTGACTACTACCACGGCGCCGCCTATCAGCGCGGAGCCGCAGACGCGCCGGCTTGCTGGCAGTGCCACAAGGCACACGAGGTCTACCCGACGGGTGACCGCAGGTCGCCCACGAACGAGCGCAACCTATTGGAGACGTGCGGAGGTTCGGCGGCCGGTGGCGCGCAGTGTCACACCGACATCAACAAGGAGTTCGTTGCGTACGCGCCCTTCATCCACGGGCGCAAGCAGGTCGTTGAAGAGAACCCCGCATGGACGCTGATCGACAACGTGAAGGTCCAGATCCAGGACGTGTTCGACCAGGTTCGGAGTTGGTTCTAGTCGTTAGTTCGGTCCGGCTCAGGCGGACCGATGGGGAAGGGACAGCAGGCATGGCGCTCGGAACCCGGGTCCGCCTCGGCAAGCGACTTACACTGGCGCTGGCGGCGGCCGCAATGCTCCTCGTGCTCTTCGGGAGCACGACAATGGCATTCGCCGAAGTGCAGCAAGTCACGGTCGGTGAGAAGACGATCATCATCGACCCGACCAAGCCGGTCGTGAAGCAGACGTGCTCGTTCTGCCACGCGAACATCGCCAACACGAAGAACTACGCGTCCGAGATCATCTTCTCGCACGGCATGCACCTCATGGTCCAGTGCTCGGGATGCCACGCGAAGTTCCCCCACATGGCCGATGCCGCGCAGCAGGGCGTAAGCACCGACAAGCCGACCATGAAGGGCTGCTTCAACTGTCACGGTCTGCGGCACGGCCCCATGGGTCGCCTCGCGTCCGACGTGTGCTCCGACTGCCACAACACGCCGAAGGAGCGCCTCAAGCCGGCGTTCCACACCTTCGGGTGGAGGGGCACGCCGCACGTGGCGCCAGCCAACGCCGAGTTCAACACCAAGTGCGCCATGTGCCACAAGAAGGAGTCGTGCACGCTCTGCCACGACAACGAGGGCGTTCGGTGGGAGCCTGCCAGCTGGGACTACGACTCGGGCACCGGTTGCCAGTCGTGCCACGGCAGCGAGACTCTGCGCAAGGACTCGGCGGACGGTTCCAAGTCGTTCACGGTCACCGGCATCGACGCTTCCGCTCACCGCGACGTGACCTGCCAGCAGTGCCACTCCGACTTCCGCTACGACGACAAGCTTCCCGCCAGCAAGGTCTGGCAGGTCAACGCCGGCTATGCCTGCGCGAAGTGCCACCAGACCGCCAAGAAGGAGCGCGACCGCGCCCCGGTCGGTGCCTGGAAGAAGTCCGTGCACTACGCCGAACTCCAGGGCGGCAACGCTCAGTCGGCAACGTGCGCGTCCTGCCACAGCGGACACACCATCCAGCGACTCGACACCGACTACGCCAAGCAGATGCTGCACGGATCCGCGTACCGGATGTGCGCTCGCTGCCACAAGGACGAATACGCGAGCTACGACGACTACTATCACGGCGCCGCGTACAAGAAGGGCGCTTCCGACGCTCCCGCGTGCTGGGAGTGCCACAACGCTCACGACATTCTCTCCAAGGAAGACAAGGCCTCCGCGGTTTCCGGCGTGAATCTCGCTAAGACCTGCGGCAGGTGTCACAAGGGCTCCGAGGATAGCTTCGGCGAGGCAGCCGGTCAGCTCATCCACGAGAAGAAGGAGACCTTGAAACAGAATCCGGTCAATCAGCTCATCACGAAGGTGAGGGCTTGGATCAGCTGACCCACAAGCGTCGAATACTGAGGGGGGCGGCAGCGGCCTTTGTGCTCGCGGCCGCCTTCCTATTTGCCGTCGGCGTTGCCATTGCCGAGGCCCCTGCACCCGTCGATACCGGGAAGAACGTGCAGCCGGGCGAGTGCTCGCCATGCCACCTCGACCTCGGGAAAGTCAACCAGCCCGGACTCGTCTTCGACCACGGCGCTCACCTGCTCGTGTCGTGCGCCGGGTGCCATTCCCGTTTTCCGCACCGGCCCGGCGGCTCGATCGAGTCGGTGCCGATGGAGACCTGCTTCGCCTGCCACGGCGTCCAGCACGGTCCGCAGGGAGAACTCGCGTCGAGCGCGTGCCGGGACTGCCATACGCAGTCGGTGAACCTGCGCCCGAAGACGCACACGCGCGCGTGGAAGAAGAAGCCGCACGCGAATGCCTCGAAGCGCACGGGCGTCAACGACTGCATGATGTGCCATGACTCGCGTAAGGACTGCGACGCCTGCCACAAGCGCGAGTCGGTGAAGGTCAAGATCCCGAACGAGTACCACTCCGTGGTCACCGTTCGCAAGAAGGGCCCGGGCGTCAAGATCTACCCTACGGGTGAGGTCACGATGTCGCAGTGCGTGTACTGTCACCCCGACATCGACAAGATCACGGGCGGTGGCCTGATCTTCGCGCACACCGAACACCTGCGCCGCAACTACCCGTGTGAGGCATGCCACCGAACCTTCCCGCACGAGGGCGAGAAGAGGCCCGAGACGCCGGACATGATGTCGTGCTATCGCTGCCACGGCCTGCGCCATGCCTCGCGGGGCGTCGTCGCCGGCGAGGAGTGCTCGAAATGCCATCCGAAGTCCTTCGAGCTCAAGCCGAACGACCACACCACGCCGTTCGCGCTCGGCGCCCATAAGAAGCGCGCCGGGTCCGATCCCGCCTATTGCTCGATGTGTCACAAGCCGCAGTTCTGCATCGACTGCCACAGCGGAAAGAGGATCAGCCCGAACGCGCCCGGCAAGGCGGTCATTCCCGAGAGCCACACGGACGCGAAGTGGCAGGGTCTCCACGGCAAGCTCTTCGGAGAGGCAAAGGGCGCATGCGGCGCCTGTCACACCGGGCCGTCGTGTCAGCGGTGCCACGTCACCGTCATGCCTCACCCCGCAGGGTGGATCGAGAACCATCGACCCCCCGAGGGCGTTCCGCCCGAGGACTGCAATGTCTGCCACCACGACCGCGATCGGTGCCAGAGCTGCCATCACCAGTCGGTGAAGAATGCCGAACTCCTGGCGAAGAACTGCACGCGCTGCCACGATCAGATGAACTACAAGCCGGCGACCCAGATAAAGAACAAGGCATACGCCGAGCATGCAGTGCACTTCGGCGTGTCCAAGAAGAAGGGCAAGCCGTACAAGTGCTACGAATGTCACGTCGACTTCGGCGGCTCGGAAGCTGCTCGCAAGCTCGAGCTGCAGCAAGGGCACGACCTTCGCTTGTGTTACAGCTGCCATGGCGCCCTCGACCTTCGCAGCGTCCTGATCGCGCCCTACCAGGGTGCGGAGCTGTGCCGAAGGTGCCATACCAATTTGAACATCTGACGTGTCGCGCGCGGTTCCGCGCGCGGAAAGGTGAGCCACAGTATGGGAGTCCTTGATTCGCGCCGTGCACTCAACGTTCTCATCATCGTTGTACTCGTGGCGTTCATTGGGGTGGCGGGCTTCCTCGGCTACTCGATCTGGAAGCAGAACAACGCGGTCGCTGAGTCCACACCCGTTTCACGTGCGGTCAAGCAGCTTGAGGCTGCGGTGCGAAAGAAGCCCAACGATCTCGATCTGCGGATGCAGCTCGCTCAGAGCTACACCGTCGCCGGCATGGACGATGCCGCGGAGACGCAGTACAAAGCCGTGCTGAAGGTCAACGACAAGTTCACTTCGGCCTACTCGGGCCTCGGCTTCCTTACGGGTCGTCAGCGTGACTGGACGGCGAGCGAGACCTACTGGCGCAAGGTCATCGCGCTGAGCGGCAAGGACCCCAAGGCTGACATGGACAAGGGTCTCGAGACCGCGCACTTCTATCTCGGGACGTGCTTGTACGAGCAGAAGCGCTATGAAGACGCAGCGGCCGAGTTCAAGGAGGCGCTGCGGCTGAATCCTACGGCCTCGGATTCCCACTACCTTCTGGCCCGCACCTTCAAGGAGTTGGATTCGCCCGACAACTACCGGCAGGAACTCGAGGCAACGCTCTCGCTCGATCCGATGATGCCCGAAGCGAACTATGATCTCGGCATCGTCCTGTTGGATGCGGGGGACAAGGCGGGCGCCGCCGAGCTCTTCAGGAAGTCGAGTGATGCGGCTCCCGCGCGCGATGAGCCGCGAAAAGCGCTCGAGGACCTCGGGTCGGCGTCCGAGCACATCGCCGCCGCGAAGCAGCAAATGAAGGATTCGCCGAAGAAGGCGCTCGTCGAGGCCCGCATCGCAGCAGCGGTGGACCCGCGTGACGTCAACGCTTGGATCGTTTTCGGCGACACCTACCTGGTGCTGAAGGACATGGGCAAGGCACGCTCCGCGTACGAGAAGGCGCTGTCTGTGGACGCGGGCAGCGCGGTCGCGAAGGAGAAGCTGAAGCAGGTGAAGGATGGACGGTAGTACCCCTCGGGTCGACGCAAACGACCGCCTTACCCGCAAGGAGCGCCGCAGGCGGTTGTGGCTGCTGGCCTTGCTGGTGGCGCTCCTGCTGGTCGCCGCCGCACTGACCCTGTATTTCCTGGCGAACCGCTCGATGCCGGGGGTTGAGGCGCTCCCGAGCGATCGAACGGTGACCCCGCCCCGCTACGTACTGTCGATCACCGGATCGGGCAAGGAGGGACTCGGCAGGCCTACGGGGCTGGCCGTTGCGCCCAACAACGATGTGTACGTCGTCGACTTCGATAGACGCCGCGTAAGCGTCTTCACGCGCACGGGCCGCTTCAAGTTCGGTTTCTCTACGATCTCGGACGGTGCCAAGAAGCGACTTGGGAGCCCGATCAACGTTGCCGTCGCCGGAGACGAGGTCTTCGTTACCGACCGTCGGAACAGAGCGATCTACGTCTTCGACCTCTCTGGCACGTACAAGCGCAAGTTCGTCCCCAAAGGCCTCGAGAAGGCGTGGACGCCCCTGGCGCTCGACATCACGAGCGACGGCGAACTCAGGGTCACCGACATCGGTCGGACCGACCGGCACAGGATCCTGCTGCTCGACGCGAGGGGGAACGAGCGAAAGGCCGTCGGTGAAACCGCCCAAGTCAACGCGCCTACTGACGAGCCGGGCAAGTTCTACTTCCCGACAGGGATCGTCCAGACCCGTGACGGCCGGATCGTCGTCTCCGACGGCGACAACCGCCGGGTCCAGGTCTTCGACAAGACCGGGCAGTTCAAGTACTTCATCAACACGTCCGGCGTTCCGCGTGGGATAGCGCTGGACACGAACGGCGGTCAGGACCCGACGAAGGACCGGCTCTATGTCGTCGACGCGCTGGCTCATGTGGTCAGCGTCTACTCGCTCGATGGCGAGCCGATCACCGATTTCGGCACGCAGGGTTTCGGCCCGGGGCAGTTCAACTACCCGAACGACATCGCCGTGGGACCGGACAAGCGGCTGTACGTGACCGACCGGGAGAACAAACAGGTCCAGGTTTGGGAGTGGCCGGCGCAGCCCATCGCCCCGCCGCTCGCCGATGCCATCCGGAACTGGTGGCCCCTGCTCCTGCTGCCCCTGCTTCTGCTTCCGTTGCTGCTTCGCCGCAAGAAGCGCTATGCGCTCACGCCCGACTTCGTCGACGCCCTGGTGGCCGCCGAGAACGTCAAACTGCTTACCGACAAGAAGCTACGCTTCGTGGCCCCCGAGTTCGATGAGGAACGCTACAAGGGGCGTACCGAGGATGGAGTAGACCTCGGTGAGGTGATTCGAATCGAGCCGTTCTCGCCGAGCGACGCCGAGGTCTTCAAGAACCGCTATGCCGCAACCGACGATCAGGCTGCGTATCTGGCGATGGGCGACCGCGTCAAGGCGCTGCTTACCGACGACCGCGAGCTGATGGTCATGGCCATGGACGCGGAGATCCGCGTCATGGACTCGCGCTCATTCGGGGCCCGGGGCGAGGCGAGTCCCGAGCCGACGTAGCCCCTCAGTCTCCAGATCGACCGCACACGGCCCCCAGGCGCGCATCGCGCCTGGGGGCCGTCTTCGTTTCGCGGGGGAATCCCTACCATTCGCCGACGTATGCGATTCCGCACGGGCCTCATTCCCGAGGTTGTAACCACAGGGTCGCCCTGACCTGCGCCTTTGTTATGAGAGGCGTCTCATTTCGCAGGCCGTCTGCGGAGCCTCCGGCGGCACGGGAACGGTGGTTGTCAGCGGTGAACGGTAGCAGGGGAGCGGTAAACGGCACGCGTGTATTGACACCCCTCCGATCGCGGATGTACGCTCTTGACGTTGTAACGAACGTTACAACCTCGGATTCGGCCAGTTTGGCGACCCGGGACAACCGAATAGGAAGTGTCTCCGAGTCTGGTGACCTAAGGTGTGGACCCCCCGCGCGATGGTTCTCAGACCGATGGGTGTCAAAGGAAACTGCGGCGCCTCCCGTGCTTGGAAAGGAGACCGAGCGGCGTACATCGTCCGGCAATCGGTGTTCGCTGTGCACACGGGGTAAGGGAGGCAGGTCCATGCGCGCTTTGGAGTCGGTACACAGTCGCTGATCGCGGCACATGTGCCGGCTTTTCTGTTGTCTCAAACCCATCGTGGCCTCATGGAGGTGATGACGAGCCGCGGGGTGCGAGGGCGCTGCTTCCGCCAAGTGCCTTACACGGAGAGGAACCGGAATGGCAGAGTTGGACACCGGGCACGGTCGCGAGGGTCTCACTAGACGAGACTTCCTCGCCGCGACCGCGGCCGCAACGGTGGCTGGGTGTGCCTTCGAAGTTATGTGGGACCCGGAGAGGGCGGCCGCATACGAGAACGACCCAGCCTACGACGTGTTCAACACGACGTGCCCCTACTGCTCAGCAAGCTGTGGGCAGCGCGTCGTAGTTGAGACGGCGACCCAGAAGGTCGTCGACGTCTACGGTGACTTCGAGTCGCCGATGAACAGCGGTGGACTTTGCGCCAAGGGCGCCGGGTCGCACCAGCTGGTCACTAACACGCGCCGCATCGGCGCATGGGCGGGATCCCATCCCGTCAACGACACTTTTGCATACGACAACACGTATGCCGACGGTATCGCCTACGTGCGGACCGGTAATGACCCTTGGACGAAGGTCTCGCTTGACGCAGCGCTGTCAGACATCGCCACGAGGCTGATCAGCGCCCGCAATTCGGACACCGCTGGATGGGACCCCGCAACCGGCAAGTATAACAGCAAGGGCGTCGCATTCTTCGGCTCGTCCCACCTGAACAACGAGCCCAACTACGTGTACCGCAAGATCATCGCGACCTTCGGTACGAGCAACGTCGAGCACCAGGCGCGTATTTGACACAGCTCCACGGTGGCCGGTCTGGCCGCCGCATTCGGTCGTGGAGCGATGACCAACCACTGGGCGGACATCGCTAACTCGACATGTGTCATCGCCTGGGGCGCGAACCCCGTCGAGAACCACCCGGCGTGCGCAGCGCATATCAACCGCGCTCGCTTCCCCGGGCAGTTCTACGGCGCGCCGCGCGCGAATAAGACCGGCGCGTACATGATCGTCATCGATCCTCGCAAGTCGCGCACGGCTCTTCAGGCCGACATGTACGTTCGCATTCGTCCCGGAACGGACATCGCCTTCGGCAACGGCCTGATGCGCTACATCATCGAGCAGATGGAGTCCGCCGGAAGCTCGGTCCCGGCTCAGACGAAGACGAACTTCTATGCCTTCCTGAACCAGACCGGCAACGGAACCTTCTTCAGTGACGGTAGTGCCACGACTGCGAGCACCAGTTCGGTCCCCGTGCCGGGCAACTCGAAGTACACCGACGCCCGATTCCTGGTCCAGGCCGACGGCAGCGACTACGTTCGCGACAGGGTCCTCGCTGTCGATGGCACAGTGACCACGACCGGACCGGACAATACGACGATCTCCAACTTCCCGCAGAAGGCCGCGAGCGTCACGGCCGACCCGAACACGGTCTACAACCGCCTGAAAGGCCACGTCGCGCCGTACACCACAGCCGCCGTCGCCGACATCTGCGGTTGCACCGAGGCCGACATCCGCATGGTTGCCGACAAGATCATCGAGCACAGTCGTTGCTCGACCGCCAACCCGCTTGTGGCCGAGGACCCGACCGCACCGACGTACCGCGCGACGACCCTGCTCTACGCGATGGGCATCACGCAGCACACCGTCGGCAGCCAGAACGTCAAGATGTTCGCCACCCTGCAGACGCTCATGGGCAACATGGGTCGTGCTGGCGGCGGCATCAACGCTCTGCGCGGCATCCACAACGTCCAGGGTTCCACCGACATGGGCCTGCTGTACGGCAACATCCCGGCCTATTCCGGTAACCCGACGCTCCAGTACCCGACCGATCCGAACGCGTTCGGCAAGTACATGGACTCGCTGTGGGGCAACCCGCTCTCAGGCACGGGCAACAGGGCCCAGATGAACGGCTCGTACGACGATGCGTACAACACGACCTCCATGGCGCTGCAGCAGCGTGGTTTCTACAACATGACGCTGAAGTTCTTCGGCGACTATGCGTACGTGAACGGTCTGACCGGCACCGCCAAGCGCGACGCCGTCAACCTGCTCTACTCGCTGTGGCCCAAGGGCAACGGTGACAACCACATCACCATGTTCCGCAAGATGATCGCCGGTACCGTCAAGGCCGCGGTCGTTTGGGGACAGAACCCAGCGGTCACCGAGCCGAACCAGAGCAAGGTCCGCGAGGGTCTCAAGAACCTCGACCTCCTGGTCTGCACGGACATGTTCGAGACCGAGACCGCTGCTTGCGACCGCAAGGCCACCGGTATCACCTACCTGATTCCGGCCGCTTCGCACGTCGAGAAGGCCGGCTCCGTCACGAACTCCGGTCGTACGCTCCAGTGGCGCTACCGGGCCATCAACCCCGTCGGCAACACGAAGGACGACCTCGAGCTCATGCTGCGCTTCGCGCGTGCGCTCGACGACGCCAATGCGTTCGATCACGTTTCGACCGTCTGGGCGTCGATCACGGGTCACACGACCGGCGACGTGTACGACACCCTCTGGGGCACGCCTTACGGCTGGCCTCGCTCTGCCGGTGCGTACTCCAGCGTGAGCGGCACCGCCGACTACGCTACCGTCGGCACGAGCGTTTCGAGCCCGACCACCTACGCGTTGACCACGGTCACCGGTGGTGAGTGGGTCGCCGAGCTCATCTTCCGTGAGATGACCAGCTCCATGGCCAACGGCTGCACCATCTGGATCTACACCGAGGCCTACGATGGCGCCGGCATCGGCACCAAGGGCCGCCTGCACGCCGACTACAGTGCGTGGCAGGTCAACAATCGCGCGAAGAGCCGCGACAGCCAGGACTTTGGCGCGCTGCTCTTCAGCAAGTGGGGCTACTCCTGGCTCGTCAACCGCCGGGTGCTCTACAACAACAGCGAGGTAACGAGAGACCAGGCCGACTTCTTCATGGGTCCGGACTCCTGCTCGCGTCTGTTCGTGAGCACGACCGGTCTGGTTCTCAACTACTCCCGCTGGTACCGGACCGTCCACAAGCTTGCGGACAAGCCGGACACCTGCCTCCCCACGACCACGGCTCCGCACGTGCTCCCGGGTCGCTTCCCGGCCCACACCGAGCCGTACGAGTCGCCGCGTACCGACCTGATCACCACGTGGGGTCAGAACACCAAAGGAACGGCTGCTGCCGACCTCGTTCCGGCCGACACGTCGCGTGGCACGGTGGGGACCTACCCTCTCGTGCTGACCACCATCAGGTGCGTCGAGCACTTCCAGGGTGGTCCGATCACCCGCAACAACCCCTACAACCACGAGGCTGAGCCCGAGCCCTGGATCGAGATCAACTCGGTCGACGCTCGCAAGTACGGCATCGTGGACGGCGATCTGGTGAACGTCATCACTGCCCGCTCGAACTCCACGAGCGACCAGCAGGGACGCACCGCTGGTGCGGCCGGATTCGCCAAGGGCTTCAGGGCCCGCGTGGGCGCAGGCCTGCAGTCGAACCAGCGCACGGGTGCCGGCGTCGTCGCCATCCCGTGGCACTGGGGTGACCGCGGCCTGTCCACTGGTTCACGTGCAAACGACCTTTGCATCGACGCCATGGACGCGAACACCACCATCCCTGAATACAAGGCCTGTCTCTGTCGCATCGTGAAGCTGTAAAGGAGGTGTGAGCAATGACTGTGATGGCAATCCTTCAAGACGTCGACAAGTGCATGCGATGCAATGGTTGCGTTATCTCGTGCAAGCGCACGTGGAAGATGAAGGCCAATACCATCGGCGTCCACAAGGTCGCTTACGACCAGCGCGTGGCCATCAAGAGCCAGAAGCGCGTGGACATGGGACCGTTCGTGCGGTTCAGCTGTTGGCACTGCCCCAGCCCGCCATGTGCACCGCCCTGCCCGTTCGACGCGATCACCAAGGAAGCAAGCGGAGCGGTCGCGGTGGACCAGTCCAAGTGCCACCCGGACCTGTGCATCAAGAACGGCCAGTACCCATGTGTCCTCGGCTGTCAGCGCGGTGGTTTCCCGAAGATCGGCGTCGGTTCCGAGATGCTGTTCGGCTCGGAGACCACTCCCCAGCCGCACATGCAGAAGTGCACGCTTTGCAACGGCAAGGCAGGCGCCGACGACCCGACGAAGGCGATGCTTCCTTCGCGCGCGACGGCTGCTGATATCACGGCTGTCCCCGAGAAGGCCCACGAGCCGGCGTGCGTGTATACGTGCCCAGCCAAGGCCATGAAGTGGGACTCCCGCGACAACATCCTCGCGTACCTGCAAGACCCCGCCAACGGCTTCATTCTGGCCAACGGCACCCACAACTGGGTCGGCAACGGCTCGATGTTCTGGGCTAGCAAGAAGGTTCTGCTCGCACCGCCTAAGGCGGACCCGCTCGTCGAGGATCACCTGGTCCCGGCGGCAAACGCCCTGTCGGGCTTCTCGCTCGGAGTCATCCCGGCGATCGCTGTCGGAGGTCTCCTCGCCTACAGCGCACGTCGCGCGAAGATGGACGAAGAAGCCGCAATCGAGGGTGGAGAGGAGTAACAATGCTGAAGAGAATCATTGTCGCGGCGCTCGTCGTGACGGCTGCTGTGCTCCTGGTGCCCTCGGTCGCCATGGCCAACTTCGCAATCCACGGCAACTACGTCGAGGACACCGATGCGTGCGCCGGTTGTCACCGTGCACACTCCTCGATCTCGACGATCACGTGGGAAGACACGAGCGCGGAGAAGCACAGCGCGTTGCTGGTGTCATCAGCCACCACGATGCAGGAGTTCTGCTACGCGTGTCATGACGCGACCTCTCAGGGCGCGGACACGAACGTCGAGCAGGGCATCTACGAAGGTACGCTCTACGGCGCCAACGGCGCGACGCTCAACGGTGGTGGCATCGAAGAGGTCGATGGCCTCGGCGCTACCTCGACGCACATCGTCAGCGGAGCCTCTTGGGGCGCGTACGGCGGTGGCTATCGCGGCCAGGGCGCGACCGGCGCCGATGGTCAGATTCCCGGTGAGAACCAGGGTGAGTCCCAGCAGATCGCTATGGACTGCGCGACCTGCCACGACCCGCACGGTTCGGCCAACTACCGCATCCTGAAGGCTTCGGTCTTCGGCAATCCCGTCGGCGGCTACGTCGGCGGCGGCGCCGATCCGGATCCGGATGGCTTCGTCTCCTCGACGGAGACCGGCTGGCCTGATGGTGGCTTCCGCCTCCACACCGCGTACCCCGCTTATCAGCCGAACTACACCACGCCGATGTATGCCAAGGGCTACAACATGGCCGCCGGCAACACGGAGAACGTCAACAAGGGCATGAGCGGTTGGTGCGCAGGCTGCCACGCGACGTACCTCGGCCAGAAGCAGGTCTTCACCAAGACCACGCCGACGGGCGACACGACCTACACGGCCGTCGCATCGGTCTACAACGCTGGTGACGGTCTTGGCCTCGGCCTGCGTCACAAGCACCCGATCAATACCGCGCTCAGCAACTACGAGGGCCCGGATGCCGCTAACATGCGCGTCGCGGACAACCCCTTGCCGCTGGCGCACGACCTGAACGAGAAGGGCGCGCCGGCGAACGAGGCCTCGGACTGGATCGAGTGCCTCACGTGCCACCGTGCTCACGGTACCTCCGCTTCTATGAGCGGTTGGGCCGACGAGACGGCTGCTGAGACCCACCTGAGCGATCCTGGCTACCAGGACTTCATCGCTCGCCAGGGTGCCAGCGACCCGTCCGCACTCCTCCGCCGCAACAACCGCGGTGTATGCGAGGTGTGCCACAACAAGTAGTACAAAGCCTTGCCGGGGGTTTGTACAAGGGGGGAGGGAGTGCGCCCGCGCTCCCTCCCTTCCTCTCCTTGAGAGGAACGCGTTGGCACTGGTAGTCGACATAGCGATGGTCATCGCCGCCGGACTCGGCGCCGCCGGCTGGTTCGCTGCTTCGACCACGCTTGGCGGACAGTATCCGGACCCCGTTCTGCTTGCCTGGGCCGTTGCTCTTGCCAGCCCGCTCGTTCTCGCTCTCGCCGGGCTTCCGTCACCGGCTCGCGTGCGCAAAGCTGAGCGGTCCGACGTGATCTCGGCTTCCCTCGGCGGCGTCCTCGTCTTTGCCGGAGCACCGCTACTGGTGCTCGTGTGTAGGCTGACCGACGCGCCGTCGGGCAGCGAGTCCCTGTTCTTCACAACCGCGGTCTGGAGCGTCCTGGCCGTCGCGGCCTCCCGTGCGGTGTTTCGCGACACGTCATGGACACAGGCAGCGGGATCGCTTCTGGCTCTGCTTGGAGCGGCCGCGGTTGTGGCGAACTGGGAGCGCCCCAGCTCCTTCTCGCCGTTCGTGAAATTCCCCCTGCTCGAGGCGGGGATGGTCGCCGCCGGCGTCCTCTTCGCGGCGGGGTCTGTTCTGCTCTACCGCGCGTCTCGTTCGTCTGGAACTCGCGTGACCATGTCGGTCGCGTGGACGTCCGCACTCGTCGTCTCGCTCGGCGCCGTAGTCGTCACCGGCAACACAGGTGCCTTCTTCACCGTCCCGAACTTTGTGCTTCCGCAGATCTTGCTCGCCGTGCTCTCGACCGCCGCCTTCGGCGTAGCGTGGATCTTCGCGCTCGATCGCGTCGGCGTGGCACGCGCCTCAGCGGGCCTCTTCGTTCCGACACTCGTCCTCATGGGTGTGGCCGCGACCGAAGGCGTGACGCACGCGTACGGCGCGAACCCGATCCAGTGGCCGGCTGCGCTTGCCGGGGCTGGAACGCTCGTGCTCGGCGCCATCGTGCTGTACGCGTTCGCGCCGGCGCGAAGCGAATCCGCGACCTGCAGCGTGTGGGACCGGACATCGATCGCGATCGGAGGCATCGGCATCACTCTCGGGGTCGCCGTGCTCTTCATGCCGGCGTTCGCC
>JACRBU010000083.1 GCA_016213085.1 Coriobacteriales bacterium
CGAGGGGGAGTCCGCGTGTCCCGGACCTGGAAGATCGTCATCGCTCTAGGCGTGATCGTCGCGCTCGTCGCCGTCGCGAGCGCAGTCGCGCTCTCGCTTTCGGCAGGCGGGCCCGAGATCGACGCGGCCACCGTGGAAAAGATCGACCTCTCGGTCTCGGTGACGGCCTCGGGCAAGGTCGAGAGCGGCAGGCGCGCAGACGTCTACCCGCCCACAGCCGGCACCCTCGAGGTCGTCTACGTCGAAGAGGGCGAGAAGGTGGAGGCCGGAGACAAGCTCGCCCTCATGGACACCGCCCCGCTCGAGGCGGCCGTCGAGGCCGCGCGCGCAGGCGTGGCTGCCGCCCGGGCCCAAGGCGAGGTGGTCGAGAACACCGCGCCGAGCGGCGAAGACATCGACGCGGCATCGGCGAGCGTCACCGCCGCCGAGGCCGCGTATCGCGCCGCGCTCGCCTCCGAGCGCTCCGTGAACTCCACCGCGCCGACGAGCCTGCAGCTCAAGGCCGCCCGCCAGTCGGTCAAGGCGGCCGACACGGCCTATGACACCGCCGTCTTAGCCGCCCAGATCGCCAAGGCCACCTACGAGACCTCGCCGACCGCGGCCAACAAGCTCGCCTACAAGCAGGCGAAGACCGCCCAGTCCCAGGCGCTCGCCGCGCTCTACGGCGCCCAGGCGAGCTACGCCTCGCTCGCGGACACCGATCTGAGTGCCGCCCGAGCGCAGGCCGACGCCGCGACCGCACAGTCCCTCGCGGCCCTTCGCACCGCCCAGGCCAACCTCGCCCGGCTGCGATCCACCTCGACGACACAGCAGATGCGCTCCGCGGCGGCCGCCGAGAGAAGTGCGGCGGCCCAGCTCGCGTCGGCCCAAGACGACCTCGACGACGCGCTGCTGCGCGCGCCCATCGACGGCACCGTGTTCTTCAACGCCACGCCGAGCGCGGCGGGCGCAGAGGGCATCGAGCCGGCCGAAGGCGCGGGGGTGAGCCCCCAGGCGCCGCCCTTCACCGTCGTCGACATGACCGGCACGACCTTCGTCGCCGAGGTCGACGAGGCGGACATCGCGCGCGTCAAGCCCGACATGGCCGCAGAGATCCGTTTCGACGCCTACCCCGGCGAGGTGGCAAAGACGACGGTCACCGCCGTGCAGCCCGCCGCGCGCACCACCGCGACCGGCGGCACGGTCTTTCCCGTCGACCTCTCGCTCGCAGACATCACCTTAGACCTGCTCATCGGCATGAAGGGCGACGCCGAGATCGCGGTCAAATCCGTGCCCACCGCGCTCGTCATCCCCATCGAGGCGCTCTTCGACGAGAACGGCGAGACCTTCGTCTACGTCATCGCCGACGGCAAGCTCGACAAGACCACCGTCGAGGTGGGCGCGACCACCGATACCCAGGTCCAGATCGTGAGCGGGGTCGAAGAGGGCGATCAGGTGGCGCTCTCCGGCGCCGAGACCCTCACCGACGGGATGTCCGTCCGCATCAAGGAGTAGGGCGCAGGCGGATGACCTCTGTGCTGGACGTAGTAGGAGTCGTCAAGACCTACGAGCTTGAGGGCCTCGAAGTCCGAGCCCTCGATGGCGTCGACATGGCAGTTCACGAAGGCGAGATGCTCGCCATCATGGGGCCGTCCGGGTCCGGCAAGTCGACGCTCATGCACATCATCGGCCTTCTCGACCGCCCGACGACGGGGACTGTCACGATCGAAGACCAGGACGTTTCGAACATGTCGGCCAACGAACTCGCGACGGTCCGCAATCGGAGGATCGGCTTCGTGTTCCAGTCGTTCAACCTGCTGGCCCGAACGACGGCGATGGCGAACGTCGAGCTCCCGCTCGTCTACGCGGGGGTGGCCGCCAGCGATCGCACGAAGCGCGCGTCCGAGGCGCTCGAGCGGGTCGGTCTGGGCGACCGCCTCAAGCACATGCCGAATCAGCTCTCCGGCGGCCAGCAGCAGCGCGTCGCCATCGCTCGCGCCCTTGTGACCGCCCCATCGATCGTGCTGGCCGACGAACCGACCGGCAACCTCGATTCCCGCTCCGGCGTCGAAGTGATGGATATCCTCCAGGGCCTGAATCGTGAGGGCATAACGGTCGTGCTCGTAACTCACGACGATCGCGTGGCCCGGCACGCCCAGAGGATCGTTCACATCCGTGACGGCCGGATTATCTCGGAAGAGCAGGTCGAGAAACGGGTCGATGCTCGCGCCGAGCTCGAGGCGCTGAGAAGCGGCGCCGTTCCCGAGCACGTTGAGAACGTCTGGGTGAATGGGAACTCCGGGGTCCGCCCCGACTCAGACGACGGAGCCGCGCGATGAACTTCGTGGAGAGCTTCCGGATCGCTCTGCGTGCGCTCAACGCCAACAAGGTGAGGAGCGCACTCACCATGCTCGGCGTGATCATCGGCGTCGCGGCGGTCATCCTGCTCGTCGCCATCGGATCGGGCGTGCAGCGCGACATCACCGGCTCGATCGAGGGTCTCGGCTCCAACCTTCTCTTCGCGCTGCCGGGGGACTTCAGCGAGGGCGGCGGTCCGGGAGGCGGCGGCGCCGACATCAGGAAGCGCTTCAAGATGGAGGACGCCGAAACGCTTCGGCGGAGACTGCCGGCGGGGACCGTCGTGGTGCCGGTCATCCAGGGCCAGGCGACGCTGAAGTACGGCAACCGGACGTTCCGCGCCTCGGTCACTGGTGGCAATGACCAGGGCGACCAGGTCTTCAACAGCACGTACAACACCGGGCGTCACTACAACCGGGGGGAGTACGTGAGCGGGGAGCGCGTCCTGGTCTTGGGTGACGGTCCACGGCAAGAGCTGTTCGGCGGCCAGAACGCGGTCGGGCGCGAGCTCACGGTCAACGGGCAGCGCTTCAAGGTGATCGGTTCGATAGAGGCGCAGGGCGGCTCCCTCACGGGCGATCAGGACAACGCGGTCTACATGCCTGCGACGACGGCTCAGCGCCTGTTCGGCACAAGCGACCTGTCATCGATCATCCTCAAGGCGCCGGAGGCCGAAGATGTTAAAGCGATGAAGCCGCAGATCGAGAAGATCCTGCGACCTCGGTTCGGCGATGAATTCACCGTTTTCACGCAGGAGGAGACGCTCGGGCTGCTCACCCAGATCCTCGGCACGCTGACGGTGATGCTCGCGGGCATCGCGGGCATCTCGCTGCTGGTCGGCGGCATCGGAATCATGAACATCATGCTGGTGAGCGTGTCGGAGCGTACGCGCGAAATCGGCATCCGCAAGGCTGTTGGCGCTCGGACCTACGACATCATGAGCCAGTTCGTGATCGAGGCGGTCGTGCTCTCGGTCACCGGGGGACTCGTCGGCATCGCGATCGGGTGGCTCGGGGCGCTCGCACTGCAGTCGGTCGTGCCGACGGAGATCACGTGGTGGGCGGTGGTGATCGCGTTCTTCTTCTCGGCGGCCGTCGGCGTGTTCTTCGGCGTGTATCCCGCGTGGAGGGCGAGCAGGCTCGATCCGATCACCGCGCTCCGGTACGAGTAGCCCAGGGGCAACTGATCCCCGATCGGTCTTGAAGGCGCGCGGGCGAAGGACGGACCCGCCTACTCCTGGAAGTCCGCCGGATTGACGTTCTCGAGGAACTCGCGGAACTCCTCGATCTGTTCTTCCTGCACTTCCTCTTCGGGCTCGGCTTCCTGTGTCTCGACCATCGAGACCGGCACCGAGGCCTCCGCGAGGACGGGTTCGGCAACGAAGATGGGGCACCCTACACGGACCGCGAGCGCGATGGAGTCCGACGGGCGCGCATCGACGGCGCGCAGACGCTCTTCGGCGTGGAGGATGAGGGCGGCGTAGAAGGTGCCTTCTTCGACGCGGGTGATCTCGACGCGTTCCACGATCGCGTCGAGCGACTCGATGACCGAGCGCATGAGGTCGTGCGTCATCGGCCGTGGGGGCTCCTCGCCCTCGATGGCCATGACGATCGCCGCGGCTTCGGCGTGCCCGATCCAGATGGGGAGCAGGCGGTCGTCGTAGTCGCCACCTTCGAGCGGCCGCAGGATGAGGACGGGCTGGTTGTTGCGGGGATCCAGGCTCAGCCCTGCGATTTCGACACGGACCACAGTGACTCGCTTTCGTCGCGTACCGGATACCTACCCGTCGGCCGTATGATAGGCGATGGGAGCGAGGAGGCTTCGGATGCGATTCGAGGTCCGGACGCAGCACAGAGAGCAGTTCATCGACATCACCGCCGAAGTCGCGCGCGCGGTTTCCGAGTCCGGCGTCAGCGACGGCGCGGTGCTCGTGTACTGCCCGCACACGACAGCGGCGATCACGATCAATGAGAACGCGGATCCCGATGTCGTGCGCGATCTCCTCGACGGCCTCGAGCGAGTCGCCCCGCGTCACGCGGGGTGGCGCCACGTCGAGGGCAACTCGGACGGGCACCTGAAGTCCTCGCTCGTGGGAGCTTCCGAAGTCGTCCCGATCGTGGAGGGCCGCATGGCGCTTGGGACGTGGCAGGGCATCTACTTTGCCGAATTCGACGGGCCGCGGACGAGGCGCGTTCTGGTGAGCGTCCTGTCCGAAGCATGAGGCGCGCACGCGATTGACGCTTGCGCAGGGCTTGGGTAAGGTACACAGGCGTTTCTGCGTCTGCGGGCCCGTAGCTCAGTTGGTTAGAGCGCACGGCTGATAACCGTGAGGTCACTGGTTCGAATCCAGTCGGGCCCACCATGAGATCAAGGAAGCCCTGCTGACCCGCGGGGCTTCTTCGCGTTCGCGGGTGTATTTGTGCGCACAATCACGCGACATGCTGTATAGTGACCGCATACTAACTCAGGAATGAACGCCCCAGTGCTGCCAAGGAGCCGCTGGGGCGTTCATTGGTTTTCGGGCGATCTTCCCTGACCGCCTCGGGGCTGCACCGCCTACTCGATCTTCGCGTGTGAGCCGTCGCAGAACGGCGGTGTCCCGGTGAGGCCGCAGTTGCAGATCGCGAGCGTGCCCTCTTGCGTGAGCTCGAACTCCAGCGGCATGACTCCGCTTCCGGCGTGCGAGCCGTCGCAGTACGGGACCGTCCTCGTCTTACCGCACTGGCACCAGTAGTAGGTCCCGACGCCCATCTCCGTCACAAGCGGGTGGCTCTGCGCCTCATCGTTCTCGAACCGGGTCATGGTTCCTCCGATCGCGGTGTTCGGGAAGGATATAGGCGTTCTTTCCCCGACATTCGGGAGTCGTCGGCCATGGCCGATCATCACGCAGCTCACGAGGGACACCCGGCGCCGATGGGCGATCACACGGCGCAGGACAGCGCCGAGCACGACGCGGCCGAAGTTCCGATGACCGAGCATGGCGACCACGGTGGCCATGCGGGGCACGCCGACCACGCCGCGGTCTTCCGCACGCGCTTCTGGATCTGCCTGGCGCTCACCGTCCCGATCATCGTGATCTCGCCGATGCCGCTCGAACTCCTCGGTCTGCCGCACGTAAGCTTCCCAGGCGACTCGTGGGTCGTGTTCGGGCTTGCGACGGTCATCTACTTCTACGGCGGTTGGCCGTTTCTCACGGGACTTGTCGACGAGGTCCGGTCCCGCTCCCTCGGCATGATGACGCTCGTCGCGGTAGGCATCACGACAGCGTACGCGTACAGTGCGGCGATCGCCTTTGGGCTCGAGGGCGAGCCGGTGTACTGGGAGCTCGCGACGCTGGTCGACGTCATGCTGCTCGGCCACTGGATCGAGATGCGCTCGGTGATGAGCGCCTCGAGCGCCGTCGAGGCGATCGCGCGTCTCGTCCCCGGCATGACACACAAGCTCGCCGAAGACGGGAGCGTCACCGATGTGCCCACGCAGTCGCTCGCGATCGGCGACCGCGTGCTCGTGCGGCCGGGGGAGCGCGTCCCGGCCGACGGCGAGGTCGCCGAAGGCGCTTCGGCGGTCGACGAATCGCTGCTCACCGGCGAGTCGATGCCGGTGAAACGCGCGGCTGGCGATGGGGTTGTCGGCGGCTCGGTCAATGGAACCGGCTCGCTCACGGTCGTCGTCACGCGCACGGGCGAGGAGAGCTTCCTTTCGCAGGTCGTTCGGCTCGTCCGTGAGGCGCAGGAGAGCAAGTCGAGGACGCAGCGGCTCGCGGACAAGGCGGCGACGGCACTCGTGTTCGTTGCGCTCGGCGCAGGGTTGTTGACGCTCGTCGCCTGGCTGGTCGTCATCGGGTCGCCGGTCGCCTTCGCGCTCGAGAGGACGGTGTCGGTCGTCGTGATCGCCTGCCCGCACGCGCTCGGGCTCGCGATCCCGCTCGTCGTCGCGGTGTCCACCGCACTTGCCGCTGGCACGGGCGTCCTCATCCGCGACCGCACCGGATTCGAGTCGGCGCACGACCTCGATGTCATGGTGTTCGACAAGACCGGAACGCTCACCGAAGGGCGATTCGGCGTGACGGACGTGATCGCGCTGGCCGAGGGTTGGGACCGCGAATACGCGTTGCGTGTCGCGGCGGCCGTCGAGACGCACTCCGAGCACCCGATCGCCCAGGCGATCGTCGCGGACGCGGGCTCGAGCCACGGCCTAGGCGCCGAGGGCTTCGAGTCGATACCGGGGGCCGGCGCGCGCGCGACCGTCGATGGAATCGAGATCGCCGTCGTGTCGCCCGCTGGACTCGACGCCTTCGGCATCGCGGTCCCGCGCGAGGCGAAGGCGCTTCAGGACGACGCCCGAACGGTGGCGGTCGTGGTCGCCGACGGTGCTGCAGTCGCGGCGATAGGGCTTGCCGATGCGGTCAAGCCCTCGGCGGCGGATGCGGTCAAGCGCCTGCGCGCCATGGGAATCGAGGCCGTGATGCTCACCGGCGACAACGAGCACGTCGCTCAAGCAGTCGGCAGGCAGCTCGGCATCGATCGCGTGATCGCTGGCGTTCGGCCGCAAGACAAGGCCGCCGAAGTGCAGCGCCTGCGTGCGGAGGGACGGCGGGTCGGCATGACAGGCGACGGCGTCAACGACGCACCCGCCCTTGCGGCCGCCGATCTCGGCATCGCGGTCGGCGCCGGCACCGACGTCGCCATCCAGACAGCCGACATCGTGCTCGTGCGAAGCGATCCGGCCGACGTCGCCGACGTGGTGGAGCTGTCCCGGCGCACGTGGCGCAAGATGGTGCAGAACCTCGTCTGGGCGACCGGCTACAACGTCATCGCTCTCCCGCTCGCGGCCGGCGTGGCGGCAGGGTGGGGCATCTTGCTCACGCCAGCGGTCGGGGCGGCGTTCATGGCGGCGTCGACGGTGGTCGTGGCGATCAACGCCAGGTTGCTGCGGATGCCGAGGGAGCGGGGCTGAAGGCGGCTCGGGGCCGGAGCCGCGCTAGCCGCCCAGCATCCACACGACGACCTCGTGCTCGAAGCCGTCGTCGTGAAGGGGCACGATGAGGTCGGCCATCTCTTCGCCGTCGAGTACGACACGCGCGACGCCGGTGTTCACGTCGCGAGGGTTGTTCACGACGATCCGCCACGTCGTCCGTCCACGGCGGTACGTCATGTCGAAGGACTGCCACGACTTCGGGATCGTCGGGTCGATCCTCAGGAGTGGAACTCCGTCGGAGTGCGTGAGTTTGAGGCCGAGGAGCCACGTCACGAGCACGCGGTAGAACCACGCAGCCGAACCGGTGTACCAGGTCCATCCGCCGCGGCCGACGTGTGGCGGCGTCGAGTAGACATCGGCGGCCACGACGTAGGGTTCCACCTTGTAGCGCTCGACATCTTCGGGCGTCGAGCCGTGCATGACGGGGTTGATGAGCTGGAGCAGCGAGACGCCCGCATCGCCGTCACCCAGGAGGAGACTGGCGAGCGCCACCCAGAGCGCAGCGTGCGTGTACTGCCCGCCGTTCTCCCGGACGCCCGGCACGTAGCCTTTGATGTAGCCCGGGTCCTCCTCCATCTTGTCGAACGGTGGCGTCAGCAACGCGATGAGCCCGTCCTCGCGGCGAACGAGCTTCTCCTCGACCGAGTCGAGCGCCTCCTGAGCGCGTTCCGGATCGCCCTTGCCCGAGATGACCGCCCAAGCCTGCGCGATCGCGTCGATCCGGGCCTCTTCGGCAGCCCTCGTCCCGAGCGGCGTGCCGTCGTCGAAGTACGCGCGCCGGTACCAGGCTCCGTCCCAAGAGGTTCGCTCGACGGCCTCGGCAAGCCGGTCGGACCACTGCCGAAACTCCTCGGCGCGCTCGGCTTCGCCCTTGAACTCGCAGATCGGCGCGAAGCGGTCGAGCACGTAGGCGAGGAACCACGCGAGCCAGACGCTCTCGCCGCGACCTTCGCGCCCCACTCGGTTCATGCCGTCATTCCAGTCGCCGCCGCCCATGAGTGGCAGACCGTGCTCGCCGACGGGCCGACCGGTCTCGACGGCCCGCAGGCAGTGTTCGTAGACGCTCGCGGGTTCTCCCTGAACGGGCTGGATGTAGAGGTCCTCCTGCTCGAGCGGCAACGGTGGCCCCTCGATGAACGGGGTCATCTCGTCGAGCACGCTGACATCCCCCGTGGCCTCGATGTACTCCGCGACCACGAGTGGAAGCCAGTGCCGGTCGTCGGTGATGTGCGTCCGAACGCCGCGTCCCGAGTACGGCTGCCACCAGTGCTGGACGTCACCTTCTGGGAACTGGTGGCGCGATGCTTCGAGGATCTGTTCTCGCACGAGCTCGGGGCGCGAGAGCAGCAACGCCATGACGTCCTGCAGCTGGTCCCTGAACCCGAAGGCGCCGCTGGACTGGTAGGTCGCGGTGCGCCCCCACAACCTGCACGCCGTCGCCTGGTAGAGCAGGTTGCCGTTGACGAGCAGGTCGAGTCGCGGATCGGGCGTGGAGACCTCCACCGTGCCGAGTAGATCGCGCCAGAACCCGGTCGCATGCTCGAGCTCGGCGTCGATGGCCCCAGGCTCGCGTAACCGCCGCACGATGTCGCGCGCCTCGTCGAGCTCGCCCGTCTGGCCGAGCAGGAAGCTCACCTCGGCGGACTCGCCCGCTTCGACCACGAGCGGCGTCATCAGCGCGCCACAGTTGTCGTGATACCTGCCGCAGATGCCGCCCAAGCCCTTTCGGTGCATGGCGGCGGGATCTGACGGTGCCCTGTTTCGGCCGATGAATTCCTTGCGGCTCGCCGTGAACGAGTGGAGCGGCATCGTGCACGCGACGAACGCGCTCCGACCCGGGAAGTCGATGTTGTAGTGGTTGTGCGCGGTGAGGATCTCGCTGTCCTCGTCGTACCACGTCACGACGACCTGCTGGGACTTGCTGCGCGAACTGCCGAGCACCCACTCGACGAACTGCGTCGCGTAGATCCGGCGACGGCGTTTCGTCAAATTGGTGACCCGAAGCCTGACGATGCGAACCGGGTGACGCATGGAGACGAACCAGTCGAGCTCCTGCCTGATCCCGTGGCTCGTGTGCTCGAAACGCGTGACGCCCTTGCCGTGACGGACGACGTAGGGCTCTCCGTCACGGGCGGGCAACGGGGTGGGGGACCAGAACTCGCCGGAGTCCTCATCACGGAGGTAGAGCGCTTCGCCCGAGCCGTCGGACACGGGATCGTTGTTCCAGGTGGTGATGCGGTTCTCGTGGCTGTTGAGTGCCCAGGTGGTTCCGACGCCGGCTTCCGAGACCATCGCGCCGAAGTCGCGGCTGGCCATGACGTTGATCCACGGAGCCGGGGTGGCGCGCTCGTCCTCGAGGACGATGACGTAGTCGCCCGTCTCGGCGTCGAAACCCCCGAGGCCGTTGTCGTACTTGAGCTCCGGGCGCACGAACGGTGGCGAGGTGTCGTCGCGTGGGCCCTCCGTCGGGATGAGGGCGTCGGGTTCTTCGGGACGCTTCCCTTGGACGCTGAGCTGGAGTTCGATCGTCCCGGCCTCGCCGTCGAGCCGCGCGCGCGCGACCGACTGCAGCAGTGTCCAGACATCGGGGTGCATGTGGTCGCACTGGCGCAGGAACACGCCCCCGGGCTTGTCGAGCAGCTGGAGCGCGTGTCCGGTCCGGACGAGCAGCCGCAAGCGCCCCTCGAGCTCGTCCGAGTAGCCCGAAGGCCGCATGTTGACGACCACGAGGTCGGCAGAGAGCCCCTTGTGTCGCCAGTACTGGTGCGCGAGGAGCGCCTGCCGAACGAGCGGCGTGTGTTCGAGCTCCTTGACCGTGACGAGCAGGATCGGCTTGTCGCCGGAGATGCCGATGGACCACAGCCCCGAGATCGGCAGGCCGTTCTCCACCGATGTCTTCGTCTTGAGTGGGGAGTACGGATCGGTGAGCAGAAGCCGCGACGCCAGTCTCTCGAACACGATCGCCTCGGACGGGTTGATGCCGAGGTCTCGCAGCTCCAACTGTGCGGCGGTCCAGGCGAGGTCCACGGCGCGCTGAGCTCCGCGCGGGTCGCGGTACTTCTCGCACAGCCGAATCGCCGATTCGCGATCGTCGGCGATGCCTGTGGCGAACACCATCCTGGAGGTCTCGCCCGGCTGGATCTCCACCGGGATCCGGATGGCAGCGCACGGATCGAGCACGGCCCCTTGGGAGCGTCCGAGAGGTCCGTCGCTCTTCAAGCATGCCGGGTCGTCGATCAGGCGCGTCCTGCCCACGAACGCCGCCCTGTCGGTCTCGAACGACCAGTCGCAGTCCTCGATCTCGCACGCGGCCAGGTGAAGCCCCCACGCCCGCTCCTCTTCGGAACTCCTCGGCCTGCGCGTGAAGAGGATCGCCTTCGAGTCAGCGAGCACCTCGGTCTCGACGAACAGATTGGAAAACGACTTGTGCGCCTGGTCGGCGCGCTGGTCCGCGAGCGCGATCTCGAAATACGAGGTGACCTCGATGCGCCGGACCTGCCGGCCGTGATTCGCGATGACGATGCGCCTGACTTCGACGTCGTCCTCGGGGGAGACCGCCACCTCGACCGAGGTCTCGAGAGTGCCGTCCGTGCGACGGAACTCGGCCTTGTCGGGGGCGAAGATGACGTGGTAATCGTCGGGCCTCTTCTTGTGCGGATTATGCGGCGCCGAGAAGACCTCGCCGGTATCGACGTCGCGGATGAAGAAGAAGCTGCCCCACCAGTCGCGCGTGACGTCCTCGCGGTAGCGGGTGACCGCGACGTCCCTCCAACGCGAGTAGCCGCCGCCGCTGTTCGTCACCATGACCGAGTAGCGACCGTTGGACAGGAAGTGCGTCGCCGGAACGGGCGTCTCGGCGGTCGGGTACGAGCGCGTCACCGGTGGCGGAAGCTCGCGCACCGACCGCACGAAGCGGACCTCCTCGACGTGCGGACTCACGAGCTCGGGGTGTCGGGGCACGCGCTCCTGCAGCAGCAGATCGGCCGAAGCGACGATGGGATCGGCGTGGAAGCGGTCGCGCATCTTGCCCTCGAAGAGCTGATTGCCGATGGCGACGAACACCATGCCCTGGTGGTGGGCGAAGTACGACTTCACGATCGCGCGGGTCTTGCCGGCGGGCACGCGACCGGGGGTGTAGTCGATCGCTTCGAAGTAGCCCCAGCGGCCTTCGGCGCCCTCCTCCGAAAGGGCGCGCAAGTTGCCGACCACCGAGGACGGCTCGATCGGTAACGCCAGCACGCACGCGTACGGCGCCACCACGACGTCTTCGGAGAGCCCCCGCTTGAGCCCGAGACCGGGGACGCCGAACGCCTGGTACTGGTAGATGAGTTCGGCGTCCTTCGCGTTGAACGCGGACTCCGAGACGCCCCAGGGCACGCCTCGCTGCGCCGCGTACTCGATCTGCGTGCACACCACGGTGCGGTATGTCGCGCCGAGCAGGGAGTTCTCGACGTCTTCCATCACGAGCAGCGGCATCAGGTACTCGAACATCGACGCGCTCCAGCTCACGAGCCCACGTCCGCACGAGGTCTGCGTGAGCGGCCGGCCGAGCCGGAACCAGTGCTCCTGCGGGATGTCGCCCTTCGCGACCGCCAGATAGCTGCCCAGGCGGCATTCGCTCGCAAGCAGGTCGTAGTAGGAGGGGTCGAGACGGCCTTCGGCGAGGTTGAGGCCGATGGAGAAGAGCTTGCGCTGCTCGTCGTAGAGGAGCCGGAAATCGGTGTGCTCCCACATCTCGCGAGCGATGTCGGCATCGAGGCGCAGTCGCGCGAGAAGCTCGCTCGCCTGTGGTCGCGCGCCCCGTATCCCGTCGGCGACCGCGGCCGACCATTCGGCGAGGGCGCCATCCGCGCCTTCGGCCAGCGTGTCGAGGGTGGCCAGAGCGATGTCGAGCCCTTCGGCCAGCCCGACCAGGCTTGGGACCGCCGAGAGCAGCGGCGAGAGCTCGTGGTGAGCGCGCGCGTTGAGCGGGGCCTCGCCGACGAGTGGGGCCCACGGTGCCAGCGCGCCGAGCAGCACGAGCGGCCCTCTGACGGACCTCACCGCGTCCGCCACCGAGGAGCGGACCCGCTCCAGCGGCATCGACGGCCACGGTCGCGGCTCACCCGGCGTCGCGGGCTGCTCGGTCCCGGAGATGCGGCTGAGCGCTGCGTCGGCTTCGGCGGCCATCGCGTCGAGTCGCTGCAGGACGGCGACCCAACCGCCGAGCTCGTGCGGGGGCTCGGTCAGCGAGGCCGTACGCGCCAACTCCTCGAGCGCGTCGCGCAGCTCGCGCACGGAGTCTGTGGGCCCGAGCTGCTCACGCTCGAGCACGACGTCCTCGAGCGCGAGGTGCACCGTGTCTCGGATACCGGGCAGGATCTGCGGCCCGAGCAAGGGCGATTCGGACGCTTCGAGCAGTCCCATCCTGAGAACGAGCAGATGCCCGGCGAGGTTGCCGCTGTCCACCGTCGAGATGTAGTTCGGCCGAAGCGGGTCGAGCGTGCGGATGTCGTACCAGTTGAAGAAGTGCCCGCGCCAGCGTTCGAGGCCGGCGAGCGTCGCGAGCGTCGCCGACGTCCGCTCCACGAGCGAGACGAGCGAGACGTAGCCGAGGTCGTAGGCGTTCAAGTACGCCATGAGCTGGAGCCCGACATTCGTCGGCGACGTGCGCCAGGCTATCTCGCCTTTCGGATCCTCCTGGAAGTTGTCGGGGGCGAGATAGTGTCCTTCCGACGTCACGAATGTGTCGTAGAAGCGCCACGTCTTGCGCGTGGTACGCCTCAGGAACGCGCGGTCCTCGTCCGTCAGCGGCACAGGTTCGCGCACCGGGCGCGGCATCGATGCCCACCAGGCGATCCAAGGGGCCGTGACCCACAGGATGCCGAAGGGGGCGGCGACCACGAGCCGCACCGGCTCGAGAACCGCTGCGCCGATGACGAGCACCGCGCCGAGCACCGATTGCACGCCCATGACCCGCCAGAACGCACGCGGGCGGGTGCCCGCGCGGGCTTCGGCGTCGGCGGCCGTCTCCCATTCGAGCAGCCCGCGCCGGGTGACCATCATCCGCCAGAGGGCCCGGACGATCGCGTCGAGCATCAGCCACGCCTGGTGCGGGAGCATGGCCAGCGCGAAGGCGCCCCGTTGCGTGTCGAGCGCGAAGTCGCTCAGCAGCGACGGGGCGGACGATGCGAAGCTTACCGACTTCGGCCGGAACAGGATCGAATCGGCGAGCGAGAAGTACGCAGGGAAGAACACCACGAGCAGCCCGACGAGCGGCCACCACAGGGCGGGTCCGGGAAGCAGCGCCCAGCCCAACGTGAAGAGCAGGAAGGTCGTCGGCGCGGCCAACGATCGCCGAAGGTTGTCGACGATCTTCCATCGGCTGATGCTGTTGAGCGGGTTCGGTGTCCACGCGCCGTGCTGGTCACGCACGGCCGCGGCGAGCCAGGGGAGCGTCTGCCAGTCGCCGCGCACCCAGCGGTGCAGCCGCCAGCTGGCCGTGAGGTAGTTCGAGGGGTAGTGGTCGAGGACTTCGATGTCGCTCGCGAGAGCCGTGCGGAGCAGAGAGCCCTCGATGAGGTCGTGCGAGAGGAGCGAGTTCTCGGGGAAGCGCCCCTCGAGGACGGTCTCGAACACGGCGACCTCGAAGATGCCCTTCCCCGTGAAGGAGCCCTCCGAGAAGACGTCCTGGTAGGTGTCGGAGGCGGCCGTCGCGTACGGGTCGATGCCGGTCGGGCCCGAGTACATCTGGGCGAAGGGGCTTCGACTCACACCCGTGATCGTCATGCTGACGCGGGGCTGCACGAGGCCGTAGCCCCGCTTCACGCGAGGATCTCTCGAGTTCAGGCGTGCGCGGTTGAGCGGGTGTGCGATGGTCGAGATGAGCCGGCGCGCTCCGTCCCTCGGAAGGATCGTGTCGGAGTCGAGCGTCAAGACGAACGCGACGCTGCGCAGGAACTGCATGTCGCCGTCGACGTAGGCGAAGGTCGTCTCGCCTTCGCCCGTCAGGAAGCGGGCGAGTTCGAGCAGGGCGCCTCGCTTGCGCTCCCAGCCCATCCAACCCCGTTCGCCCTCGTTATACGTACGCGCGCGCACGAACAAATAGAAAGGCCGGACACCATGCTCGGCCTCATAGCGGTCGTTCAGCCGGCTCACGCCGATCTCAGAGGCCTCGATGATCTCGGCATCAGTAGGCAGCGTCTGGGTGTCCGCGGCCTTCAAGTCACCCACGAGGCCGAACGCGATGTTGGGGTCGCGGTTCGCGAGATAGGTGACCTCGAGGTTCTCGAGAACGTCCTGCGCAGCGCCCACCGACGACAGAAGGGCGGGGACGACCACGATCGTCCGGTGCGAGTCGGAGACCGGCGCGGTGTAGTCGAGCTTTGGCAGGACCTTTGGCGGATAGATCAGTGCCGAAAGCCGGTTCGCGACAGCGAGACCGAGGTCACCGGCGGGCACGAGCGCGCTGCCCACCAGGAGCACGATCTGCCACGTCGAGGCACCTCCGAGGACCGCGAGCGCGGTCAGCGCCGCGATCAGCACGACGGTCGTCAGCAAGAGGAAGATCCAAAACGTGAGGCCTGACTCGAGCAACACGCCTCGGTAGAGGCGTTCCCGGTTGGTCGGCCGGTACCCGATGCGCTTCTCGAACTCGAGGCGCCCGCCGGACATGAGCCACCATCCCACATGGCCCTTGGCTTCGTTCGCCGGATCGGTGACGAGTGCGGCCTCCGACATCCCGACGACGAGCTCCGAGACGGCGGTCTCGGCATACGTGCTGCGCTCGGCGAGCACCTCGACGGCGTGGCGGTACCGGTCTCGGCTGGCGAACGCCATGTGCTTGTAGACGCCTGCCGGGTCTAGCCTCAGGATGCGCTCTACGGCGCTGACGGACTCGAAGAAGGTGTTCCAGTCAGCGGCATCGAGCCATCGGATCGAGCTTACCGAGTTCGCGATGGAAACCTGGTCGGACGCTTGCGCCTGCTGCTCCTCGATCGCCGCTCGCTCGAGGTCGAAGCCCCTGCCCTTGAGCCGGCTCTCAAGCCAGTCGCCGATGAGCGGGGCCTGCCCCTCGAGGTCGCCGAGGCGCTGAGCGAGGCGGGCCCAGAACGCGACGGGGGCGTCCGCGGTGCGCCCATCGAGTTCACCGAGCACGTCCGGCAGCGAGCCTGGGTCGTCCTGGGCCGTCAGGATCAGCTTCTCGGCGATCGCATCGGCCGAGCGTTCGGCCCGAAGCGCGTCGACGACCGCGCGCGAGAGGCGTCGGAGGTTCTCTACGAGCGCGACGCGGAGCATGATGGGAATCGCCCACGCCTCGCCGATGGTCAGCGTGTCCACCTCTTGGAAGCCCTCGACGAACGCGTGGAGAGCCTCGTCGTCGAGGCGCGAGTCAGTGTGGGAGAGCAGGTCGCAGGCGACCTCGTACACGCGCGGGTATCCCTCGAGCGCACCCGACTGCAGTCGCGGGAGCTCGACGCCGTAGTCGGTGGGGAGATCGCGACGGACCGCGAGGACTTGCTCTTCGATCAGGTAGTAGTTGTCAAGCAGCCACTCGGCCGCGGGTGAGACCGCACGTTGCTCCCGGCTGAATGCCGCGAGCTCGACGTTGTCCGCCGCAAGCGCCGCCGCAGCGACCTCGAGCAGTGGCAGCAGCGGTATCGTTGCCGGCCTTTCCTGGACCCGAGCGTCCTGGGTCGTCGCGAGATCGCGCGCTTCGGCAGTCAGGCGCTCGAGGCTCAGTAGCTCGGCACGAAAAGGCTGGTCCGGCCGCTGTGCGGCGGGGTCCGGCACTGGCACCTCCGGATCGGCGAGAGTCGGCGAGGCGTTTGCTCAGTTGACGTGCGTAGTCTCTATTCCCGAGTGAGCTGGAATGGGCCTTGCTTGCGAGATACCCTGTGGGGTATGTTGGGCGAGTCGTTCTTTGCGAGAGGAACCCATGAAACCGAAGCACGTAGTCTGGATCGCAGTTGCGGCCGTAGCTGCGATTGTACTGTTTGCTCTGCTGAGGCCGACGGGCGGAGGCGGCATCGTCACCGTCGATTCCGCCGGAGTCGACAAAGCCCGCGAGGCGGGAGCGCAAATCATCGACGTTCGCGAGCCCGCCGAGTTCCAGATGGGACGCATCCCGGGTGCTGTCAACGTGCCGGTCGGCACGATCGAGACCGCAGCCAAGAACTGGGACCGCAATGCGACGTACGTCGTGTATTGCGCTACCGGTGCGCGATCACAAACGGCCGTCGACGCGATGAAGGCCATGGGTTTCACCAACATCAAGCACTTCTCCCAGGGTATTCAGGCATACACCGGCCAGGTCGACAGCAGCGAACAGACCAGCCAGCAGCCCACCGTCCAAACCGACGGCAAACCGGTGTTCATCGAGTTCTACACGCCGACTTGACCCTCGTGCAAGAAGATGGAGCCCCTGGTCGAGGGGCTGAAGAAGCAGTACGAGGGTAAGGTCGAGTTCCGCAGGCTCAACGTGGACGGGAGCGATCCCGCAGCTACAGAGCTCGCAACCAAGCTCGGCGTTCAGTACGTGCCGCACTTCACGTACGTGAACTCCGACGGCATCGTCGGCAGCCAGGCGGTCGGGGAGAAGACCACCGAAGAGCTCAAGGCCGGCATCGACGCCCTCCAGTAGCGCTATTCCTGCCGCTCATCGCAAGCGCGCCGGATTAGGCACCGCCGACTCCGCATAGCCGCCGCTTGTCTCAATAAGAAAGAACGCCCCGGTGGACCAGGGTATAGGCACAGTGGCGGCGCAGGTCGCCGCACCTTCAAATGGCGAATACCGGGATGGCAGATGAAGATCCAGGAGCGGCATCTTTCGCTGAGAGTCGGTTCGTACGTCACTGGTTCGTCGGTTCAGCCGGAGCGCTTTCCCCGCGCTTCGGAATGCAGGTGTAGGATCCGAGGCCGCTCCGCTTCGGGCAGAAGCTGCAGGTAAAGCTGAGGATACGGTCGTCAGACCGAGAGTCGTCCTCGCATTCGCACCCCTCATTCGGGGGTACCTGGAGCGAAGCGAAGGCCGTCCCGGTTACGCAAACGCTCTCGAACGCACCGCGCGCGAAGACGCCCGGTGCGTTCGTTCGTTCGGGAGTAGATCGTCTTTGTCGGAGGGGCGGCATGAGGAAGGGGCGGACCCAAGCGGGCCCGCCCCTTCCTACTGTGACGCCGTCGTACGGACTTAGAGCGCTTCGGGGCCGCTCTCGCCGGTACGAATGCGTATGGTCTGCTCGACCGGCGTGACGAAGATCTTGCCGTCGCCGATCTTGTCCGTGCGAGCGGCCTTGACGATCGCGTCGACCGCATCGGTGACCTCATGGTCGTGAACGACGGCCATGACCGAGACCTTCGGCAGGAGGTCGATCGTGTACTCCTCGCCGCGCCACTGCTGCACGATGCCCTTCTGAACACCGTGGCCCTTGACTTCGTAGACGGTCAGGCCCGCGTGGCCGAGGCCGACGAGTGCCTCCTTGACCGCCTCGAGGCGATCGGGCCGGATAACGGCTTCGATGCCTTTCATCTATGCTTCACTCCCAACGGGCTTGTGAGCCCTCTCGGACGGATGCTGGGGCTCGGACTCGGTCTGCGAGCCGGCGCCGAGGGCGCCGCTGCCGGCGAAGTCCGGATAGGCGAGCAGCCCCATCTCGGTGGCGTCGAGGCCAGCGAGTTCATCGGCCTCGGAGGAACGCAGGCCCATGACGAAGCTCTGTGCCTTGAAGAAGACGTAGTGCATGCCGAAGGCCCAGGCGAACACCACGACAGCCGCGATCACCTGTGCGACGAGCTGACCCGCGTCGCCGTAGAAGAGGCCCGTGACCGGCCCGTCGACCAGGTTCCATCCAGCACCATAGGTACCGTCAGCGAACAGGCCGAGAGCGATCATGCCCCACACACCGTTCACACCGTGCACCGACGATGCTCCCACCGGGTCATCGACCTTGAGCACGCGCTCGATGAAGACGACGGAGCCGACGACGATGAGCCCAGCGATGAGGCCGATGAGTACAGCGGCCCACGGCGCGACGAACGCGCAGGGGGCGGTGATGGCGACGAGACCGGCAAGCATGCCGTTGACCGCCATGGACGGATCCGGCTTACCCCACAGGCGCCACACCAGGAACATGGCGCTGAGGCATCCGGCGGCGGCAGCAAGCATCGTGTTGCCGATGATGATCGGGAAGCGCAGGTCCGTGGCGGCCAGGGTCGACATGCCGTTGAAGCCGAACCAGCCGAACACGAGAACGATGCAACCCAGGATGGCCATCGGGATGTGGTGACCCGGGATGGCGACCGGGGTGCCGTCCTCCTTGAACTTGCCGAGACGCGGGCCGAGCACCATCGCGCCTGCGAGGGCGGCGAAACCACCGACCGCGTGGACGACCGACGAGCCCGCGAAGTCGACGACGCCGTGGCCGAGGCCGAAGTTGGCGCCGAGGGAGGCGAGCCAGCCGCCGCCCCAGACCCACATGCCGTAGATCGGGTAGACCAGTGCGCCCATGAAGATGCCGAACGGGATGAACGAGGAGAACTTCCAGCGCTCAGCCATGCCGCCGGTGACGATCGTCGCGGCGGTGTCCATGAACACGAGCTGGAAGAGGAAGAACGCGAACACGCCCGGGTCGTAGGTACCGTCCATGAGCGAGCCGGTGAGGAAGCCCTTGGTGCCTGCGATCGCCTGTCCGGCGACCTTGACGGCATCACCCGTCAGCAGTGCCTCGGAGCCGGGGGCCCAGAAGAAGGCGCCGAGCGAACCGAATTGCAGGGCGAAACCGATCGCCCAGTAGGCCAGCGCACCGACGGCGAAGATGACGAAGTTCGTCATCGCCACGTGTGCCGCGTTCTTGGAACGGCAGAAGCCCGTTTCCACGAGCATGAAGCCGGCCTGCATGAAGAAGATGAGTGCCGTGCCCACGATGATGAAGAAGAAGTTCATCGCGGTCTTGGTAGTACCGGCGTCCGCGGCGATCTCCGCGAGCGTCGGAGAACCGGCGGCCTCAGCGGTGACCGCGTTGGCGCCACCGTAGTTCGCACCGACCGGGTCGCCGAACGCGATGCCGCCCAGCAGGGCGAACGCGATAGCAGCGACCAGAGCGAGCAACGCCGTCCTCACGGCTGCTCTCTTTGCGATGTCGGGCATCCGCCCTCGCACCGCGCTGAAGTCGAAGAATGACTTCATGCCTCCACCTCCTGTGTAGGTCCGGCGGCTCCTGCCGCCGGGTGGTCCGGATTCCCGCCCGTCTCTCCTTGTACGGGCGGGCCGTCCTGGATCACCTCGCACGTCATTGGGCGAAGGCGTATGGACGGTAGTTCAGGGTTCTCCTGGTCGCTCCGCGGGTCAGAACGCCGATTCGAGCACCCTCGGAAGTGAAGGTAGGCACGGTTTGTTGCGTCGCGGTTACGTCGGTCGAACGACTGCGCGATATCTTCGTTTCACTCGTTGGACACATGTCGAACAGCTTTCGCCCCGTCGAAACGCCCTCGTAACAGCCGCCGGGCATGCTGAACGCACGACGCGCGATCCATCGGAGTGACGATGCACACTGAAACCGGGCACATGATCCTCTCCCTGCTGATCATCTTTGCGGCCGGCAAGTTCATGGGTGAGGTATTCGAACGTCTTCGGCAGCCTGCCGTCATCGGCGAACTGCTGGCGGGCGTGATCATCGGCCCCGGCGTCCTCGCTCTGGTGAAGCCGGGCGAGGTGGCGGAGACGGTGGCTACGATGGGCGTCGTGGTCCTCATGTTCGCCGTCGGCCTCGAGACGAGGCCCAGCGAGCTCTTCAAGGTGGGACGGACGGCGACCATCGTGGCCACGCTCGGAGTCATCGCACCGATGGCGCTCGGTTTTGCCGCGGGGTCGGTCATGGGATTCACGCGGCCGGAGGCCTTGTTCATCGGAACCGCGCTCGTCGCAACGTCCGTCGGCATCACGGCGCGCGTTCTTGCTGATCGCGGGCTGATCACGACACGAACCGCTCGGATCGTGCTCGCCGCCGCGGTCATCGACGACGTACTCGGCATGCTCGTGCTCTCGGGCGTCACGGGCTCCGTTCGCGGCGGGGTCGACGTCTGGCACATCGGGCTCATCTTCCTGCAGGCGGCGGTATTCCTTGGGTTCGAGGTCTTCATCGCGCCGAAGATCGTGAACCGTCACGCGCACTGGCTCGACAAGCTGCACATCCCGAACGCTCCGCTCGTGGTGTCGATCATCGTGATGCTGGCGATGGCCGCGCTCTCCGAGTGGATCGGTCTCGCCGGCATCGTCGGGGCGTTCTTCGCCGGGATGATGTTCGCCGAGACGAGCGACCGCTTCGAGCTCGAAGCCCGGGTCAAGCCCCTCTACGAGTGGCTGGTCCCGTACTTCTTCGTCGTCACGGGCATGAAGGTCCAGCCGGCGCTCTTCGCGAAGCCGGCCGTGCTCCTGCCGGGACTGGCGCTCGTGACCCTCGCCGTGCTGACCAAGGTCGTCGGATGCGGGCTCGGTGCTCTCGGCGGCGGCGTGCGCGAGGCGCTCGCCGTCGGCGTCGGCATGGTGCCGAGAGGCGAGGTCGGGCTCATCGTGGCGTCGGTCGGCCTCAGTATGGGGATCGTTTCGCCCACGGTGTACGCGATCGTGGTGCTCGTGGTAGTCGTCACCACGGTCATCGTTCCGCCGGTCCTCCCGCCGCTGTTCATGCTTGCGCAGGGCGATGCACCCGTGGAGCTCGGCAGACGCCGGTCGGCCAAGGCCGAGGAAGCCGCGTAGGCCCGCCCGCACGGTTCGCCCGTGCTATACTCCCTGCTCGCGGCGTGGCAACGCGCCTTAGCGGGCGAGTGGCGCAACGGGAGCGCATCGGCTTTGCAAGCCGGGGGTTGTGGGTTCGAATCCCATCTCGTCCACCAGGAGCCTCCAAGGCCCCGGCATCGCGCCGGGGCCTTGCTTCGTTTCACCCCTCCCCAGGCTCGGGGATATCCCTTCCAGACACCGGAATAGGCGCAGTGCTTCGACGCGCCGGCGCCTTGAGAGGGTGACCCCCGATGAAACGAGACGAGATCGATCCGAACCACCTCGAACGAACCGAGCAGGGCTACTTCGAGCAGGACCACGACGTTCGGGATGTCGGGTGCGAAGAGGACCTCGATCGGTGCGCGCCTGACGACTACGAGAACGACCCCGTCAGCGACGAGCACGTTCCCGGAACGCAGGACGACCTGCCGACCACCTACGGCGAGCAGCTTCCGGAGCCGGCCGACCAGCACATCGTCCCCGCCGACGCGCCGGTGTATCAGGCCCCGCGCCGTACTCCCGCCGGCGACGACACCGGCGCCCTCGGCGACGAGGACGAGGCCGACCTCTGGCGCAAGCAGAAGCATCTGATCGAGGAGGACGAAGACGACGGCCTCAAGCTTCCGCTCTTCAGCGACGAGGAGGCCGAGCGGGTTCTCGACGCGATCGGAGAGGACGCCGGGGAGGCCAACCCCGACGCGCCCGACGGCACCAGCGCGACCGGCACGGGCAGCGAGCCGGAGCACGGGGGGTTTCCCGAGCGCGAGGAGTAGGAGTACCCTGCGTTTCCATGCACGCAAAGCGCCGACGTTCGGACCGTCGGCTCCCTAGCATGGAACCGGAGGCACTATGCCGAGCCGCGTCAAGAACCTGCTACTCGGTGACCCGCTGCACAACGAAGCGGCGCAGCATCAGCGGTTGTCGAACCCGATCGCCCTCGCGGTCTTCTCGAGCGACGCCATTTCGTCGACGGCATACGCCACCGGCGAGATCATCCTCATCCTGAGCCTCGCGGGGACCGCGGTTCTCAGCCTGACGTGGCCGATCGCGCTTGCGATCGGCGTCCTGCTCATGATCGTCATCTTCTCGTACCGGCAGACGATCAAGGCATATCCGCATGGCGGCGGGTCATACATCGTCGCGCGCGAGAACCTCGGCACGATGCCTGGGCTCATCGCCGGCGCGTCGCTGCTCGTGGACTACATCCTGACGGTCTCGGTGTCGGTTTCGGCGGGCACGGCGGCGATCACGTCGGCCTTTCCGGGGATCAGACCCTACACCGTCGAGATCGCTCTGGTGTTCGTCGCGATCCTGATGGTCGGCAACCTCCGGGGCGTACGGGAGTCGGGCCTTCTGTTCTCGGGGCCGACCTTCGCGTTCATCGGCTTGCTTTCTTTCACGGTGCTCTGGGGGATCTTCAAGTACTTCACGGTCGGCGTGGAGGCCATCCAGGTGCCGCCCCCGCCCGAGCCGATCGAGGCCATGCAGGGGCTGACGCTCTTCTTGATCCTGAAGGCGTTCGCCTCCGGTTGTGCGGCACTCACCGGTGTGGAGGCGATCGCCAACGGCGTTATGGCGTTCCGCGAGCCGACGTGGAAGAACGCGCGCAAGACGCTGCTCGCGATGGGCGGCATCCTGATGTTCCTGTTCCTCGGTCTCTCGTGGCTCGCGGTCCAGGCGGGCGTCCAGAATCCCGAGCACGAAACGGTCATCAGCCAGCTCTCACGTCAGCTCTTCGGTACCGGCGTGATGTACTACCTGATCTCGTTCGCGACGATGGCCGTCCTCGTCATTGCGGCGAACACCGCGTACGCCGACTTCCCGCGCCTGGCCTCGTTCATGGCCGAAGACGACTTCCTGCCGCATCAACTTCGCGACCGCGGGTACCGCCTCGTCCACTCCAACGGCGTCATCCTGCTGACGATCGCGGCCTCGGTCCTCATCGTCGTGTTCGGTGGCGCGACGAGCGCACTGATCCCGCTCTATGCCATCGGCGTGTTCACGGCTTTCACGCTGTCGCAGTTCGGCATGGTCGTGCACTGGTGGAAGCTTCGCGAGCCGCAGTGGCAGTGGAGCATCGTGGTCAATGCCGTCGGTGGCGTCACGACGATGATCGTTCTCGGCGTCATCGCGGCCACGAAGTTCTCGACCGGGGCCTGGATCGTGCTCATCATCATCCCGATCCTGGTCGCATACTTCCTCTGGGTCGCACGCAGCTACTCTCGGGTTCGCCAGGAGCTCAAGCTCCCCGAAGAGGAGCTCGTCGATCTCAACTGGCAGGCCTACAACCGCATGCACAACCACGTCGTCGTGCTGGTGAAATCGATCGACCGGCGCCTCGTCAAGGCGCTGCAGTATGCGAAGACCCTTCGCGCCGACAAGGTCGAAGCGCTCTACGTCGACCCAACGAGTGAAAGCGCCGACAAGATGCGCAGGGACTGGGAGGAAGCCGGGTTCGGCATCAAGCTCAGGGTGGTCGAGTCGCACTATCGCGAGGTCATCGCGCCGATCCTCGACTACATCCGTGCGATTCCACGTCCGACGCCCGACCATGTCGTCACGGTCGTCCTGCCGGAGTACGCGCCCGAGAACTGGGCGGACTCGATGCTGCACGACCAGACGTCCTTCTGGATCAAGCAGCAGCTCTTCCAGGAGCCGAGGGTCATCCTGACCGACGTCCCGTACCACCTCGGCGACGACGAGGACGTGCCCATCTGCTCGGAGCGCTTGGCCGAGGTGCGCACCGACGCGGTCTGCCAGCTGCCGCCCGAGCCGCCGAAGGCGACCCCCGGCGGTACGCACGCCTGATCGCGTCAGCACTGCTACCGAAGACGAGCGGGCCGCCCGTGGGGGCGGCCCGTGTCATCTGCGTTCTCGCGTGCGATGCGACGGCTAGTGGCCGGTCTCTTCCGTCACGGTGGGCTGCGTTGTCTCGACCGGCTTGAGGCCGAGCGCTTCGCGAACGGCGAACTCCTCGACGCCCTGGTTGATGATGAGGAGCTCGTCGCCGGCGGCGAGGAGCGTGTCGCCCGACGCGACGCGCAGACCCTCCTCGCACAGGATCGCCATCACGTGGGTGCCGGTGGGCAGGCTGAGCTCGGCAAGCCGCTTCCCGACCACTCCAGCGTCCGACGGCAACTTGATCTCCTCGATCTCGACGTTGTCCGCCTGGAGACGCAGCAAGGTGACGAGGTCTCCGAGTCCGATCTCCTTCTCGACGAGCGAGAGCATGACGGCGGTCGACGAGACGGCGACGTCCACGCCCCACTCCTTCGTGAAGAGCCACTCGTTTCGCGGGTGGTTGATGCGAGCGAACACGGTCTTCGTGCCGAAGTGCTTCGAGAGCATCGCGACGACGAGGTTGTCTTCGTCATCACCGGTGACCGCGATGGCGAGGTCCTGTGTCCCGATCTCGGCGAAGTGAAGGACCTCGGGCTCGCATGCGTCGCCGTGGATGACGTTGATGTCGGGGTACTCGACGCGAGCCCGCTCGACATGATCGTACCGGTAGTCGATGAGCGTCAGCTCGTGGGCGTGCATCAGCTCCTCGGCGAGGAAGAGCCCGGACTTGCCTGCTCCGACGATAGCTATCCGCATGACTACTCCACCCCCTTGCCGAGAAGCGCGTTGACGTTGCTGATCTCATCGCGCTGGACGATCACGTGGAGTCGGTCCCCGGCCTCGAGAACGTCTCCTGGGATCGGCAGGCCAGCCACGCCGGCACGCTCGACGACGGCGATCGATAGCCGGCCCGGCTTCTGCAGTTCTGTGAGCGCACGCCCCGCCATCGACTCGTCGGCGTCGACCTCGACCATGACGACTTCGCCCGTGCCGAAGGCGACCTCGGAACGCGAGTGCGGATCCAGGAGCATCGTGAGCAGCCGCGAGCCCGCCCAACGCACGCTCGAGATCGACGGGATGCCGAACTGCTCGTAGATCTCCGCGCGCTGAGGGTCGAAGATGCGCGCGACGACGACCGGTACGCCGAAGCGCTCCCGGGCGATTCGCGCGGCGATGATGTTGCTGTTGTCGCCGCTCGTCACCGCAGCGAAGGCGTCGGCCTTCTCGATGCCGGCCTTCACGAGCGTACCTCGGTCGAAGACCTCGCCGGCGAGTCTGCGGCCGCGGATCTCCTGCATCTCCTCGAAGACCTCGGGGTTGCGGTCGATCACCGCGATCGAGTGTCCCATGCCCTCAAGCTGACGGGCGAGGAACCTGCCGACCCGCCCATAACCCCCGATGACTACGTGCATCATCGCTCCTTTGTTCCGTTGCTCGTCTTCGGCTCACGTCCAGCGGCCCTCACGAAATGAACCGCACTGAGGGGATTGAGCTGCGCCGCAGGCGTCTGCTCGAATCCCCTCGTCCATGGCGGCTAAGTCCGCCATGGACAGGTTATACGCCTTCGCGTCGTCCTCGGCACGGCCTATTTTTCCCACCGTGAAGCGGTGTAGGATTCGGGCACGTCCGTGAGGGGAGCGACAGCGTGCGCATACACGTCATCAAGCACGTCCCGTTCGAGGGACCGGGCCGTATCGCTGATTGGGCCTCTGCACGAGGCCATACGATCACCGAGTCACTCGCGTTGACCTGCGAATACCCCGATCCTGCCGATACCGGGCTCGTCTGCGTCATGGGCGGACCCATGGATGCCGACGACCACGGTGCGAGCCCGTGGCTCACCGAGGAGAAGGCGTGGCTTCGCGCCTTCATCGACGGCGGCGGTCGCGCGCTCGGCGTGTGTCTTGGCGCGCAGATCCTCGCCGAGCTCATCGGCGGTCGTGTCGAACGCAATCCGGAGCGTGAGATCGGCTGGTTCGAGATCGAGATGACCGAATCCGGCCGCCGGTCGGGCGTCTTCGCGCAGTGGCCCGAGCGGGCAGTGGTCGGGCACTGGCACGGCGACACGTTCGCCCTGCCGCCGAGTGTCAGCTCGGTGGCATCGAGTCTGGCGACCGCGAACCAGGCGTTCGAGTACGACGGGCGCGTCGTCGGCCTGCAGTTCCACCTGGAATGGAGCGCTTCCGGCCTGCGGGCGCTCGTCGACGCCTGCGGGGGTGAGCTGTCGGGGGGCGGCCGCTTCGTGCAGTCGGCTGAGGAGATGCTCATCGATGCGGATGAGCACTCTGAGATCTGCGAGTCCATGTTGTGGAGTCTGCTCGATGCCGTTGCACGGGAGGCGCCAGGGGCTGAACCCGCCTCCACCCAGCATGCGCGGGGAGCGACGAAGACGCATCGGGTAGGTAGCTGAAGGAGCGACCTTCCGAGGGGGGATGCATCATGACCCAGAGCTACACGGTTCCCGATTCCGGCGCGGCGGATGCCTTCGGCGCGCTAGGAGTCCTGTTCATCTGCGGCTTCTACATCGTCGTCATCGCCGTGATGATCCTGATCTATTGGAAGATCTTCTCGAAGGCCGGGTACTCGGGATGGTTGAGCCTGCTGATGCTCGTCCCGCTCGTGAACATCGGCATGATGCTCTTCCTCGCATTCAGCGATTGGCCGGTGCAGAGGGAACTGCGGGATCTCCGCGGTCGAGGAGGCTACGTCTCGACGATGCCGCCGCCCGGTGCGCCTCCGACCCAACAGCCGATGACTCCGCCGCCACCGGTCGTTCCGACGCAGCCGGCACCGCCTACTCAGCCTGCGCCACCGCCGCCGGTCCAGCCGATGGCGCAGCCGGCGCCTCCCGCGCCCCCGGTCGCCCAGCCGCCTGCGCCTCCGGCCGAGCAGCCTCCGTCGCAGGATGCTCCGCCACCGCCACCTGCGTAGACCGCTCGGGCTAACGCACCTCGAATCCGCGGAGCCCCTCGGGCTTCTCCGAGGTCACATCGACGTGCTCCACGCGCGCACGCTCCGGCCCGTGGCCGATCCAGTCGACCATGCGGTCGACGCCGCCTTCGGGCCCCTCGAACGCTGCCTCCACCGTGCCGTCGGGGCGGTTGCGGACCCAGCCATGGACGCCGACCTCGCGCGCCTCTTCGGCGGTCGAAGCTCGGAACCAGACTCCCTGCACGACGCCGGAGACGACGACGCGCTTTCGGACGATCTCTGACATCATCTCTCCCAAACGACGCCCGGGCGGGTATACCCGTCAGCAGCGGACTTCGCCGCTGCTGACTCGGCGATTGGAGCAGACCGCTTCGCGGCAGCTCAATCGCCGGACGGCCCCCTCGAACGGAAGGTCTCAATGCCCATCGTCAGGATAGACGTGCAGGAAGGGAAGAGCACGGCGTACAAGCGCGCCATCTTGCATGGAGTGCGGCGGGCGGTGGTCTTCGTGCTCGGGGTGGCCGACGAGCGCATCATGCAGCGCATCATCGAGACACCTGCCGAAGACATCGACATCACGAGCGGGCGGACCGACAGCCTCACCATCATCGAGATCGCGATGCTTGCCGGACGTGGGGCGGACCTGAAGGCCAAGCTCTTCGAGGCGATCGTGCGCGAGCTCCGGTTCTCTCCGGGGATCGTCGCGAGCGACATCTACGTCTACGTGGTCGATCCGCCCGCCGACTGCTTCTGCCTTGGCGGGACGATGCCGGGACAGAGCAAAGTGGAGAGTCCGGGCGACACTGGACCGGAGTCTTCGGACGCTGAAGGAGCCGACATTGGCTGAGACGGCCGCGGAGGCGGATTTCACCCCGCGTTCATCCCGATACACGCTCGGCGAGGAGATCGCGAATTCGGTGATCCACGGCGTCGGGATCGCGCTCTCGCTCGCGGGGCTGCTCGTGTTGACGGTGTTCGCGACGCTCACGCGCGACCCGTGGAAGATCACGTCGAGCATCATCTACGGCCTGACGCTGGTGCTCGAGTACACCGCATCGACCCTCTACCACTCGATCCAGCACCCACGTGGCAAGCACGTCCTCAAGATCATCGACCACGCAGGCATCTACCTCTTCATCGCTGGCACGTACACCCCATTCTGCTTGGTGACGCTGCGAGGGCCTGTCGGGTGGTGGCTGTTCGGCACGGTGTGGGCGCTGGCGGTCGCCGGCATCTCGATGGAGGCGTTCTGGACCTACCGGCCGAGGTGGGTCTCGTCTCTCGTGTATGTGGCCATGGGGTGGATCGTCGTCATCGCGATCCAGCCGCTGCTCGCGAACCTCGCGCCGGGAGGCATCTGGCTGATGGTCGCGGGTGGCATCGTGTACACGCTCGGTGCCGTGATCTATGCGTTCAGACGTGTGCCGTACCTGCACGCCGTGTGGCTCGTGTTCGTGCTCGCAGGCAGCACGCTCCACTACTTCGCGGTGCTGCTCTTCGTGGTTATCGGCAGCGGCGGGTAGAGTGGGTACGGGGGAGTGGACCGCCGGCGGCCGGGATTGAGCTGCGCCGTAGGCGTCTGCTCGAATCCCGGTGTGAACGACGGCTTCAGTCCGTCGTTCACCGCTTGCTCGGTAGCGTCGCGTCGTTGTCGTAGCCGCGACTCTCCCAGTAGCCTCGGAAGCTCGTGTCGTTGCTGACTTCGATCTCCTCGACCCACTTCACCCATTTGTAGCCCCACTTGTCTTCGGCGATGACCTCGAAGGGGAAGCCGCGCGCCTGGGGCAATACCACGCCGTTCATGCGATACGCGAGGAGGATGTCTCTGTCGCGCACGTAGGCGAGGGGGAGCGAGCTCGAATAGCCGTCGGCCGCCCGGAAGATCAGGACCTTGCTGTCGGCATCGTAGCCCGCGTCTTCGAGCAGATCGGTGAGCTTCACCCCGTCGACGAGCACCCTCACGCTCCACCCCTCGATGCAGTTGACCGTGACCACCTTGCGGTACTTCGGCAGCTGAAGGACCTGCTGGTACGTGAGGGACAGGGGCTTCTCGACCCGGCCGTCGACCTTCAGACGATAGGTGGCGACATCGACCTGCTGCGGCCCCTCGATGGAGTTCTCGCGGAAGTCGGTGATCGAGCCGAGCTTCTCGCCCTTGTAGTTGTCGACCTGCGAGGGGGCGAGCGTTCGAAGCTGCTGCTCGGGGGTCGGCTCGCCCGGCTTCGCGCCACCGCTCTGCCGCGCGCATCCGCTCGCCAGCGCGCTCGCGGCCAGAGCGAGCACCGCAAGGCCGAGCGTCAGAGCGTGTCGGGTCATTGTGCTAGCAGGCCGGTTCCCTGGCGGTCTCAACCGAACGTGACCTCCCGAAGTCCCTGGTCGTCGGCTACGAGAACTCGATGATTGTTCGTATCCGCAATGAACAGCCGTCTACCGTCCGAGTAGATGCCCGCCGGCTGCCACGTTGTCTTCGGCTCGCCGAGGGGACCTGGCCACGGCACCGCTTCGCGGGTCTCGGGGTCCACGCGCTTGATCCGGTCGTTGTAGGTGTCGGCGACGGCCAGCGAGCCCTCGTGCCACGCGAGGTCTTCGGCGTGCTGCATGAGCGCTTCGTCGCCGACACCATCGCGGTCGCCGAAGTCGAACAAGCCGGTTCCGGTTATCGTGCGCACGGCGTGGCGGTTCGCGTCGAGCGCACGCACGGCGCTCGATTCGCAGTCCGCGAAGTACGCCTGGGACCCGACGACGGAGATCCCGGTCGGCTGAGCGAGAAGCGCGCGATCGGCCCGTCCGTCGAGGAGCTCTTCGGCGCCGGTCCCCACCTGTCCGCCGAGAGAGCCCGAACCTGGATCGAGGCGCCAGAGCTGGTGGGATCCCGCGGTGGCGATCAGAAGGCCGCCGGTCTCGTCGGCCGCAAGCCCCCAAGGCGACCGAAGCGCTCGGTCTGCCGCGGGGCCGGGCGAGGTCCTCGCCTGGCCGATGAGGCCGGTCCCTGCCACGCGCTCGCGCGCATCCACGCTGTCGATCCGCCAAACGGCGTGGTCGGAGCGGTCGGCCACGAAGATCGAGCCGTCCATCACCGCAAGCCCCCAAGGCTCGAGGAATCCGCCGTGGCTCTCGACCACCGTCGCCTGAGCGCTTCCGGGATCGTAGCGGGCGTCGAGGACGCGGCCGTTGCCGGTGTCGGCGATCAGCAGCCGGTCGTCGAGAGCAAGTACGCGACCCGGGAACCGAAGCACGGGACCCGCCGAGGGTGGGGCGGGCCGCGCGATGGGATCCTCGCCGCGAACCAGGGCACCTGCGCCCTCGGCTTCGGCGATGACGTCCTCGATGATCTCGGCCATCGAGTCGACGAGGAACTCGCCGGGCTGGACGCCGACGAGGCCGCCCGCGGGATCGATGAGCGCGACGGTCGGCCAGGCCTGCACGGCGTACTCGCGCCAGATGCGGAACTGCCGATCGTTGACGATCGCGTGGTGCACGCCGAGTCGGTCGGCCGCCTGCGCGATGTTGCGCGTCACGCGCTCCGCCGAGAACTTCCCTGCGTGTACGCCGATGACCACGAGAGCGTCGGAAAAGCGGGACTCCAGCTCCCGGACACGCGGGAGCACGTGCATACAGTTGATTCAACCGTACGTCCAGAAGTCGAGCAGGACGACCTTTCCGCGCAGGTCTTCGAGCCGCACGGGGCCGTCCGCGTTGATCCAGTCGAGCCCCTCCCTGAGCGCAGGGGCGCGTACTACCGTCCGCGTCATACGTCGTCCTCTCGTCAACGACGTACGGGGTATGTTCCCGGTGCGCCTAAGAGAGGACGACCGTGCGATCAGAGCATGAGATTCGGCTGCTCCACCGCGACCTGTGCGGCTCCGACGTCGGCACCTTCCGGTTCAGTCGACCCGAAGCCTACGACTACGCTGCCGGCCAGTGGATGCGAATCACGCTGGACACTGCCGAAGGACCCGATGCCCGCACGTTCTCGCACGCGTCGGCGCCCGCGGACGACTATCTCGAGATGGCGACACGACGCTCGGGGTCCGCCTTCAAGGAGGCGCTCTGGGAGCTGGACGAGTCCGCCACCGTCGCGGTGTCCGGCCCCGGCGGCAGACTTGCGTTGCCACCTCACGCGCGGACGGCCGTGTTCCTCGCGGGGGGTGTCGGAATCACGCCGGTTCGCAGCATCCTGCGCGACGCGCAGCAGCGAGGTCAGGAGTTCGACGACATCGTGGTGTTCTACGGCAACCGGGACCCGGAGTGCATGCCGTACCTCGACGAGCTCGGCGCGATGGGCTCCATCGGGGTTCGCGTCGTGCCGGTCTACGAACGGGATGCGCCGCCCGGCGCAGCCGCGGGCCTGATCTCGCCGGAGCTGGTCGAGCGGTACGTTGACG
>JACRBU010000084.1 GCA_016213085.1 Coriobacteriales bacterium
GACGCAGGGCGTTTCCAGCGGTCCGGTGAGCTTCATGCGCGTGTTCAACCAGGCGACCGAAGCGGTCAAGCAGGGTGGTACGCGTCGCGGCGCGAACATGGGCGTTCTGCGCATCGACCATCCCGACATCCTCCACTTCATCAAGAGCAAGGTCGACGGGGATTTCGCCAACTTCAATATCTCGGTCGCCCTTACCGAGAAATTCATGGAGGCCGTCAAGGCCGGGACCACGTACGATCTCATCAATCCGCGCTCCAAGGAGGTCGCTGGCGAGCTCGACGCGCGAGAGGTCTACGACCTCATCGTGGAGATGGCGTGGGCGACGGGCGACCCCGGCATCATCTTCATCGACCGCATCAACCGCGACAATCCCACGCCGCAGCTCGGCGAGATGGAATCGACCAACCCCTGCGGCGAGCAGCCGCTTCTGCCCTACGAGGCGTGCAATCTAGGCTCGGTCAACCTTGCGAAGGTCGTCGTGCCGGGCGAAAACGGCCCTGAGGTCGACTGGGACCGGTTGGGCGATATCGTTCATCGCGGCGTCCGCTTCCTCGATGACGTGATCGAGGTGAACGAATACCCGCTTGCCAAGATCGATGAGCTCGCTCGCGGCAACCGCAAGATCGGACTCGGCGTCATGGGCTGGGCCGACATGCTCATCAAGATGGGCGTCGCGTACAACAGCGAAGAAGGCGTCGCCCTTGGCGAGAAGGTCATGGGCTTCATCAACGCCGAGGCCCATGCGGCCTCTCGCAAGCTCGCGGCGGAGCGTGGTCCGTTCCCGAACTTCAGAGGCTCGATCTACGATACGCCCGAAGGCGGGCCGACACGCAACGCAACTGTCACGACGATCGCCCCAACCGGCACCCTCTCCATCATCGCGAACACCTCGTCAGGCGTGGAGCCGCTGTTCGCCGTCTCCTACGTGCGCAACGTGCTCGACAACGAGAAGCTCGTCGAGGTGAACCCGCTGTTCGAGGACGTCGCCGTGAAGCGCGGATTCTACAGCCGCGAGCTCATGCAGTTGATCGCCGAGCACGGCTCCGTCCACGGGATCGATGACGTCCCTGAGGACATCCAGCGGACCTTCGTCACCGCGCACGACATCGAGCCGAACTGGCACATCCGGATGCAGGCGGCATTCCAGAAGTACACCGACAATGCCGTGTCGAAGACGGTCAACTTCGGTAATGAGGCGACCGCCGAGGACGTCCGGATGGTCTACGACCTCGCGTACGAACTCGGCGTCAAGGGTGTGACGATCTACCGGGATGGCTCCAAGGAGAACCAGGTCCTGACCACCGGCAAGACCGCGAAGGCGGGTGGCGAGCCGATCCTGGCAACGCCGGGTGAGATAGCCCCGCGCCCGAGGCCTAGCGTCACGGCGGGCCGGACAGAGAAGATCCAGACCGGCTGCGGCAACCTGTACGTCACCGTGAACTGGGACGAGCAGGGCATGTGCGAGATCTTCACCTCGATGGGCAAGTCCGGTGGATGCGCGGCGAGCCAGTCGGAGGCTCTCTCGCGCCTGATCTCGATGGCTCTGCGCGCCGGAGTGGACACGGAGGCCATCGTCAAGCAGCTCCGAGGCATTCGGTGCCCATCGCCCGCGTGGGCGGAAGGCGGCAAGGTACTGTCGTGCGCCGACGCCGTCGGCATCGTACTCGAGCACGCCGAGGCGTACGCGACCACTGGGCAAGCGCCCACGGCGGTGACGAAACACGCCGACACGCTGGACAACCTCTCGGGGGCGTGCCCCGAGTGCGGCGGGACGCTGGAACATGAGAGCGGTTGTGCAGTGTGCCGCGCGTGCGGATACAGCAAGTGCGCGTAGCTTCCCCCTGATTGACGATCCGCGGCCCGTGCCACAAGAGGCGCGGGCCGCTGCTGCTCTGGAGGTGCGGACTCGTGGCAGTCCTTTCGGACCACACCATCAAAGAGGAGATGCTGGCCGGCCGAATCAGGATCGAGCCGTGCGACCCGGACGATATCCAGCCCTCGAGTGTCGATCTCAGGCTTGGAAACGTGTTCCTGGTCTTCCGCAACTCCCGCTACCCTTACATAGACCCGATGCGAGAGCAGTCCGGCCTGATGGAGCGCGTGATCGCCTCGCGCGAGGAGCCCTTCGTGCTGCATCCGGGCGAGTTCGTTCTCGGGACGACGGTCGAGAGGATCGTCCTTCCGGACGACATCGTCGGACGCCTCGAAGGGAAGAGCTCGCTGGGCAGGCTCGGGCTTCTGATCCACTCGACCGCGGGATACGTCGATCCAGGTTGGGATGGCCGGTTGACGCTCGAACTCAGCAACGTCGCCAATCTGCCCATCGTGCTGACGCCGGACATGCGGATCGGCCAGATCTCGTTCACCCAGATGACGTCGAAGGTCGACCGGCCGTATGGCTCCGAATCGCTTGGGTCGCGGTACCAGGGCCAGACGGAGACCACGCCGAGCAGGGCGCATCTCAATCCCTGACGGGTCACCCCGCGAGGTCCGTCACCGAGCGCTCGCGCCTCGTGGTCGCGGTCCGAAGACGTGGCATTCGGGGCAGAACATCGGCTGGTGGCACTCCATGCACGATGCGGCGCCTCGTTGCTTGACGCCCGCAGGGTGCTGGTCGACCCATCTGCTCCCTCCGGCCTTGTATCGTTTGTGATGACATGCGCCGCACATGTCGCGCTGAGTGTGACAGCGAACGCAGACGCGGCGCACACCCCTGAAAGCCCCATGACCGGATGCGCCTGTGCCGGCGGCCCAACCCTTCGGGTGGGGCATGGCGAGCCCATGACAGTCGCGGCAATATGACTCGTCATGACACATCTGGCAGTGCTTCCGATCGGTTCTCGCACTCGCCCCGTGGCGAGACCTCCACGATGAGGGGTCGTGGGAATCCGGTCGTAGAGCGAATGACTTCGGATGGCACACGTCGCAGGTTCCAGGAGCCTTCGCGTCCTTCGCCCGGCTGTGGCACGTGAAGCATCGCTGCATGAGCCGCAGCCGCCGCCCTTCGGCGCTCGCGGGATGGGCCACGTCCGCGTGACACGACAGACACGACCCGTTGCGCTTGGCGTGCTTCCAGTGGTCGATGCGCGTTCCATAGCGGATCGAGATCATGCGTGACGGCGCATGGCACCGAACACATCTCGAATCGGGGATGTCCGCTTCGGCGACGTTGGCACCCTCGGCGCCGACATGCCGGACGATGTCGACCCGCAGCCGCGTCGAGCGCTCGACCAGCACCTCGGGGAACTGGTAGAGCGGACGAGGCGTTTCATGGCAGGCGGGGCATGCCACACGGGCGTGGGGCGAGACGCTCCAAGAGGCCACGCTCGGGCGCATCTCGTGACACGAGCCGCACACGGTAGGAGAGGCGGCGAGGTGCACAAGCCCTGCGGCGACGATCGCGATGCTCGCGAGAATGGCCAGCGCAATCCCCACGCGTCTGCGGAGCGATCCCCGTCGAGAAGGCGCCCCGCGCGGCGGCGACGGAACCGCGGCTGTCGGATCCCGCCGGGGCTGAGGGTCGTAGTCTGGGGTGTCGTCCTTTGAGCTTTGCATGAGGTTGAGTCTCGGGCGCGGATGCGCATCCCAGCTTGCCGCCGTCGCCCGCGATGGTGCGAAGCGGACTCACCGGCACGGCTGAAGGCATTCAGGATTGTTAGTCTTGTTTTAGGTTAGTCCACCTTGTACTATTACGCAAGGTTCTAGGGCGTACCCGCCGGTGTCGGCATGCAGCGTACGCACTCGCGAAAGACTTCACCAGGTCGGCAGGAGAGGGTATGGCTGGATCATGTTCGCGCATCGCAGATCGGCTACTGCGTGGTCGGTCCAAGTGGTTACTGCTGCCGGCGATTATCGCCTTCGCCGCCGTCTCAATGCTTGCGGTCTCACCTGCCTACGCCGGGCGTGCCGCGTCGGGTGAGCTGCTCTTCTATCCGTGCAGCAGTTGTCACCCCGTGGGCGAGGGTGCTTCAGACGCGTTGCCCAACCGCTTCGAGGGCCACAGCGTCACGCTCGAAGGCCATGACAGGCTCGGCGAGGGTGACGCTGCGTGCCTTACGTGCCACGACGATCCGGCGAAGGACCCCGGCAAGCTCAAGCTGGCCGACGGCAATCTGATCGACATCAGGGGCGACATCGCCCAGGTCTGCTTCCGCTGTCACTCGGCGAAGTACGAGGAATTCAAGGCGGGCGCACACGGCAAGAACAAGCCGAAGTGCACGTCCGCCGGGTGCCACGATCCTCACGCGCCCGGCTCGATGTACGCCGACGCGCTGCTCCCGTTCTCGGGGAGCGGATTCCAGGTCAAGGTCCTGCCCGAGCGCGAGGCGTTCACGCCGTTCGCGTCACCGCCATCGCCCCCGCCCGCCGAAACACCCACGTGGTTCTCGATCTTCGCGGCCGTGGGTCTCGTCGCGGCCGGCGGTCAAGTGGTCAGGCTCGCTCGAGGAAGGCAGAAGCGATGAGCCAGTGCGACAAGCGAGACCCGCTGCGCCGGTCGGCGACTGGAGAGCCGCTACCCGAGGGCGTCTCGACGCTGACGGTCTCGAGGCGACGCTTCCTCGAAGGAATCGGCGCGGTGGCGGGTCTCACGGTGGCAGGCGTCGTCCCTGCCTTCCTGATCGCCGCCTCTGCAGCAGGCTCTGAAGGTGGCGAGGCCGGATCCACGGAGGCTCCCGGCGGCGAGAATCCCATCGAGCACATCGCCGAGGAGAGCCGCGCGATCAACTATCCGGGCAAGCCGGTCTACTACGCAGACGAGCCGGGCGACCAGAAGTGGGCGATGGTCATCGACGCGAAGGCGTGCGTGGGCTGCCGGAAGTGCGTCTACGCGTGCGTGCGCGAGAACAACATCGGCCGGGAGTCCGGCTTCACCTACATCCAGGTGCTCGAGATGGAGCCAGGCAAGATCGAGCTCGAGACCGCGGTCGCGGACTACGAGCGGGGCGGCAAGCCGGACAAATGGTACCTGCCGGTCCAGTGCATGCATTGCGCGAAGCCGACCTGCGTCTACGGCTGCCCGGTCAAGGCCACGTGGCGTGAGCCCGACGGCATCGTCGTCATCGACTATGAGAAGTGCATCGCGTGCCGAAACTGCATCGTCACCTGCCCGTACGGTGCGCGGCACTTCAACTGGGTCGAACCCGAAGTCCCGAAGAACGAGATCAACCCGAAGGTGCCCCTCGAGGACAAGGCGGCCGTCGTCGAGAAGTGCACGTTCTGTATCCAGCGCACGCGCAACGGAAAGACGACCGCCTGCACCGAGGCGTGCCCGGTCGGCGCGCGCAAGTTCGGTGACCTCAACGATCCGAACAGCGAGGTCTCGGTGCTGCTGCGCTCGAGGCGCGCGTTCCGTCTGAAAGAGGAGCTCGGGTCCGAGCCGATGATCTGGTATGTGGGGTGATGAGGTGTCCGATCTATCTACTCGCGAGGCTGCTGTGAGCGCGAGCGCGCCGCGTCGGGGCGTCAAGAGGTTCATCGGCATCGACTGGGACTTCGGAGCGCTGAAGACGGCGACCCCGACGTACTGGAGCTGGGTAGCACTGCTGGCGACCTTCGTGATGATAGGCGCCGGCGCGTGGCTTGCGTATTTCACCCGTGGCGGAGTCGTCATGGGTATGCGCGACGACAGCGCCTGGGGCTTGTGGTTCACGAACTACATGTACTACATCGGGCTCTCGGCCGGTGGACTCGTGGTCTACGCGAGCGTGCACCTTTTCGGCGCCGAGCAATTCAAGCCGTTGTCACGCCTTGCGGTGCTGCAGGCGGGCATGCTCGTCATGCTCGCGCTGCTCGGCATCATCAGCGACATGGAGATGCCGTGGCGCGCGGTCAACATGCTGCTGTCGCCGAACCCCACGGCGCCATTCGTCTACACCGGATCCGCCGCGAGTCTCTACATGGTGCTCTGCTTCATCGACCTATGGGTGCTCATCACCGGATTCGGCGGGCACAAGCTCGCCCACAACATGACGCTCATCGCGCTTCCGGCGGCGATCTACCTGCATACGACCACGGCCTTCGTTCTCGCGATGAACAAGTCGCGCGAGCTCTGGCACACCGCGGTCATGGTGCCGATCTTCCTCACGTCAGCCACGGCGTCGGGTATCGCGCTGCTCATCATCTTCGCCTACGTCGTTCAAGCGGTGACCGACATCGAGTTCAAGCCGAGCATGTTCCGAAGCCTGTCGACCCTGCTCGCAACGGTCATGATCATCGATCTGTTCCTGCTGCTCGTGGAGGTGCTCCACATCTTCTGGCCGACGTCGTCGGCGCCTGGTCACGCCGTGCGGATGGCGGAGTTCGTGACCGGTCGATACGCGTGGTCCTTCCTTCCTGTGCTCATCCTCGGATTCTCCGCGTTCGCACTGCTTGCGCGCCGACCGACTCGACACCTGCCAGCGGTGCAATTGACCGCCTCGGTCCTCTACGTGGTGGCGATCTATTTCAAGCGCTACACGCTCATGTCGATGGGCTTCGCAATCACGCCGCTCGGCCTGCGCGCGCCGTTCTACGTACCGAGCGCCGTCGAAGCGCTTCTCGCGGTGGGCATCCTCGCGTTCGGCCTGCTCGTGGTGACGCTCGCCGTCAAGGTGATGCCGATCGAAGTGCCCGAGCACGAAGACGAGCACGAACCTGCGCTGGACGTGGGGGAGTCGCTCGAGCCGATAGGGGCAGATGCGCCGGACGCCGGTGAGGTTCAGGGCGAGCCTGCCTTCGAGTCGGGGGTGGGGCGGCTGTGAAGCGCGACGAGCTCCGCCTTCCTGGCACGTCCGCCCAGGGATTTCCGAGGGGCATCCTGTGGATCGCCGTGGTTCTGGTCGCGGTGCTCGTGGCCGGGGTGGTCGTGGCGGTCGGCGTGACATCGACCGCCGGCTTCCTCGGCACCTATCCCGGCTTGAAGCAGAACTACGAGGCGATGTCTCATTCCAGCCACAAGGGCATCGCGTGCCACAAATGCCACTCCGACGAAGGTGGCGCGCTCGCCTTTCGGGCCGCGCTCGTCGGCGACTTCTATCTGGGGCTGTTCGGCAAGCCGGACATGCCGCGCCTTCTGAAGCTCGCGCCGCCGCGTCGCAGGGCGTGCCTCACGTGTCACGCGCACGACTGGAGCGACGATCTCGCGAAGACGCAACGCCTGCCTCATCCTGCCCATCTGCGTGTCGCCTCGGAGAAGCGGGACTGCGTGAAGTGCCACAAGTGGACCGCGCACGACGAGGAGTACATGGAGAAGCACAAGTCCATGCCGATGAGCGCGGTGTGCGCTACGTTCGGATGCCACGTCGGCACGAAGGCGCGTTCGGAGTGCAGCACCTGCCATCACGCGTTGAGAGATGGCAAGGGCCAGTGGCGGCTTGCGCACAACGAAACCGTGAGCGAGTCGGGCCCGGGCTCGTGCCTCGAGGGGTGCCACACCGCCGATCAGTGCCGCCTCTGCCACACGACCGGCAAAAGGCCGAAACTCCCGAAGGCGGGTCGCGGAGCCGCAGTGAAGATCATCGAAAGGGGCCACGCTCAGGAGGACTGGATCGAGCGTCACGGGGGGCTGGCCGTGAAAGACGAGGCGAAGTGCTTCGCCTGTCACGTCTCAGTCGGTGAGTGCGAAGACTGTCACTCGAAGCGGCCGGCGTCGCACGGACTGAAGACGACGTGGCTTCAGCGTCACAAGCGCTTCGCGAAGGACGAGCGTCGCTGTGTCGCATGCCACGAAAGGCGTTGGTGCGAGGACTGCCACACCCAATTCAAGGAGATGCGCTAGGTGGCAGAGTCCGACCACAAGCAAGGCGAAGGTCGAAGGCCGCCCAGGAGGTTCCGGTTCCCGGTCAAGAGCGCGGTCGCCATCGCGTTCCTGGTGTTGCTTGCGCTGCCGCTGTCCACCCTGCACGCCGACTACTACAAGCGCTATCCGCAGCTCGGCACACGCATGCAGAATTGGCGCACATCGACGCACGCCCGCTTCTCCTGCGGGAGCTGCCACATCGAACCGGGGCTTCGCGGTTTCCTCTACCGCGGCACCAGAACCATCCCCGCGTTTTACTCCCAGATACTGCAGGGCCCGAGGCAGACGAACCTCTTTGACGTCCCCGGTCGCAATGCGTGCCAGAAGTGCCACACGAGCTACCGTCAGGTCTCGGCAAGTGGAGACCTTCTCATCCCGCACCGGGCGCACGTGGAGGTTCTCAAAGTCAATTGCGCGGACTGTCACAAGGAACTCGTGCATGCGCGCAATGAGAAGGGTTTCAACCGGCCTCGGATGACGATGTGCCTCTCCCGCTGCCATGACGGCAAGCAGGCCACCACCGCGTGCACGAAATGCCACACACGCAAGCACGTTCCGTCGAACCACCGTCGCAAGGACTGGCTCGAGACCCACAGTACGCTGACCGACAGTGTCGACTGCGGCGAGTGTCACGGGTGGTCTCCCGACTTCTGCGGGCAGTGCCACTCGAAGCGGCCGAGGTCCCACTCAGGAAACTGGAAGAAGGCCCACCAGTTCCGCGCCAAGAAGCGCGGCGACAAGGGGTGCCTGACCTGCCACGAAGAGAGATTCTGCAAGCGATGTCACGACTGACGAGACGACATGGTCGCCCGGCTGAGGAAGATACCATGCCGGACGGCGCACAGAAGCCGAAGCGGACCGGGATCTTGGTGCTGTTCGACCGCGTTCGGGCCGGCGTGCAGCTTTCTCCGGCACGGCGCCGACTGCTTGCATTCATCTCAGCAGCAGTCGGTGCAGTACTGGTCATTCTCGTCATCCCTGGGTACCTGGGATCTCGGCCGGGGTTCTTCCTTCGCTTCGACAGCACCAGATCCGCATACGAGTCGTGGAGCGAATCGGTGCATGCGAAGGTGGGGTGTGAAGGTTGTCACGTCCCGCCGGACTCAGCAGCGCGGGCACTGTATTCCGTCAGGATGGCGGGCGAGTTCTATCTCTCGTTCGCCGCGCCCTCAAGGCAGCCCGCAGTCCTGAACGAGCCGCGAAGTGGCGCCTGCTCGCGGTGCCATGTCGACCTGCGAAGCGTCTCGCCCTCTGGAGACCTGAACATCCCGCATCGAGCGCACGTCGAGGTCCTCAAGATCCCGTGTGTCCGGTGTCACGCGCACCTCGTCCACGAGAAGAGCCCGGAAGGGAAGCACACTCCTCGGATGGCCACTTGCCTCGAGTGCCACGACGGGAAGCAGGCGAAGGACGCTTGTTCGACCTGCCATACGGAGAAGTCCGCTCCCAAGACCCATACCGCCCGGGACTGGGTCATCGTTCATTCCCAGAAGGCCATGACGACCGATTGCGCCAAGTGCCACGGGTGGACGGAGGACTGGTGCGCCGAGTGCCACTCGCGGCGGCCACGATCGCACGCGGGGCGGTGGCGCACTACGCACCGCGAGAAAGTGGAGTCGCGGAGGAACTGCGAAGCCTGCCACGCAGCGGGCTTCTGCGTGAAGTGCCACGGCGAAGTGCCGCGCCTGAACTTCGATCCTGCGCTCAAGCTGGTGAAGTGACGCTCCGCGTCATAACCCCTTCGTGATCCGGCTGACCACGAATGACGGTACGAAGCCGGCGAGGTACTTGCCCCAGTCCGATTCCATGAAGGGCAGCCATCGCAGCTTGCGGACGATATTCGCTCGGATGTCGGCGGTGGCCTCGCTGAAGAGGGAGAGCGGCGTGGTGCCGTTGTGCGCGGCAGCGATCGCGCGGCCAGCGAGTCGGCCGGAATTCATCGCGTACGAGATGCCCTCGCCGCTCGTCGGCGAGATGAACCCGCCAGCCTCGCCAGCGAGCAGAACGCGGCCCTGACCTGGTACGACGTCCTGGGGGCTGCGGAGGTACAGCGCGACTGAAGCCTCGCGCTTCGTTGATTGCCCGAGCGGGAGGCGGTCGCGCAGGATCTCGAGGAATCGCTCCTGTCGTTCGTGCGGCCGACGCGTCTTCGGGTAGAAGACGGCGCCCACGATCGCGACGTCTCCCTTCGGCACGACATAGCCGTAGCCGAAGGAGTCTCCGATGTCCCTGATGTAGATGCAGTCGAAGAAGGGCTCGATCTCGCCGTCGATCCGGCAGTAGTCCTGCAAGGTGACGTAGGTGGAAACGCCTCCGATGCCGAGCTGCCGCCTCACGGCGGACCTTGCGCCGTCGGCGCCCACGAGGGTGGAGCACGTCACCTCGCGCTCGCCGTCGGCCAGTTTCAGGCGGACTCGCACTTCCCGATCGTCCTGTTCGAAGCCCACGACCGGCGCCGAGCTCACCACGTCGACGTTGTCGGGCAGCGACCGGAGCAGCCAGTCGTCGAAGCCCGGGCGGCTGACATTGAGGAACCTCAGCTCGGTCGGCTTGCGGATGCTCCGGTCCCAGTCGTGATACCGGAAGTGGACGTAGGTCGGCTCGAGAACGAGTTCGGGCGGCATCTCGCCGAAGGGGGCGAGGAACGACTGCGAGTACTCGTTGAGCATCCCGCCGCAGCTCTTGTCGCGCGGTAGGCTCGACGAATCCACGATGAGGACGCGCGATCCATTGGATGCCGCTTCGAGCGCGCAGGTGATTCCGGCGGGGCCGGCTCCGGCGACGAGGGTGTCATAAGATGACCCGGGATGGGACAGTGTTCGCACCATGTGCCTGAGGATACCGCATGGCCGCTGCACCTGTGCGTTCCTGAACGGTACGATTCGTGCTTCCGTTGTAGAATCGTCGAACCGCCGGCACGGTTTACGCACGCGAGGAGGCCAACACCATGGCGAAATGCTGGGAGATGCGAGGCTGCGACGAGGAGATGCAGGCCGAGTGTCCACATTCCGCGGTGATCGGGGATCGCTGCCCGACCAAGTGCGCCTTCGAGACGTGCAGTCGAGAGACCTACGAGCTCACGAATGAGCCCGCTGAGATCTGGGATCCCACCGTGGACCGGAGCCATGCGATCCGCGAGGGCTGCCTGTTCTGCACCTTCTTCCTGACGCACGCCCCCAAGCTCTAGCAGACGGGCCGCGAAGGGGAACCTTCTCGTTGAGTCCCACTCCGAGGAGGCAATCATGTGTGACGAGTGTCCGAGCATCGTGCCGCGTTCATTCACGCTCTACGACCTGATTCGCGACCTCTTCGTCGCGAGTGCCATCACCTGCTTCCTGCTCGCCATGCATCGCATCGCAACCGGCTCGCTCGCGATGGCCAGGATCAAGGCATTCCAGAAGCTCGGCGACGCGTACACACCCGAGGAGCGAGAGGTACTGATCCACAGGATCAAGGCGAACTCGCTGCACATGTAGGCTGGCCCTGGTGCCTGCAGCTGGTCATCGGGTGGCCGGCGGGGCCGACGCCTCGGTCGACCGGCGAACACTGACGCGCCCCGGCCAGGAACTCCTCGCGTTCGGGAGGGAACTCGAAGCTGCGGGTGCAGCGCAGGTCGGGTCGAGCTTCTCCGGTGATCCTTCCGCCGATCTCGTGCTTGCGCAGCCCAATGCCTTCCTCATCGGAGTCCTGTTCACGCAGGGAATCCCCGCCGAACGCGCGTGGCGAGGTCCTTGGGAACTGAGACACCGCCTGGGAACGCTCGATCTCGACTACATCGCCGAGCATCCCGACGAGGTGCTCGAGGCGGTTCAGCGACCGCCGATGCTTCACCGATTCAAGAACATGCTGCCTCGGTGGATCGTCTCCGCCGCACGGCGGCTCTCGGAAGAGTACGGGGGCGACGCCTCCAACATCTGGCCCGCCGGGGCCCATGTCGGTGACGTGATCGATCGCCTGACCGAGTTCGACGGCATCGGACGCAAGAAGGCGGTCATGGCGGCCGAGATCCTCGTACGCCACTTCGGTGTGGCGCTGCAGGGCAGGGAATGCGGGCAGATCGCGTACGACGTGCAGGTGCGCCGCGTGTTCATGCGGGCCGGGTTGGTGGCTGAGGACAACCGCGAGGCCATGGAGGCGGCGGCGGCATCGATCTGCCCGGAGTCGCCGGGTATCGTGGACCTCCCCGCGTGGATCGTCGGCAGACAGTGGTGCCGGCCGACTGAGCCTGACTGCGAGCAGTGCCGCTTGGGCTCCGTGTGTCCGCGGCTGATCCATCTGAAGGTCGAGGGTGTTGGGGCTCGTCCGCGTGGTGCTCGGTAGTGCGCGCTGCTAATCCATCGCTCTGAAGAGCAGTCCCGACAGCAGCTTCGGATAGAAGTAGGTCGACTTCTGAGGCATGATCTCGCCACCTAGAGCGACGGCCCGAAGCTGCTCGACGCCGGTCGCCCGAAGGACGAACGCAACGTCGTGATGACCGTCGGCGACCTCCTCGAGCGCCTTGTGGGCGTCCTTGCAGAACGAGAGCCTCTCCAGGGTCTCCGCGCGGTCCGGGTGGATGCCCAGAAGCGGGTCGAGCACCAGCTCCTGGAGGACCGCGACGTCGAGGCGCTTCCATGCGTCGGAGCGATCGAGCGGTATCGCGACGTCGAGATCAACGTCGGCACGAAGGACCGCGAGTCTCGGTCTGGCTTCGCCGCGCGCTTGGAAGAGGAACGCGGGACCCTCAACTGAGTCAAGGACGCCGGACGGGTGGCCGAAAGGCAGGTCGGTCACGACGAATCGTTCTTCGAGCCCACGTACGAAGCCGACGGGGTCGAATGTGCCAGCCGCATCGGCCAATCGATGCGTTGGGAGTACGACGAGTTCGGGGTCCTCCATGTTCACGAGCGCCATCAGCACGAAGTCGTAGGCCGGACGCTCGGCGGCGGGGACGTCACTGGCGGGCTGGCCACCGGCCTCATCGCGACGGAGGTCTCGGTACGCGAGCGCGGTGGTGTAGCGATGGTGGCCGTCTGCGATGAAGAGCCGCTTGTCGCGCAGAACGTTGACGACGGTAGAGACGACCTGCGGATCCGTCACGCGCCACAGCACGCTGTGGCTCGAGTCGTCGGCGTCAGCTTCGGCCGCCGGTGTCATGGCTCCGGTGACCGAGAGCAGTGAGTCGATGCGTGACTCAGGGTCGTCGTAGAGCGCGAAGACGGGTGAGAAGTTCGCCGCGGTCGCCTTGATGAGTTCGAAGCGGTCCCCGAGTGCCTTGGGCAGCGTGCGCTCGTGGGGAAGGACCACGCCGTCCGCGAAGGGGGAGATCTCGACGTCGACGAAGAGCGCGCGCCGGGTCTTCGGCTGTCCGCCGATCTCGAATCGCTGCTCGAGCACGTAGATCCCCGGCTCGTCGTCCTGCTTGAGGATGCCTTCGCGACGCCACTCGGCCCAGCGACGCGCGCCGGTCTCGTAGCGGTTTCCGGGCACCGACGGGTCGAGGGGGCCTTCCGGCAACTCGAGGGCGACCGCATTGTGCGGGTCCCGCGAGAGCAGCTCGGTCCGCTGGTCCTCCGACACGACGTCGTAGGGAGGCGCGACGAGCGGTGTGATATCGCGTGCGGTCCGTGCGTAGCGCCATGCGCGCAACGGGCGGACGAGGGGCATTCGGGGCTCCTTCAACGGGTTGGCGGTACGTCAGTCTATCACGCGATGCGTGTCCGATTCGGCCGGCGGCTTCTCGCCGGTGGCGAGCACGACCGCTCGGTCCTGCACGAATCGTGGCGCGCTTCTTGCGGGCGGCGTAGGACATCCCGGCAACCGCGGCTCAACGGCGGTCCGCAGAGGTACAATGACCAGTAAGGGGCGCTCCGGGAGGCGAGCGGCAAATGGAATTCACAATCAACTGCCCCATCGACGGTCCGGTCACCGTGTCCATCGAGGACATCGATACGGTGGTCCTCCGCGAACCCGAGCGCGCTGAGATATCGTTCATCTGCCCCGAGTGCGGCACGGTCATCAGCGTGGAAGCCATCGTCCCGGCCTTCCTCCTCTCCGCGATGCAGGCCTTGGCCGAGGAGAACGACGGCGACGTGCCGGTCGCCCGCATCATCGCTCTCGTCAACGAGGCCGAAGAGGCCGCTGGGCTCGGCGGTGAGCAGGGTCCCGTCGTCGGTGACCCCATCGAGCCGGTCTTCGAAGCGCATGACGACCCGCGGGCCGACGCCTACTGCGAGTACTTCCGCCGCCAGCTCGACTCGATCGAATGTGTCGATGACGTCCTGGCGGAGATCGACGCCGGGAAGAGCTAGAGCGAGCCGCCTGCTTCACCGCCTCTCTGGTAGCATGCGTACAGACCGCGCACCCGAAGTCGGCTAGGGAGGGCTGATGGGACCTGCACTTCTCTGCGTCGGCGCCATCTTCGTGGCGATCATCGCGTTCGTCGGCGTCTTCATCGGTATCTACAATCGGCTTGTCACGCTCCGCAACCGCGTGGACAACGCGTGGTCGCAGATCGACGTGCAGCTGCGTCGGCGCTACGACCTCATCCCCAACCTCGTCGAGACGGTCAAAGGCTATGCGGCTCATGAGAGCGGCGTGTTCGAGCGCGTGACCCAGGCGCGATCGGCGGCCATCAATGCGCAGGGCGTCGAGGCGCAAGGCCAAGCGGAGAACATGCTGACCGGTGCGCTCAAGTCCCTGTTCGCCGTGGCAGAGGCGTATCCGGACCTCAAGGCCAACGAGAGCTTCCTGAACCTGCAGGCACAGCTCACGGACACGGAGGGCAAGATCGCGTACGCGCGGCAGTTCTACAACGACTCCGTGATGACGCTCAACACGACGATCCAGACCTTCCCGTCCAACGTCGTGGCCGGGATGTTCTCCTTCAAAGAGCGCGTCTACTTCGAGATCGAGCCTGCAGCCGCCGAGGTCCCGAAGGTCGACTTCTCGGCCCAGTGAGCCCACTCGCGGCGATCGCCTTTCCGCCACTCGACCCGATCGCGGTTCGCATCGGACCTCTTGCGGTGCGCTGGTACGGGCTTGCGTACGTCGCGGGGTTTCTCATCGCCGGGCTGGTGGTCTGGTGGATCGCCCGCAGATGGGAGCTCGGGATGAGCGCTGACGACGTCGTCACGATCGTGCTCGGGTGCGTGGTCGGCGTCATCATCGGCGGGCGGCTTGGCTACGTCGTGTTCTACGGACTCGGGGACTATCTCGCCGATCCCGTGGACATCTTCAGGGTCTGGGACGGGGGGATGTCGTTCCATGGCGGGCTCGTCGGGATCCTCGTTGCCGGCGTCGTGCTGGCTCGAGTGCTTCGCATGCCGTGGTTGACGCTCTGCGATCTCGGAGCCGTCGGCGCGCCCGCAGGGATCTTCTTCGGCAGGCTCGCGAACTTCGTGAAC
>JACRBU010000087.1 GCA_016213085.1 Coriobacteriales bacterium
GCGATGGTCCGCGCAGCCGCCGGTCGTTGCGCCGCGTAGAGCTGCTCGATGACGCGGGCCCGGTGCTGGTCGAGGCCGCGCGTGAGCTCGGAGGACTTCGAGCGCTCGAGGTACACGCGGCGGCCGGCGAAGCCGCTCACCCAGCCGATCGATCGCGTGTCGAAGCGCTGGACGATCACCGCATCAGGCGGGGTCAACCGGGGCACCGCGGCAAGCACCCTCATCACGCTGTCGGACACGCGGCCCGTCACGAAGTGACGCGCTCGCTGCATGCCGACGCTGCCGACCAGCGCGAGCGGCACCACGAGCGCAAGCACCGCGAGCCAGCGCAGCGGCTCGGGGACTCGAGGCGCGAGCGGGGATGGCAGGGCGGCGTCGAGCAGCACGGCGGCAACAAGCGCGGACAGCGGCCAGACGAGCTGGATCGTGTGCCACGCGATGTTGAGCGGCATGAATGCGAACTCGTCGCGCTGGACGAGCGTCGCCGCGACGGCGATGACGGCCACCACAAGGCCCGCAAGGTAGTACCAGACGATCCCCGAGCGCCTGAAACCGTCGCGCGGAGAGCGAAACGCCCACGGAACCGCCACCAGCGCGGCCAGGAGCCGCCAGCCGGTGATCCCGATCAGTACGTACGTGAGCAGGAACAGCGTGTCGCCGAAGGGCTCCGATGCCGAAGCGGCGAGCGAGTGCCACAGCGCACCGGAGGCCTCCATCGCCTCCGAGGTCTGGATCGCCCGCGCGACGGCGCCGAACTCGATCACCGGCATCCCGCCCGCGCCTCGCGTCGTGAGGTACGCGAGTCCGGCGCTCACGGCCGCCGCGAGCGTGCCGACGAGCGCCGTCGGCCACTTGATCTCCTTGCGGACCAGCGCCACACCGAGGGCGATGACCAGGGCCGGGCCAGCGGCGAGCGCCGACTGCGCCTTCATCGCGATGATCGCTCCGCTCACGACCCCTGCGATAGCCGCGGCTCGCCATCCGGGCGTTCCTTTCGCCGAGATCAGCGCGATGACGACGAGCACGGCGGTCGCCGCAAGCGCGCCGGGCGGGTTGTAGAGCAGCCATTTCAGCGGGCGAACACCGAACTCCCCGACCTTTTCGGCGATGTAGAGCGGCACGAACGTCCCGAGCAGCGTCAGGCTCGGGATCGCGATGGCGAGCATCCCCGCTCGCGCCCTGCCTTGCCACGCGAACGCAGCGGCATACATGCCGAAGAGCAGCATCGCGAACGTGAGCGGCAGAAGCGCGCCGAAGTAGGTTCGGTCTGCCGGAAGGTGGAGTCCCTTCAGCAGCACCGTCAGCAGCAGGTCGTACGCCGCGTGGTACGCGCGCTTGGGCAGTCCGAACATGAGCGGATACTCCTGCACGGGGATCCCGCGCACGAGTCCGGACTTCACGAATGCGAGGTGGTAGGTGAGGTCGAAGTACTGCGAGAGCGCGGTCCCCGTGTCGTCGGCCCGCTCGAAGTAGCGCGACCCGGCCACGACGACACGCATCACGGCAGCGCCTGCGACGGCCTCCGCGGCGAGCAGGTCCGACGACAACCACCGCCAACCGCGCCCAAGGACCTGACGACCGCTCGCCACCGCCGTCCACAGCCACCCGGCAGCGCCGAGGACGACGACGCCCCACATCGCGAACTGGCCGAACCCGAGGTAGGTCTTCGCGAGCACGACGATCGAGGCGACGACCCACCCGACCGCGACCCGGCCGAGCACCGCGCCGAAGGCGCCTGAGGGGAGTCCGGCGGCCCGGATCGTCAGCTCGCCGAGGCCGAAGAGCGCCGTGGCCGAGAACGCCACCAGCGTGAGCAGCGGAAGTGTGGCTGAGACCTCGCCAGCGGCGAATGCCGCCCAAGCGAGAAGCCCGGCGGAAGTGACCCAAAACGCCAACTTGACGGCCGGATGCATCCGCCCGGACATGGTCTCCGACATGCGGACAGGATACCATCGGGGATACTCTTGGCTGCCGGCCGCGCGGGGGCGCCTGGCGAGGCGGCGACAGCCACCGACACCGCAATGAGCCGAAGGGGTCCCGTGGCAGAGCTCCACTCCATCGTCGTACCGATGTACAACGAAGAAAGCGTCGTGGACGTGTTCGTCCGCCGCGCAGTCGAAGCGTTCGCTCCGCTCCCCGACTGGGAGCTCATCGTGGTCGACGACGGAAGCAGCGATCGCACGTACGAGCTACTGCGCGCGCACGCCGGATCCGACCCGCGCATCAAGATCGTCAAGTTCGCGCGCAACTTCGGCCACCAGATCGCCATCACCGCCGGGATCGACCTCGCGGGCGGCGACACGGTGACGGTGATCGACGCGGACCTGCAAGATCCGCCCGAGCTCATCCCGGCGCTCGTCGACGAGTGGCGCAACGGAGCCGACATCGTCTTCGCGGTGCGCGACTCACGTGCGGGCGAGTCCTGGCTGAAGAAGGCGACGGCGTCGTGGTTCTACCGCGTCCTTCGGGCGCTCGGCGATGTCGATGCCCCGCTTGACGCTGGGGACTTCCGGCTGATGAGCCGCAGGGCCACCGAAGCGCTGCGGGGGATGCGCGAACAGAACCGCTACATGCGCGGGATGGTCGGCTGGGTCGGTCTCAACCGGGCCTACGTCACCTACGCGCGTGACGCGCGCTACGCGGGCACCACGAAGTACCCGCTGGCGAAGATGGTGCGCCTGGCCGCGAACGGGCTCGTGTCGTTCTCGACGCGCCCGTTGCAGATAGCGACCTTCCTCGGCGTGGCCGCTGCGGCGCTGGGACTGTGCGTGGGGCTGTGGGCGATCGGCGAGCGGCTCCTTGGCAACCCCAACCTTGTGCCTGGATGGGCGTCCCTCATGGTCGCCGTGCTGTTCGTCGGCGGGATGCAGCTGTTCACGCTCGGCATCATCGGTGAGTACATCGGACGCATCTACGACGAGGTGCGCCAGCGCCCGCTCTACCTCATCGAAGAAGTCACCGGCTTCTCAGGGCGCATCGCCGAGCACTTCGCGCGTTCACCGATGCCCGACGAGCAAGAAGGTTAGAGCACCTTCAGCGCGATCGCGGCCGCCTCGACGAAGGCATCCAGGTCCTCGTCGGTATGTGCTGCCGAGACGAACAGCGCCTCGAACTGGCTCGGCGCGATCGTGAAGCCCTGGTCGAGCATCTGGCCGAAGTACGCGGCGTACATCTCGGTGTCGCTCGTCGCGGCGGTCGTCCAGTCGACGACCTCCGGCGCATCGGTGAAGAAGACCGTCATCATCGAGCCGACACGGGTCAGCACCGTAGCCTTCCCTGCGTCGGAAGCGACTTCGCGCAGCCCCGACTCCAGGTATGCGCCCTTGCGCTCGAGCTCCTCGTAGACGCCCGGCTTGGAGAGCTCCTCGAGCAGCGCCAAACCAGCAGCCATCGCGATCGGGTTGCCCGAGAGCGTGCCGGCCTGGTACACGGGGCCGATGGGAGCCAGCTCCTCCATGATCGAGCGCTTGCCACCGAACGCGCCGACAGGGAAGCCTCCGCCGATGATCTTGCCCATGGTGGTGAGGTCGGGCGTGACGCCGTAGCGACCCTGCGCCCCGCCGAGACCGAGGCGGAACCCCGTGATGACCTCGTCGAAGATGAGCACCGTCTGGTGCTCGTCGCAGACCTTGCGCAGACCCTCGAGGAAACCGGGTTTCGGCGGGACGACGCCCATGTTGCCGGCGACCGGCTCGACGATTATCGCCGCGATCTTCTCGGGATTCGCGGCGAAGGCGGCCTTGACCGCCTCGATGTCGTTGTAGGGGACGACGATCGTGTCCTGCGCGGTCCCCTCCGTCACGCCGGGGCAACTCGGGATGCCGAGGGTGACGACACCCGAACCGGCAGCGACCAGCAGCGAATCGCTGTGGCCGTGGTAGCCACCCTCGAACTTGATGAACTTCTCGCGCTTGGTGTGACCGCGGGCGAGCCGAATGGCGCTCATCGTCGCCTCGGTGCCGGAAGACACCATGCGCACCATCTCGACGCCCGGCACGGCCTTGACGATCGCTTCGGCCATCTCGACCTCGAGGATCGTGGGCGCGCCGAAGCTCGTGCCCTTGCCGATCTGCTCCTTGACGCGGTCGAGGATCGCATCGGGCGTGTGCCCGAGGATCATCGGGCCCCAGCTGCCGACGAAGTCGATGAACTCGTTGCCGTCGATGTCCCAGACGCGAGAGCCCTTCGAGCGCTCGTAGAACACCGGCTGGCGGCCGACGCTCTTGAAGGCGCGAACGGGCGAATTGACGCCTCCGGGGATGAAGTCCTGGGCGGCCTTGAAGAAGGCCTCGGACTTGTTGAATTCGAGGTTCTCTCCGCGGTGCAGAGACATGGTGGGAGTCCTCTCGCTGTGGGTTCCTCAGGGCTCACGCGCGACGCGCGGATGACCCCCGCGTGCGCAGCGTCGATATGATACCCCAGCGCAGAGGGCGCGCAGCGCTCAGACCGTGGCGGTCAGACGCTTGAGGCTCCACACGACCTCGTCCTGATCCAGGAACACGCCGAAGGGGAGCGACTCCTTCGTCTCCTGGACCTCACGAGCCGTGCCGCCTACGAAGAGCATCAAAGGCCTCGGTACTCGCGCGTCCGCGAGGACGCCCGCTGCCACTTCACGCGCTTCGTCGCATTCCCCATCGAGCGAGATGACGAGCGCGAGCGGCGCCGTGTCCGCGATCGTGTCGCACACGTGAGGCTCGCTGGGCGACGCGATCTCGATGGCGTATCCGCGAGAAGCGAGCGGCGCAGCGAGAGCCGCGGCCGTCACCGGATCAGCGTGCAAGAAGAAAAGCGTTTCCGCCATCGTCTCCTCCCCCTTGGAGCGCGGTGTGCGGTTGCGAACTCGACTCGCCGGTTCTTGCTGGTCGGCGCCCTCCCAAGCGCCTATGGCAAGTCTACATCGCGACCCCTCGGTTACCTGCTTGCCGGCCGCACTATTCGGCGAACGGTGCTCAGTCTATCGGCAGGCGGCACCGCCCGCTTGAGACTTATGCAACCAAGAGGTCACGCACCCTGAACTGCGGTTGCCCTCGGCAGCAGGCGCGTGAAAGCCAACGGGGCGATGGCGGCGACGGGTGCCGAGAGGATCGCGCCCCAGTAGTAGTCGTAAGGCCCCGAGCTGAACGTGGTCAGGAACAGCGCAGGGACCACAAGTGCAGTGACGAGCGCCCAGCGTCGCCAGTTCGACCGCACCTGGGCCGCCCCGGCCACCGCTAAGACGAACAGCAGTGTCCCGCCGATGGCCCCGATCGCGATGAGCGGGAACCCGAACTGGAGCGCTTCCTGAAGGCGTGGGAGGCCGGTGGACTGCAGCCAGGTCTTCGCGGACGCGGCGAGCGACCCGGCCGGCCCCGCCGACGGTGCCGCCGCGAGATGGGCGGCGACCACGGCGACAGAAACGACGATCGCCGAACCCGAGGCGAGCAGTGCCATTCGGCGTTCCTTTGTGAGCGCCGACGCCACGAGCCACGCAGGGATGAAGATCACCATGAGCTCGCGGATGGCGACGGCCAGCACCAGGGCGGCAGCCGCCTCCCACCAGCGCTTCCGCATGAGGAGAATCAGTGCGAGGACCATCACGCCGCTCGCCCAAAGCTCGGGAAACGTGAACCAGGACGGCGGCATCGTGACGTAGAAGCCTCCGAGCGTCGCGATGGCGACAGGCGCGATGAGCGCGGCTCCGTCGTCGACGAACTGCCGGGCGAAGAACCATGCGCCCGCCATCAGCAGGAGCATCAGGAACTCGAGCACGCGCAGCAGATCCGCGCCCACGTTCACGCCGGGAAGCAGCGCCCAGATCCAGAAGAGCAGCGGCTCCCGGTAGTTCAGAGGCCCCGGCGGCAACACGTCGATCCGGCCGTCGTCCATGAACGCGCGGCCGAACGCCTCGTAATAGGGCGTCCCTTCGTTCATCAGCTGGAACGTCCGCTGGTAGATCGAACCGTCGAAGCCGTAGGTCTCCGCCGCGACGGGCACCGAGAGCTCGCCGACGAACGTCTCGTGAGCGGTCGCGTACGGACCGGGCAGGATGCCGAAGGACCACAGGCCGACGGCGAGCACGGCGACGAGCGCGACGATGGGCGCCACGCGGGAGTCGGCGGTCTCGCGCAGCCACGACATGCCGGCGGCCACGACAGCCGCAAGCGGCACCGACGCAACGAGCGTCGCAGCCGGATCGAATCCGTGGACGCCAAGCATCGCAAGCTCTCCGACAAGACAGGATGCGGCCGCGACAGCCGGACTGAGCCACCACTCCCCTTGAGGCGTGGACAGGCCGGCGACGAGCCCGGCGACCACGGCGCTGACCCACAGCGCCACGGCGATCCCGGGCGGGTAGTCCGGGGGCGCCATCACGAGCATGGCGGCGATGGCCGCAGCCGCAGCAGCAGCCCCGATGCGAACGAAGTCGGGGCTGGGCGCTTTGACCGGCTCCTGCTTGCGCTGGCCTTTCCGCCGCTTGGCCACCTAGCCTCCCAGCTCCTCCGACAGCACGTCGCAGATCTGCCGAGCCGCCGTCCCATCGCCGAAGGGGTTGGCCACGCGCGCCATCGCCTCGTAGGCGACGGGGTCCGTGAGCAGGCGGGTCGCCTCGTCGGCGATGCGCTGCGTATCGGTTCCGACGAGCTTCACGCACCCGGCCTCGACCGCCTCCGGGCGCTCGGTACGCTCGCGCAGGACGAGCACGGGCTTGCCGAGCGACGGCGCCTCCTCCTGCACCCCGCCGGAGTCGCTCAGGATGATGGTGGAGGCGTCCATGAGCTTCACGAACGGCAGGTACTCCTGCGGGCCGATGAGGTCGACGCGCTCCTTGCCTCCGAGGATGCGGTCGCACATCTGCGCGACGAGCGGGTTGGCGTGGGTCGCGACGAGCACGTGCACGTCCGGGTGGCGTTCGGCGACCTCGGCGACCCCTTGGAAGATGTGCTCCATCGGCTCCCCCCAGCTCTCCCGACGGTGAGCCGTGACAAGCACGATGCGCCTCCCGCTCGCCAAAGCGTCGGCGATGGGGCCGGGGCCGAACTCGTAGGGCTTGTCCTTCACCTGGAGCAGCGCGTCGATCACGGTGTTGCCGGTGACGTAGACTCGCGCAGGATCGATGTTCTCCTCGATGAGGTGCGCTGCCGCCGTCGCCGTCGGCGGGAAGTGCCAGCGCGTCACCTGCGTCGTGAGGCGGCGGTTCGCTTCCTCGGGATAGGGGCGCATGAGGTCATTCGTGCGCAGGCCGGCTTCGACGTGCCCCACAGGGATCTTGTGGTAGAACGCCGCCAGCGCGGCCACGAAGGTCGTGGTCGTGTCGCCTTGGACGAGAACCGCCTCGGGCCGCTCGCGTTCGATGAGCGGCGAGAGCCCCGCCAGTGCGCGCATCGTGACGTCGGTGAGCGTCTGCCCGTGCTCCATGATGTCGAGGTCCACGTCCGGCTCGATGCCGAACAGCCCGAGGACCTGGTCGAGCATGTCGCGATGTTGCGCCGTGACGGCCACGATCGGCTCGAGCCCGGGATTGCAGGCGAGCTCTTCTATGACGGGCGCCATCTTGATGGCTTCAGGGCGTGTACCGAAAACGACGAGCACTCTCGAGGGCATCCGCGGACCTTCCGAAAGGGACCTGCGCTTCGGGGCGCCCCCATCCTAGCTGATTGTCAACGTAAACCGGCGGCGAGTTTGGGGCCGCCCGCGGACTAGGGTTGCGGTTCCTCGACGGGAGGTGCCGGGGTCGCGTCCTCGCTCGGCCGGTACAAGCGGACCTCGATGCCGCCGCCGAAGTCCTCGGCGTCCACCTCGGTCCACCCGATCTCCTCGAGCGCGGTGTCGATCGGCGAGTTGCCTTCTTCGTCTTCGACGAGATGGCCGATGACGAACCAGCGCTGCGTCTTGCCCTCGGTCGCCCCCTCGATGCGGGAGAGCAGCTCGTCTTCGGGAAGCCATGGAGCGATCCGGATTCCGTTGACCGACCCGTCGTAGCCGACGATCTCGGCGTACGACTCGACGTTGTCGACCATCCAGGGGGCGGATCCCACGAAGCCCTCGCGGAAAGCGCCCTTCTGCTCGAGGTAGCCCACGAGCGGACGCCACCGCTCCTTCGTCTGTTCGCTGTAGTAGCCGGGGATCCCCCACGCAGCCGACACGAGCAGCACCGCCGCAACGACGTAGGCGGCGGGCGTCCAGAGGCCGCGCAGTCCGCTCGCCGCAAGCAGATAGAGGCCCGGGACGGCGACGATCGCCATTCGCCAGCTGAAGATCGGAACAACGTACATCGAGACGAGCACGCCGCCGATGAAGACCATGCCGACCCATCCGAGCAACACGAGCGTGCAGTCCCGCTGGGCCAGCTCGTCCCAGCACTCGGCGGAGCGCGGCGCCGTGAACGGCAGCTGCGGAGGCCCGGGAACCGTCTTGCGTGAAAGCGCCCAGGCGCCGAGCGCGCCGAACACGAGCAGCGCGGCGAAGATCATCCAGATCGGCCCCGTGAGGTCACCCGAGGGCACGTGCTCTTCGAGGGCCTCCATCATCCCGCCGAAGAGGCTCTCTGGCCGCTGCAGGTACCACGCCCCACCTGCGGCGTTGCCCGCCACGCGGGACGCCTGACCGTAGAGCACGAGCATCCAGGGCAGGTAGGCGATCACGGCCACTGCGGCTCCCGCCGCCCATTTCCAGCCGAGCCGCCGACGCATGCGCGAGCTGAGCAGAACGGCCAGCTCGATGCCCGCCGCGGCGATGAGCCCGAATAGATGCGTGTAGCACGCGGCGATGACTATCGCGAAGTGCAACACGAACCGTCCGGGACTCGGACGGTCGAGCACCCACAGGAGGCTGAGCGCAACCAGGGCGGCCAACAGGGTGGCGAGCGAGTAAGCGCGCGCCTCTTGCGCGAATGCGAGCAGCGAGCCGCTCACGACCGCGAGCGCCGCGGCGAAGGTGCCGAGCGCGCGGGAGTGCATCCGGGAGCCGATCAGGTACGTGACCCAGACGGTCAGCCCGCCGAAGACCGCGCTCAGGATGCGCATCGACCACTCGCTTGCAGGGACGACGAGGTTCAGCAGCGACTGGAAGATGTAGTAGAGCGGCGGTCCCGTGTCGGCCGCCGCCGCGCTGATGGCATGGATCGGCCCCTGCGCCGTGAATCGCAGGGTAGCGAGTTCGTCGTTCCAGAGGCTCTCAGACGACAGGCCCCACAGACGCGAGACGAACCCGGCGAGGACGACGAACAGAGCGAGGAAGAACCAGACGGTCTCCCCCCGCAGCTCCCACCATGCCTGTGCTCTGGCAAGGCGCGTGGCCGGCCGGACAGAGTCCTGGTTCGGTTCGTCAGGCGTGTCCGAAGCGGTCGAAAGATCTGCCATGGCCCGAGTTCCCCCTCGTCGCGCGCGCGATCAGTCGCGGTCGGTCCGGTCAGTCGCTTGCGAACGTCTTCGCCTCATCGGGAAGGTCGTGCGGCTTGCAGGCCCCCGATTCAGGACTCGGGACGAAGCGCTCAGCGTCTTCGGCGATGGTGTAGCCGGCGAAGAGACGACCCCAGTCCGTTTCCCTCCATACCCGATGCTGGATCGGCCTGCCCTTGAAGGGCCACCAGATGTAGTCGTGATAGAAGAACGACGCGAAGATGAATGCGTAGACGAGCGGCGTGTGGAAGAAGAGCTTCTGGATCGAGCCGAGCGGGCCGAACCACAGGCCGTGACCCACGCGCGACGCGGCGTTGTGCCCGACGTGGAAATGCCAGTTCTCCTCGGCGACGTCGGTGTCGCCGACGATCTCGATCTGGCTCGGATCGCCGATCCCGAGCCCACGCTCGTGCGCGAGGCGGATGAACTTGAGGCTCATCGGGTCGAAGCCCATGAGCTTGGCGGCGACCGCGTCGATGGCGACCTGGTCCGACCCAGCGAGCATGACGTCCTTCTTGACCGGCTGCATCGTGCGGGGTCCGGGGCCGTTGCCCGCGAGCGTTCCGTCCATGACCGCAAAGACGCCCGAGTGGATGTCCTGCTGGATGGCGAGCAGATCGACGAGCGTCTCGTGGATCCAGGTGTGCGTGTAGTGGCGGCGCGTGTTCAGCAGCCCGCCGAAGGCGTTCTTCATCGCCCCGGTCGTCGTGGTGTAGATGTGGCACTTCACGGTAGGCAGATGGACGATGTTCTTGCCGGCGAAGTAGTCCGGGATGTGGATGCCGTCGGGGAACACCTTGTCGAGCGCGAGCATCTCGGTCTTGGGCTTGTAGTGGATCCAGCCCATGTCTTCGGACTTGAAGTTGAAGAGCTCCGGCACGCAGTAGCGCTCGTACAGCGGCGTGAGCTTGTTGAGCTTCTCGCCCTTGTAGGGGTCGGTGACGACGGTGTTGTTGTGGACCGCCACGAGGTCGTCATAGCCGGCGCCGCGGAGCCCGCGGATGACGCCCTCGAGCTGCCAGGGCGTGGTGTTCGCCGAGAGATACGGCATGTGCCACGAGATGTTGTCCTTGAGGATGGTCGTGGCACCCTTTTCGAGCGCCTCTTCGTACCCCCCGAGCTGCATCACGCGCCGCGTGTCTTCCAGGACCGCTTCCGGGGTCGTCCGAACGATTGCTACCTTGCCTTTCGGCACGGTGTCTCCCTTCGAATCGCTGCCGAACGTCCCGTCCGGTCTGAGCGGCCGCGGTGAGTGGCGACCCGCGGTGGCCTCACAGTTCGCGGTAGCAGAAGGCAGCTAGCCGAGCACCGCAGGCAGAGCATAGAGGACGAACACCGCCGCTGCCACCCAGAGGCACACGGCCACGATGATCCCGGCGTCCTGCAGGAGGACGTCCTCAGGACGACCGCCCTGCGCCTTGCGCAGCACGAGGTACTGATAGCGAAGGATGCCGTAGATCACGAACGGGATCGTGAGCATCATCGAGTAGCCCGGCCCGCGATGCTCGAAGAACGTGTACATCGCGTACGAGGTCACCGTGGCGGCCGAAAGCGTGACCATGAAGCTGTCGAGCAGCTCGGCCGTGTACTCGGCGAGCACCGGCCGGTGCGAACTCGAGTCGGCCGCGAGCAGCAGCAGCTCGTGACGTCGCTTCGCGGCCGAAAGGAAGAGCGCGAGCAGCCCCGTGCAGATGACGAGCCACGGCGAGACTGCGACGGAGATCACGAGTGCACCGCTGACCGCACGGATGACGAAGCCGAGCGCGATCACGAGCATGTCGACGATCACCACGTTCTTGAGCGCGACGATATAGGCGACCTGCAAGACCCCGTAGGCGACGACTGCCGCGAGGAACGGGAGGCCGAGGAGGTACGCGAGCGCGAGGCCCGCGGCGATCGCGCCGACCCCGAGAGCGCGCGCGAGTCCGACGCTGATCCGGCCCGACGCCACCGGCCGCTGCGCCTTGATCGGGTGCTGCCGGTCCCTTTCGGCGTCGAAGGCGTCGTTGAGCGCGTAGAGCCCAGCTGAGACCGCGCACAGCGCGACGAACGCCAGCCCCACCCGGGCCAGCAACGCGAGGTCGAAGAGCTCACCCGCGAAGATGATCGCAGCGAAGACCGCGAGGTTCTTCGTCCACTGCTTCGGACGAAACAGCGAGATGATGTCCGCAATGCTCGTCATGCGTGCGATAATCCTCCGCGATGAACACACGTCGCCTCGTCACCGCGCTCGTCGTGGCCGGAATGCTGTCCGTTCTCGTGTACGGCGTTCTGTTCGCCCTGACGGACATCCAAGCCGTGCTCTCCGACCTCAAGAGCTTCCCGGTCGAGGTGTTCGGCGTGATGCTCGTTCTTTCACTCGTCTGCTTCGCGCTGCGCGCCATCCGGTGGAAGTACCTCACGCACCTCACGGGACGGCCACTCAGCGTGCCAGACGCATTCTACGTCCAGTTCTCCGGCATGACCATGACGATCACCCCGGGCAAGGTCGGCGAGCTCCTCAAGCCCTTCCTGATGAAGCAGCTGGTGGGGATGCCGATGAGCCGCGGCATCGCGATGGTCTTCTCCGAGCGCGTGGCCGACCTCATCGCGGTGTTGCTCCTGTCCGCAGGCGGGCTCACGCTGCTCGGCGAGGGCGGCATCATCGCCTACGCGATCGGGCTCGGCATCGTCGCGATCGGGACGCTGGCGGTATCGTCGAAGCGCTTCCACGACTTCGCGCTGCGCATGGTGGAGCGCACGCCCTGGATCAAGCAGCACCATGCCTCCGCTTCGGCGATCTCCGAGACGATCCAAGCGGCTCTCACGCCGGTGCCGCTCATCATCTCCGTCCTGTTCTCGGCCATGGCCTGGGGAGCCGAAGGGGTCGGGTTCTGGCTCGCGCGTCGGGCGCTTGGGTTCGAGGGGCTCGCCGTGCTGCCCGCGGTGGCGATCTACGCGGTCTCTACGATCATCGGCGCGATCGCGTTCATCCCCGGCGGCGTCGGGCTCACCGAGGCCTCGCTCGCCGGACTGGCGGTCGCTTCGGGAGCGACCGGCTCGGTCGCCACCACGGCCACGCTGCTCACGCGCATCGCGACGCTGTGGTTCGGCTTGGCGGTGGGATGGGTCGTGATCGCATTCCGGCCGCGACTCGTGCGCACGTTCCTCACAGGGCAGAGCGATAGCGACGGTTCTCCAGCCGAAGCGACGAGCTGACGCGGAGTCTCAGCCGGTCAGCGCGACGATCACGACGCCGAGCACGACGAGCACGATCCCGATCCACTGGGCCGGCGTCAGCCATTCGCCAAGCACGGTCACGGACACGGCCGCGACCCCGACGTAGCTCAGGCCAAGGAACGGATAGGCGACCGAAAGCGGTACCGTCGAGAGCGCGAGGATCCAGAGCGCCGCTGACACCATGTAGAGCGTGAGCCCGACCCAGACCTGCCAACGCTGCAGGACCGACCCGAGGAGTGCGCCCGGATGCTTCAGGCGCTCGCGGCCGATGGGTCCGACAAGGGTCATGCCCGCCTTCAGCAGCGTCTGCCCCGTCACGACGAACGTGACGGCGAGCAGCACGTAGACGAGCCCGTGCCAGCTCATCGGCCGACCACCTTCTTGACCGGCGCCACGCCGAGCCAGCTGACGAGCAGAACACCCATCACGATCAGAAGTACGCCCAGCCACCTGAGAGGCGGCACGATCTCTCCCGCAACCGCCGCGAGCACCACGACGAGCACGTAGCCGCTCGCTCCGAGCGGGTATGCGACGGCGAGCTCCATACGGGAAAGCACGCCGAGCCACAGCGCCGACGCCACCGAGTACATGAGGAGCCCGATCAGGACGATGGGCTGCGTCAGCGCCCCGGCGAGCGTCTCGGCGATGCTCAGGTCGCCGAGCCCCTTGGCTCCCTGTCGAAGGAAGAGCTGAGCGACCGAGCTCGTGATCACCGCGGTGAAGGCGACGGCCAGCGTCACGACCGGAACGGGCTTGCGCCGCGTCTTGGCGACCTTGGCTATCACCCGGGCGTAGGCGCCGATCGTCGGCACGATCTTGATCTCGGACCCCTTGCGCTTCTCGTCGTAGCGAAGGACGAACGGGACCTCGATGAAGGACGCCTTGCCTCTGAGGCGCTGGGCGATCTCCATCATGCAGGCGAAGCCTCGCTCGGAGACGAAGTCGTCGCCGTGCTCGTCGAAGCCCTCGTCGATCACCCCGGCACGATAGGCCCTGAATCCGCATGAGTAGTCGCGAACTCCGGGAATCGGACGCACGAGCGCGACGAGGAGCGAGGCGGCTCGGCTCAGGAAGACCCGAAACGGCGGTACGCCCTCGACCCCGGCTCCGGGCTGGTAGCGCGATGCGATGGCGACGTCGTAGCCGTGTTCGATCTGCGCGACCATCGACGGCGCGTAGATCGGGTCCTGGGTCAGATCGGCGTCGAGCGTGACGATCGCGTCGTCGGCGTCTGCGCGCGATGACGCTTCGCGCAACCCGCGCCGGATCGTGTACCCCAGGCCCTGGTTCGGCTCGTTGCGCAGGACCTCGACCGGGAGGCCTGCCGCCGCCTTGGCGCGAGCGAGGTCGCCTGTCTCGTCGGCGCTGCCGTCGTCGACCACGATGACGCGGTAGTCCCACTCCTGCTCGGAAGAGACCTCGGCGATTCGATCGAGAAGGTCCTCGATGGATGCGGCCTCGTTGTATGCCGGAAGCACCCACCAGATGCGGCGGGTCTTCGGCTCTATGGGCGACACGATCTCAGGCAACTGGCTGCTCCGCCGGACGGCACCTCACGTAGTTTCGCACGAATGCGACTGCGGTTGAGCGGCGAACGCAGTGAGTCCGCTCGAACCGCAGTGTAGATGACGGCAAAGTCCGTCATCTACGTCTTCGGAAAAGAGCAGCTGGGCTGTATCGCTAGTCGTGGCTCGTCGTGGAGACGCCGACCTCTCCGGCAGCCTCCTCGACGGTGCACTCGCCCTTCCATGCCGGCGGCTCGTACACGCAGTACGGCTCGGCCTCGAGGTAGTCGCCTGTGATCTCGAGCGCGCGCGCCCGGCAACCGCCACACACGGCCTTGTACTCGCAGGCGCCGCACTTGCCCTTGAGCAGCGAGTAGTCGCGCAGGTCGTTGAAGACCTTCGACTCCGTCCAGATCTTGCTGAACGGCTGCTCCTTGACGTTGCCGAGCTGCATGTCGAAGTAGCCGCAGGGCTGCACGTCGCCCACGTGGCTGATGAAGCAGAAGGTGATGCCGCCGAGGCAACCGCGGGTCATCGCATCGAGACCGTACTCCTCGCGGGTGACCTTCTTGCCTTCGGCCTTGGCCTTCTGGCGGATGATGCGGTAGTAGTGCGGGGCGTCGGTCGGCTTGAAGTGTAGAGGCGAGGTCTTCTGGCGCTCGTAGGCCCAGGCGAGGACCTCCTCGTACTCCTGTGGCGGAAGCTCCTCGGCGAGGATCTCGGAACCGCGGCCGGTCGGCACGAGCATGAAGATGTGGAACGCGTCGACGCCGAGCGACTCGGCGAGATCGTGGATCTCCTCGATGTACTGGGCGTTGCGCGTGGTGACGGTCGTGTTGATCTGAACGCCGATGCCGTGCTTCTTGGCGATCTTGATGCCCTCGATGGTCGCGTCGAAGCAGCCCGCTTGACCGCGGAACTCGTCGTGCCCCTCGGCGGTCGGGAAGTCGATGGAGACCGAGATGCGCGGGATCTTGTGCTCCGCCATCTTCTGGGCGATCTCCTCGGTGATGAGCGTCGCGTTCGTGCCGATGACCGGCATCGCGCCCTTCTCGTGTGCGTAGTCGACGATCTCCCAGATGTCGGGGCGCATGAGCGGCTCGCCACCGGTGAGGATGAGGATCGGGTTGCTGATCGTCACGATGTCGTCGATGACGGCCTTGATCTCGTCGAGCGAGAGCTCGCCATGATAGTGGCCGAACTCAGCCGCCGCGCGGCAGTGCACGCAGCTGAGGTTGCACGAGCGGGTGATCTCCCACGCGATGATGCGCGGCGCCTTGATGCCCGTGCGCTCCTGGTACGCGATGGCCTGCGGACCGCCGCCGGGACGGAAGCCCACCGAACGCGCGCCACCGTGGCGCTGACGATCGACGCCCGCGGGGTGGCCTCCGGGACCACCCGGGACGCCTGCCGGATGCCCGCCCGGCCCGCCGGGAACGCCCGCCGGGTGACCGCCCATCGGGATACCGACCCCCACACCGCCACACGGCGCTGACGCGTCGGCCATCTCCTGCTCGGTGATCGTCGGGTCCTTCTCGCCGAACTCCTCGCCCATCTCAAGATCGGGACGGGACGCAGAATCTCCAACGTTCTCTGCCACGGGGGACTCCTATCGTTCACGACGCACGACCGCTCGCTGGGGTTTCGTGCGCATCTCGTTCGTTAGCGGGCGCCACCTGCGCCCCTCCAGGCCGCGCATCACCCTCGCGGGAAACGCGCAGCCCTGCTACTGCAAAGACCGCGCCGCAACGAGCCTTGAAGATACCAGAAGGCGGTGGAACCCCTCCCGAGTCCACCGCCTCCGCATAGCTCAAATCGTGCGCGAATCTGACCGCGCCACCGCACTATAGCATGAGGGGCTTCTTAGAAACCGGATCCGACAAAGATGTCGGGTTCCGTGAGCTGCCCGATCACGCTCGCTTCAGCCAGCGAGCTGCGTCCTTTGCGTGATACGTCAGGATGAGGTCAGCACCGGCACGCTTGAAGCCGATGAGCGTCTCGAGGACGACCCGCTCCTCATCGATCCAGCCCATCTTCGCCGCAGCCTTGACCATCGCGTACTCGCCGCTGACGTTGTATGCCGCCGTCGGATAGCCGAACTCGTCTTTCACCGCGCGGATGATGTCCATGTAGGCGAGCGCGGGCTTGACCATGACGATGTCCGCGCCCTCTTCGATGTCGAGCGCGGTCTCCCGAAGCGCCTCGAGGGCGTTGGCCGGGTCCATCTGGTACCCATGCCGATCGCCGAAGGCGGGCGTGGACTCGGCGGCATCACGGAACGGTCCATAGTAGCCGCTCGCATACTTCGCCGAGTACGCCATGATCGGCACGTCCGTGTAGCCCTCGGTGTCGAGTGCCGAACGGATCGCCGCGACTCGGCCGTCCATCATGTCGCTCGGAGCGACCATGTCCGCGCCGGCCTCGGCGTGACTGACCGCGGTGTCGGCGAGAAGCTCGAGCGTGACGTCGTTGATCACGCACCCGCGATCATCGAGGATGCCGCAGTGGCCGTGTGAGGTGTACTCGCACATGCAGACGTCGGTGACGACGTAGAAGTCAGGGTCATGCGCCTTGATGGCGCGGATCGCCAGCTGGACGATCCCGTCGCGGTCGTAGGCGCCGGTTCCCGCCTCGTCCTTGCTCTCCGGCAGGCCAAAGAGGATGACCGCGGGAATGCCGAGGGACTTCAGCTCGTCGATCTCACCCGGAAGCTGGTCGAGGGTGAGCTGGAAGACGCCCGGCATCGACCCGACCTCGTCGCGCTGGCCCCTTCCGGGCTTCACGAAGAGCGGATAGATGAAGTCGCGAGGCGAAAGCTCCGTCTCGCGAACCATCCCGCGGATGCTGTCATTGGCGCGCAGGCGTCGCGGGCGGTAGGTCGGGAAGCGCATGGGAACTCCTTCGAAGACGAGCGACCGGCGGCCAGTCGTGCTGCAATCGACGTGCCGCCGGAGTCTGGAACCGTGCTACTCGACGAACTCGTCGACCGGGGGCTTCTCGGCCTTCTTGGCGGACTCGCCCTTCGCCGCGGATTCCTCGATGGCGTCGGCAGCGACGACGGCGTCCACTCCGACCTCGATCGCTTTGAGGGCGACGAGCTTGCGGAAGATCAGGACGGCCCACACCGCGGAGATCGCAAGAGCGGCCCAGAAGGCGAGCTGAGCTATCGGGCCGAGGTAGAACATCACCTCTTGGAACTGCTGCTGGAACGTCGGAGCCGCCTGCGTGGTGATTCCAGTAGGCACGAACGAGACCTCCTCCCGGCGCGGACGCCGACTCGCGGCGCGCACCGTCCCAAGAAACGCTGCTCAACAGGTCAGGGCGCCCCAGCTGAGGCGCCCTGACATTGTACCCTTTGGTGGAGACGAGCGGATTCGAACCGCCGACCTCTGCCGTGCGAAGGCAGCGCTCTCCCAACTGAGCCACGTCCCCGTTGTTTCGCTCATACCCGCCGGGCGAGGACAGAGCGAAGGATATTCTGCGCGCGCCCACCTGCGGTTGTCAAACGTCTGCTCCCGCCAACCGCGAGGGGTTCACCAGCTCACTCGTGACGCGCGTCGTGCCTCATGAACGCCGACTTCGGGAACGTGTAACAAGAACAGCTCAGTAGCCCTGACCGACGAGGCCACCGAGGGAGACCCCCATGTCAGATCGCGTCGGCTCCTGGATCGAGTACGCCCCGTACAGATGGCTGCGGATGTGGGGCGTGTCGAGCGTACTGGCACTCGCGATCGCCGGTGCCGTCGCGGCCGTGCTGTGGTTCTTCGGCTTCGCGGCGAGCATCCTTGTGCCGCTGATCCTCGCTATCGTGCTGGGGGTCATCTTCGCTCCGCTCGTGACCAAGCTCGAGAAGTGGCGGGTCCCCCGCCCGCTGGGCGCGAGCCTCGTGATGATACTGGTGCTCACGCTGGTCGTGGGCGCGATCTGGCTCACCATCTCGAGCATCGTCAACCAGAGCTCGACCATCCAGACGCAGCTGGAGTCGGCGATCCAGAAGCTCGGTGCGGCCCTCGCGCAGCTGAACATCCCTCAGGAGCAGCTCGACAACGTGTGGGACGCCGTCAAACAAGCGCTCCCCTCGCTCGCCGAAGGGCTGTCGTCGGCGGTGGTCAGCGGGCTGAGCAGCATCGGGGCCTTCGCATTCGGCGCGTTCCTCTCGCTCTACATGCTCTTCCTCGTGCTCCAGGACCTGCCGGTGCTCGAGGAGTGGATCGGCGATCACGTGGGACTGCCGTCGGGTTTGGGTGAGGGCGTGGTCTCGGACATCACGGCCTCGCTGCGGGGCTACTTCGTCGGCTCGACGATCATCGCGTTCGTGACATCGGCGATCATCGCGATCGCCCTCATCATCTTCGACGTCCCGCTCGTAGGCCCGATCGCGCTCGTTACGTTCCTGCTCTCCTACATCCCGTTCTTCGGCGCGATCATCGCGGGCGCGTTCGCGACGCTGATCGCGTTGGGTTCGGGTGGCACCACGACCGCGCTCGCGATCCTTGCGGTGGTGCTCATCTCGCAGAACGTGGTGCAGATGCCCCTTCAGTCCTGGGCACTGGGAGGTGCGCTCAAGCTGCATCCGCTCGTGGTGCTCGTCGCCACGATGCTCGGCGGGCTGCTCGCAGGAATCATCGGTGCGACGCTCGGCGCGCCGCTCACGGCGATGGCGGTGCGCGCAACGCGTCGGATCATCGAGGCCGAGAAGCTCGCTTCAGCGTCCGCCGAGGCGGCCACTGAAGGCGGCTGACCGAGTCGCCACGAGCTCTCGAACGCCCTGATCCGCGGCTCGATCCACCAGCAGCGGGGATCGGCGAGGGCGCGCCCAAGCTCGAGCAGGCGCATCGCCTCGTCCGCCGTCGCACCCTGCGCGATGAGGATCGCGGCCGCTTGGGCGACGCTTCGGTGCTTCCCGTGACGACAGTGCGTGAGGACCTTGCCGCCGGAAGCGAGCACTGGCAGAGCAGCCTTCACCCCGGAGCGCAGGCTTCTGAGCGGAATCGGCGTGAAGGGCGTGTCTATCGAAGGGGCGCGATGCCAAACCGCACGTGTGAGCCGTGAGGCCTTCGGCATTCTCGTCGCGGAGATCACGAGATCGACGCCCAGCGCATCGATGACCTCCGCCGAGCCAGGTCCCGGCCAGGCTGAAACGAACAGTTGGTCGCTGATCGGTGAGATGTCGAACCGCGTCATGCGGCCATTGTGGCCGCGCTCTTCCCGGCTGTGGTTAGCGCGGTGTTACTTCTGAGGACCCAGGTGGGCGGCGAGCGCTTCGACAAGGCCGGGAATCGAGTGAGGATCCGCCTCGAGCGTGGCCTCTAGCCCGGCAGCGCGCAGCTCTTCGCTCGTCACGGGGCCGATCGAAGCGAGCACGGCGTTGCCGAGTGCGCTTCGAGCGTCTTCGGCGCTGCCCAGCGATTCCTCGAGAAGCGCCACCAGGTTCTTGACCGTCGATGCCGACGTGAAGGTGACGGCGTCGACGTGCCCGTCGGCGAGCTGGCGAGCGGCCTCGGGCGCCATCTCCCCGCGAACGGTGCGGTAGACGGGAGCCACGTCGACGTGCGCTCCCCACTCGCGCAGGGTGTCGGGAAGGACCTCGCGTGCTTCGAGTGCGCGCGGGATAAGGATTCGGGTTCCGCTACCGACACCGCGCTCGTAGAAGCCCTGCAGGATGCCTTCGGCGACGAACTGCGCGGGAACGTAGTCCGCGCGGATGCCGTGGCGGTCGAGACGCGACGCGGTTCCTTTGCCGACGGCCGCGATGGCGATCCCGCACAGCGCCCGCGCATCGAGCCCGCGGGAGTCGAGACGCCCGAAGAAACGCTCGACGCCGTTGTTCGACGTGAAGACGATCCAGTCATACGTCGTGAGCGCGTCGATCGCACGGTCGGCAGGCTCCCAGTCGTCCGGCTCGATGATCCGGATGACTGGCCACTCGATGACCGTGGCGCCCTGCGCCTCGAGCTGCGTGGCAAGCTCTGCCGCCTGCTCGCGCGAACGCGTCACGACGACAGAGCGCCCTGCGAGGGGCGCTCCGGAAGTGCTCGTGCTGTTGGCGTCGCTCGCCACGTGTCAGGTTTCCAGGAGCGAGTCGACCGCGCCGCCGGCGGCATCCGCGGCGCTGCGGATCGCCGAGAGGATCTCGTCGGCGCCGAGTTCGAGCATGCGCTCGACCATCGCCTCACCCAGGGCCTCGGGCTCAGAAGCGGGACCGCGGAGCTGATCGCGGAGGATCGTCGTGCCGTCGATCGAGCCGACGAACGCGTCCATGACGAGCTCGTCATCGCCGTCGAAGCGCGCGTACGCGCCGATCGGCACCTGGCAGCCGCCTTCGAGCTTGCGCATGACGACGCGCTCGGCGGTGACGCAGGTCATCGTAGCGGGGTCGGCGAGCTTGGCGCACACGTCCTGCATGAACTCGTCGTCCTCGCGGATCTCGACGCCGATGGCGCCCTGCCCGACGGCGGAGACCATCTGCTCGGGATCGATGTAGTGGGTGATGCGGTCGGACCAGCCGAGCCGCGTGATGCCCGCCGAAGCGAGGATGACGGCGTCGAGCTCACCCTCCTCGGCCTTGCGCATGCGCGTGTCGAGGTTGCCGCGAACGTCGACGATCTCGAGATCGGGCCGAAGCGTCTTGACCTGGCTGCGGCGGCGCAGCGAACTCGTGCCGAGCTTGGCGCCCTTCGGCAGCGAGTCGAGGTCGTAGTCCGCGCCGCTGACGATGACGTCTCGCGGATCGACGCGCGCCGGCATCGCGGCGATCACGAGGCCCTCGGGAAGCTCGGTGGGGACGTCCTTCATCGAGTGGACGGCGAGGTCGACGCTGCCTGCGATGAGCTCGACTTCGATCTCCTTGGTGAACAGGCCCTTGCCGCCGACCTTGGCGAGCGGGACGTCGAGGATCTTGTCACCGGTCGTCTTGATGATCTTGAGCGAGACGGGGAGCCCGGTGATCTCCTCGAGGCGGTCCTTGATGTAGTTGGACTGCCAGAGCGCGAGCTTGCTGCCCCGCGTCCCGATAACGAGCTGGTCGCGGCCGTTCGGCACCTTGTTCTCCTGTCCTAGGTGGTCTTGGGGGCCTTCTCAGGGCGGCCGAGGAGGGAGCGGATAAGGCTCGTCCTCTCCTTGGGGTGCTCCTCGTCAAGGCCGTACAGATGGCGCGCCGCCTCGACGTACTCGTACCCGTCCTTCTCGGCGGCTGCGTCCTTGAGCCTGCTGGTCGGCTCGTGGAGCATCTTGTTCACGATCGAGCCGGTGAGCGCCTCGACCGTCTTGATCTCTTTCTCAGAGAGGCCGCCGAGGCGCTTGAGCGCCTTCTCGAGCTCGGCCTGGCGGATCTTCTCGGCCTGCGCGCGGATGGCGGCGACGGTCGGAACGACCTCCATCGACTCGATCCAGCGCTCGAAAGACGAGATCTCCTCCTCGATGATGACCTCGGCGCGCTGCGCCTCGCGCATGCGCTCCTCGAGGTTCGACTCGACCACACCGTTGAGGTCGTCGATGTCGTAGAGGAAGACGTCGTCGAGGTCGTTGCAGGCCGGGTCGATGTCGCGAGGCACGGCGATGTCGATCATGAAGAGCGGCTCGCCCCGGCGTCCGCGCAGCGACGGCGCCACCTTGTCTTTGGTGACGACGTAGTGGGTCGCAGCGGTCGACGAGATGAGGATGTCGGTCTCGCGCAGGCGAGTGAAGAGGTCTTCGTACGGAATCGCTTCGCCGTCAAAGCGCTCGGCGAGCTCGACCGCTCGCTCGAACGTGCGGTTCGCGACGAGCACGTTATGCACGCCGTTGGCGACGAGGTGCTTCGCGGTGAGCTCGCTCATCTTGCCCGCGCCGAGCACGAGGATGGTTCGGCCATCGAGGTTGTCGAAGACCTTCTTGGCGAGCTCGACCGCGGCGTAGCTGATCGACACGGCGTTCTCGCCGATGTCGGTCTCGGTACGGACGCGCTTGCCGACCTCGAAGGACTGGCGGAACAGCTTGTTGAAGATGCGCTGGCTTCCGCCGCCGTCGAGCGAGTACTGGTAGGCGTCCTTCACCTGACCGAGGATCTGCGCCTCACCGAGCACCATCGAGTCGAGCGAAGCCACGACTCGGAAGAGGTGACGGACGACCGCCTCGCCCTCGGAGATGTAGAGGTAACGGACGAGCTCGTGGCGGTCGAGCTGGTGGTAGTCCGCCATGAAGTCGATGATCGCGCCGGGACCGTCGTAACCCGACGTGGTGACCGCATAGATCTCGGTGCGGTTGCAGGTGGAGACGATGACGGCTTCCGCGACGGCAGGGCTGGAGGTCAGGATCGACAGCGCGTGTTCCTGACGGTTCTCGGGGAAGGTCAGCTTCTCCCGGATCTCAACCGGTGCGGTCTTATGACTCAAACCGACGAGTGTGAGATGCATCCTGTGAGACTCGCCTCTTACCGTATGCCGACATAGATACGCCCTCGCCGGAGCGGTGCGTTGTTGTTCAGGCAAGCAGGCCCGGCGAGGGCGGTACGGTAACGCAAGTTGACGCACCAACTGCGTGTTGCCTGAACTCCGTGATTCTACCACCCAACGACGTTCTCGGGCAATGAACGTTCCTTAACGAGCCGCTCAGATAGGTCGTTCCGGCACGTCCGGCACCCGTGCACTGGTATGCAAAGGAGGTGCCGAGCCGACTTCGGGCGGCCGTTCGTCCCAGACTATGCGCCGTTGGCCTTGCGAGCCTTGGCCACATCCCCGTCGACAATGGCGAAGAACAGCTCCGGAAGGATGCCCTTGAGGCGGAAGTAGAGCGACGACGTCGCGTCCGGAATGATGTAGTAGCGCCCCTTGTCGACCCCGCGGACGATCGCGTCGGCCACCTTCTGAGCAGAGATCGGCTTGATGTTGCCGGCGATCACGTCGGTCTCCGGCGGCCTGAGGGTGTGCTCGTATGCGAGCGCCGGCGTGTCGGTGTCCGGTGGACACACGACGTGCACGCGCACGCCGTGGGGTTTCATCTCGAAGCGAAGCGCCTCGGTGAAGCCCATCGAAGCGAACTTCGCCGAGGAGTACCCGGTGTAGCCATAGATGCCGAGGTAGCCGGCGACGGAGCTCACGTTGACGATGTTGCCGGAACCGCGGGCGATCATGTGCGGGGCGGCCGCGCGACACGGGTAGACGACGCTCCAGTAGCCGCAATGCATGTTGCGCTCGAAGTGTTCGAGAGGCATCGTGACGAATTCGCCCGGCACGATCACGCCCGCCGAGTTGACGAGCACGTCGGGCGCGAACCCCTGAGCGACGAGGGTGTCGATCGCATCGCGGGCGGCCTCGAACTGCGAGAGGTCCGCGCTGTGCGATGCGATGCGCTGGTCCTCGCTCGCACGCCCGGCGAGCAGCCGCTCCCGGGCGGCCTCGAGCTTCGCCTCGTCGCGGCCGACGATAGCGACGTCCGCGCCACGCCTGGCGTACGCCAGCGCTGTCGCCAGGCCGATGCCGCTCGAACCACCGGTGACGATGACACTCTGGCGCTCACTCATCTGCGGGCACTCCTTCGTCGGTTCGGGCCGAGTCCGTCGCTTCCTGGGCCGACTTGTCCGCGGGAGAACTGGTCGCGACTTCGTCCGCGGACGCGGCGGCGGCCTCGGGCCCGAGTTCCTCCCCTGGCTCCGCCGCAACCTCGAACTCCGCGACGAGCTCGCTCGCCTCGGGCATCTCGCCAGCGACGATGCGATCGAGAACGTCCGAATCGACGATCGCTGCCATGATGGCCTTACGCTCCCCTGAGCTGCGATCGCCGAGCTCGACGCGGACCTCGGCGAGCAGATCGAGGTAGGGCCCCCACTCAGGACCGTACGTAGCGGAGACGTGGGCCTTGATGCGGTGAGCGAGGGTCGGTGCAACGCCCGCGGTCGAGATGGCGATCTGGAGCGCGCCGCGCCGCACGACGCTCGGCGTGATGTGGTTCCCGAGGCTTCCGGCGCCCTTGACGCTCAGAAGCGCTCCGTTGGCGTTGGCCTCGGACACGACACGGTCGCGCTGCTCGGGGTCTTCGGCCAGGCAGACGACGAGGAATGCGCCGGCGAGGTCTCCTTCGGCGTAGGGGCGGTCTTCGATCGTGAGCGAGCCTTCCCCTTCGAGCTCGGTGAGCCGCTCAGTCGGGTCCTCGGTGATGATGACGATGTCGGCCCCGTAGGAGACGAGCCGCTCGGCCTTGGATTCGGCTGCCTCGCCAGGACCCACGATGACCGCGAGTCGCCCCTCGAGATCGACGAACGCCGGATAGTAGCGCTTCTGCCCCGCTCCCCCCATTGCGACCCTATTCTCGTGGCGGCAGCCCGAACACGTGGAAGCCGACGGGGACCGTGCGGGCGAGAACGGCGAGCACGATGACGAGGAAGAGCCCGCCGATCGCTATCCACGAGGCCGTCTTGCCCGAGACGCCGCGCCGATACACGGCGAGCAGATAGAAGCCGAAGACGAGCCACACGAGGCCGGAGAGCATGATTCGCGGGTCCGCCCACCAGCCCGAGATGTCGGTCTCGAGCGCACGGATGATGCCGAGGACGAGGCCGATCGTGTACACCGGGAACGAGAGCCCGATGGCGCGCCGGGCGATCGTCTGAAGGGTCGCAAGCGACGGCAGACGTCGCGTGATCAGGTTCGTCTTGTGCTTCTTGAGACGCGTGCCCTGGTACAGGTAGAGCGCCGAGCTGATCGCGCCGAAGGCGAATCCTGCATTGGCGAAGATGATGAGCGCGACATGGACGCCTACACGCCAGCTGTCGAGCAGCGGGTTGGGCGCGGGCGGCTGCACCCCGGCGGGCCCGAGGAACCGCGAAGCGATCATGAGGACCACCGCGATCGGGATGAGGAACGCGCCGTAGACCTTGAGCTTGATGAGGTGCTCGATGACGAAGTAGAGCAGCACGAGCGCCCACGCCGCGAGCATCAGCTGGTTGGGGCCGGTCAGCGGCGTTCCGCCCTGAGCGACCGAGTTGGCGCCGATCGAGATGGTCTGCGCCAGGAAGCCGGCACCGGTGAAGAACCGGGCCCACCACGCAGCCACCGGCTTGCGCAGAAGGAACTGGTAGGCGTAGAGGACCGTCGCGCCGACGTAGAGGACGAGCGCGAACCAGAAGAGCACGACGGAGATCTGCTCCATCAGCACTTTGTCCATCGTCAGCTCCGAGTCCCTCGGCGGCCGTCTACGACTTGGCCGAACGACGCTCGATGGTCGACTGAAGCAGGTCGACCTGCTTCTCGAGCTTGGTCACCCTCAACAGCATGAACGTCACGTACGCGAACAGCCCCACGAGGATCGCGATGTAGGCGGCCAGCACGTACGGCGCACCGCTGAAGACGGTCTTGTAGATCTCTTGGAGTACCGGATCCATCTATCAATCATCCTCTCGGACGCCTTGCCTGTCAGCCTTCGAGCTCCGTCTTGAGCACTTCGACGCGCTCGCGAGCGAATTCCTCGCGCAAGCGGAGCTGGTAGAGAACCCACGAGAAACACACCATGCCCACGAGCCCCAGCAGGAACGGAAGCAGCTGGATGAACTCGATACCGCCCGACCTCAGCACGACCGGGTGAACGCCGGACGGAACCAGGCGGGTGATGACGAACGAGATGGGCACGTCGACCCACGCCACGATGCCGAACACCGCTGCATACGTCGCCTTGCGCTCCTCGTCCTCCACCGCGCCGCGAAGCACGAAGTAGCTGACGACCAGCAGGAACAGGATGAAGTAGGTCGTCAGCCGAGGCTCCCAGACCCACCAGGCGCCCCAGTCATGCCGGGTCCACAGATCGCCGGTGATCAGCGTGAGCAGCACGAGGACAAGCGTGACCTCCATGCCGATCCGTGCACGCGTGTCATAGACCTTGTCGCGCCTGAGCAGGAACAGGACGCTGTAGACCATCGCGAATGTGAAGATCAGGAACGACCCGATCGCGATGGGCACGTGGAAGTAGAAGATCTTCTGCGAGAAGAGCAGCTGGTTCGAGATCGCCACGCCATTGATCAGCGCCGAAACGGGCTGGCCGTTCATGTAGACCTGGGCCCCCGGCTGCAGCGGCGCGACGAAGAACGCGAGCACGAAGTCCACCAGCAAGAGGACCGCGGACGCGCCGAGTAGCGAGAACACGAGCCAGTTCGGCGATACGCGCATGGACTGCTTGTCAGTCACCTTCGGCAAACCTCCTCACGCGGCGCTAGGCGCAGACGATGAACTCGTAGAGCGAGTAAGCTCCGAGGAGCATTATCCCATCGTAGACAGCGGCGATGGCCATCGCCGGAAGGTATGGTCCCATTCCTTCGGGACCCGGCGCGATGACGGCCGAAGTCGCCGCAACAGCAGCGTACAGCAGCGGGAACATGATCGGCACGAACATCACCGCCAAGATGACGTCTCGGCCCTTCGTGTTCACCGACATCGTGGCAAGAAGCGTGCCCACGCCCGCGATGCCGATCGTGCCGAGCAGAAGCGGCGGGATGAGCAGGTACCAGGGGCCCTCGATCGGCTTGCCCTGCAGGATGAACAGGTAGAAGAGCGGCAGCGAGAGCAGCTCGACGATGCCGATGAAGATAAAGTTGCCGACGGCCTTCGCCGCGAACAGCACGGGCCGGTCGATCGGCGAGAGCAAGATGGCCTCGAGCACGCCCTGGTCTTTCTCGTGCACCAGGCTCCGGTTCAACCCCAGCAGCGACGTGAAGATGAACGCGAGCCACAGTAGCCCTGCCGAGATCTCCCGGACGTCGAATTCGCCGCTCGCCTGCGAGATCGCCAGGTAGTAGACGACCAGGGTCAGCAGGATGTAGAGGCCCATCGAGGTGATCATCTCGAAGGTGCGCAGCTCGGCGACGATGTCCTTGCGCAGGATCGCCGAGAACTGACGCCACGACGAGATCTTGGGGCGATCGGAAACAGCTCGCTCCATCGTCAGGCCACCCCCAGCCCGACGGTCTCGCGATAGAGCCGGGAGAACCGCTCTTCGTCGATGTTCTCCTTCGGCTCGAACAGCACGATTCTGCCTCGCGCGAGGATGAGCGCATGCGTGCACAGCTCGAGGCCCTTGGCGAGGTCGTGGCTGATCATGACGAAGGTGTGCTGGCTGCGGATCTGCGCCATGAGCGAGTCGAGGATGTCCATCGCGTGCGGATCGAGTCCCGAGTACGGCTCGTCGAGGAAGAGCACGTCGGGACGGTGCAGGAGTGCGCGCGCGATCGACAGGCGCTGGGTCATTCCGCGCGAGAACGTGCGCGTCAGGTCGAGCCTGCGGTGGTCGAGCTCGACCGCCTCGAGCAGCTCCCGAATGCGCGTCTCCGCGTCGGCCAAGCAGTACATGTCC
>JACRBU010000088.1 GCA_016213085.1 Coriobacteriales bacterium
CGCGGCGCCGGTGATGCTCCTGCTGCTGTTCGCTGTGGTTGCGCAGCAGGGCAGCGGCCTGAGCTCGGAAGACGCAGGCGGCCTGATGTGCTGCCTGGGAGCGCCCTTCTACCTGGTCTACACGTTCGGGGCGCTGCTGTACTTGTGGGCGGCCTATGCGAACTACGCGATGGTCGGTGGGTTCGGCGCCTTCTTCGATGTAGGCGGCATCTTTCGCCGCATTCGCGGGAACGGCTACTTCGCCGCCTGGTTCTTCGCGTACCTGGGAGCTGCTCTTTGGGGCGCGGTCCTGCTGATCCCGTTCCTCGGCTGGATCGCGTTGCCGTTCGCCTACTACCTTTCGTTCATGACGATCGGTCACCTCATGGGCCAGTATGCTCGGCGGGCCTACACATAGGTGGCGTTGCAGAGGCCTGCTCGCCGCCTTGCGCTACCTCGACGATTTCGTGACGTAGCGCAGGTACTCGAGGCACCGGCCGAGATTCGGCCGCGCGTCGTGGCCCAGTGAGGCGTGCGCAGCTGCCATGTCGCAGTCGACCGACGCGGGGAGGTCGTCGTCGCGCATCCAGCGGATGCTGCCGAAGGCGACCGCGTGCTCGGGCTCGAGGATCACGCGGACCCGCTTGCGCCAGTCGTGCGCGGCTGTGAAGAGCGCATCGCTCCGGTTCGGCGAGTCATCGCCCTCGATCGCCGCTTGGAGGCTCTCCCCCTCATGCATCAGCCGCATGAGGAGCCGATGGCCGCGCACCGTGCGTGCGGGCGTGCCGAGTGTCTCGACCCGGATGCGCTCCCAGTGCGACTGAGTCATTCCGTAGAACAGCAGCAGTACGCCGACGAGCAACAGCGGTCGGAATAGGGCGATGCCCAGGACACTCAGCAGAAGGCCGGCACCGATCCACGCGAGTCGAGATCGATTCTCCATGGGGATGATTCTAGCGGTACGCTCGGACTGTGGTCTCGCAGTCGACCCGTGAGGGGCGCCTCGGGGTCGGGGAGCGGAGGTTCCGATGGTTGCGTGTAGCAGATGGCGGCTCGGATGGATCGCGGCCTTCGCGGTTCTGGTCGCATGTACCGTCGCTCTCGCGGCGTGCTCGCCCCGTCGGCCTCCGGCACCGCCGAAGCCGCCCGGTACGACCGCTACGATTCCCACGTCCACGCCTTCGGGGGAGGCGACTGCGCAGGCGGACGCAACGGATGACGAGAAGACAAGCATCCGGGAGTCGGAGCCCCTTGACGACTCGCTTCACACGCCCAAGCGAGGCAGCGCCGAGCGGAAGGCGGTACTCGACGCCCTTCGAGTGCCGGTCGAGGGCGACCTCGAGCAGGAGGTCGTCTTCAAGATCAACCGGATCGCCGTCCACCGGTCCTTCGCGTTCGTGAACGGGATGCCGCTACAACCCGACGGCGACGAGATCGACTACTCGAAGACGAAGTTCGCCGACGACCTCGAGCAGGGCATCTTCGATGCGGGCGTCCTCGCGCTTCTCAAGCGCGAGAATGGCACGTGGACGGTCCTCGAGTACGCGATCGGGGCGACGGACTTCCCCGGCGACTATTGGGCCGAGCAACACGGAGCGCCGAAGGACATCATCCGGTGAGTAAGGGGGTAGGGCATGGCTGAAGGAACGAGCCGGTCATCAGCCACGAGCATCGACGAGTACATCGCCGAGTTTCCGACAGAGACCCAGAAGGTGCTTGAAGAGGTGCGCTCGCTCGTGCGGTCGCTCGCGCCCGACTCGACCGAGACCATCGCGTACGCGATCCCCACATTCGATCTCAACGGCACGCACCTCGTGCACTTCGCCGGGTTCGCGCGCCACATCGGCTTCTATCCGACGCCGAGCGGGATCGAGGCCTTCAAAGGCGAGCTGAAGCCCTACAAGTACGCGAAGGGCTCCGTGCAGTTCCCGCTCGACGAGCCGCTGCCGACTGACCTCATCCGCCGAATGGTCGAGTTTCGGGTCGAGGAGGTGTCGCGATGATCGCCACTCACGCGGACGCCCGGCAGCGCTTGCGCTGTCCGTTGCGCAGAGTACTCTGGCGGTGGAGGTGGTTGGCGTGCGCAACGTGTTAGCTCGTTTGCTGCTCGCGGGGCTCTTGGTATCGCTGTTCGCATCGGCCGGCTGCTCCGGCGGTACCGCTGGAACCGGATACCAGACTGCGCCGAGCGACGAAGCCGACTTTGCAGTCGAGACGACAGTCGATCCGACCTCGGTGACCGTCAACTCCGCGAACGCCAAGGACACGAAGGTCGCCTTCACCGTAAGGAACACCGGGACGAAGGCCGACACGTACACCTTCTCGTTCACGGTGTTCGGCGTGGCGTGGGAGCCGCAGGGTGTCCCGAAGATCGCGAAGCTGCAGCCAGGCGACTTGAAGACGGTGTCGGTGCCGCTGAGTTTCGACATCCAGGGGACGACGCCGGGCTTCGACCTCGCGATGACTGCCACGAGCGAAGGCGAGCCCACCGTCAAAGACACCGCCGTCTGCAAGATCACGTTCAAGTAGGCGAGAATCGCGCGTTGGGCCTCGGCGCGGTCAGCGACCGGACGAAGTAGCCGAGCCTGGAGCGGATCGTCCGGCGCCCGATGCACCTTGGCATCGACCCTGCATGCGACCGCTAGGGTACATGGAGAGACACTGGCTCCGGGGAGAGGGAAGCATCCGCATGGTGAGGCTAGCGTGGGACCCGTCGATGGAGACCGGTAACGGCACCATCGACCACCAGCATCGCGAGATGGTCGAGCTGCTTAACCAGGCCGAAGCTGCCGAAGACCGTGGGCTCGGCGACAGCGAGGTGCGCGGCATCCTCGAGCAGCTCGCAGGTCACATCACCGATCACTTCACCATGGAGCAGGACCTCATGCAGCAGACGGACTGCTATCCGCCGGAAGCGCTGGAGGGGCACCTCGAAGAGCATCGTCTCCTGACGGATCGCACCCGCGAGATGATTCTCGCCTACCGCGCGGGGAACATGGATGGCGTGCGTCCGCTCACGCAGTTCCTCTGGAACTGGATCATCCGCCACGAGTACGAGACCGACCGCAAGCTCGTGGAGTGCATCCGGCAACAGGAAGGCCTCACCGCCGGGGCGGATTCGCAAGGCTGAGTGGATCGCTCAGATGTGAACAGACTGACCGCTGAAGACCCGAGGTTCCCTTGGGTCTTCTTCGCGGCCATCTTCCTGGTCTCCGTCCCATTCTGGGTCCTCGGCGCGGTGATGAGCGTTCGTCTGCTCCCCGGACTGCCGCTCAGCGCCCTGATGTTCGTCTGCCCTGCGGGTGTGTCGCTGTACTTCGCGAATCGATCCGAAGGCCGACGAGGAGTGGCTACGCTGCTTCGGCGCGTGCTGGACTTCGCTCGGATCCGATCGTGGAGCTGGTACCTGCCGATGCTGCTCCTCATGCCGTGCATCATGACCGCGAGCTGGGGCGTCATGCTCGCAGTCGGGCGCGAGCTGCCGGCCGCAAGCATCCCGTGGGGCGACGGTCCGCTGCTGGCCGTCGCGTTCTTCATCACGGCAGCGTGCGAGGAGATGGCGTGGTCAGGAAGCGTGCTTGAGCCGATGCAGAAGCGAATGGGCGCCCTCTCCGCAGCGATCGCCATCGGCCTCGTGTGGGGGGTCTGGCATGCGATCCCCTACGCGCAGGCGAATCCCTCGGCAGCGTGGGTCCTCGGCCAGATCGCGTTCTCAGTCTCGTTCCGGGTCCTACTCGCCTGGGTCTACTTCGGATCTGGGTCGAGTCTATTCGCGGCGATCGTCTGTCACGCTTCCTACAACGTAGCCTGGCAGCTCTTCCCGAACCACGGCTCCTTCTACGACCCGTGGATCGCGGCCGCCCTCACGGCGGCTGTGGCGGTTGTCGTGGCCGGAGCGTGCGGGCCGAGGACGCTCTGCGACCGCCGGGGCGGATTCGCGAGGCTGAGTGGATCGCGGCCGCCGCATGCGGGCCGAAGACGCGCTGCGACCCCGCGGGCATAATCCCGTTGTCCCTCGCTGGGACGCGTGATAGAGTATCCAGGCTTGTCCCCAGGTGCTGGTCGGAAACCAGCGCCATTCATGGAGGTGCACCGAAAGTGAAGCAAGGAATCCACCCGGACTACGCGGTCAGCAGGGTCCACTGCTCCTGCGGCAACGTGTTCGAGACTCGTTCTACGAAAGATGAGCTCCACGTCGAGCTCTGCGATCAGTGCCATCCCTTCTACACCGGACAGCAGAAGTTCGTCGACACCGGTGGACGTGTCCAGCGCTTCTCCGACAAGTACAAGACGTCGGCCACTTCGGTGATCGAGAAGGAGAAGGCTGCCAGGGAGGCCCGTCAGAAGGCCGCCGAGGAGAAGGCGGCTGCCGAGAAGGCCGTTCGCGACGCCAAGGCAGCCGAGAAGGAGGCCCGCCGCGCCAAGGCCGAGAAGGAAGCCGAGCGCGAGGCGAAGAAGGCCGCGCGTGCCGAGGAGAAGGCCGCTGCCGCCGAAGCTGAGGCCACCGTTGCCGCAACGGAAGCGATCGAAGAGGCCGTCGAGGCCGCCGTCGCTGAGGAGGCCGCTCCCGCCGAGGCCGTCGCTTCTGCCGAGGAGGCCCCCGCGGAGGAGAGCGCCGAGTAGGCTCGCTCACATCCTGCGAAAAGCCAGAAGGGCGGCCGATGTGCCGCCCTTCTTCGTTCTCGCCCGTGAGTGCCGCGCCGCCTCAGACGCCTTTGTGCGGCGGCCGCGATGGCTCGAGGTCGCGCTCCTGGCCGCCGCCGACTGAGACCTCGGCGGCTTCGAGCTCCTCGGCCCGCGCCTTGAGCCCCTTCGCGAACTGGTCGAACGACGGCTGGAGATCGGGCATCGCCTTCCACATCAGCCCCACGAGCGGGCCGTGGTACTCCTCGCGCATCTTGAAGAGCGTCTCGCCGCCCCCGGTCTCTTCGAGGTGGAAGGTGCGGACGCCCGTGAAGGTCCCGAGCGGCAGTCCTCCGACCCACATCATGCAGCAGTTCTCCTCGACGCCGGTCACCTTCACCGGGAAGGCTCGCCCGGGGTTCGCCTTCGAGTGAACGGTGACCGTCTCGCCTTCGGCGACCTTGCCCTCGACGGACTCGATCCCTGAATCCCAGTTCGGGTAGTTCTCCGAGTCTACGAGGACCGACCAGACCGTTTCCGGGCTGGCGTTGATCGCCGCGTCCGATTCATAGAAGTGATCCATCGGCATTCCTTCCGCGGGTTGCCAGGCGGCGCGTGGTGGCCGCTTCTTGCGATGTACCCATGGCGGCGATCCGATGCGGGGCGACCGAGCGGGTGCCGCCGTCGGGTTGCAGGCGGTCGCGAAGGCGTTCGTTTGCTCCGGTCGGTTGACGCTAGAATGGGCGAGCGGCCCTGTGGTCGCACCGACCCCGGTCTCTGAAGGGCATCTGCCGATGGACGTTCGCCTGCTGTACTCCACGCCTGAACCCGAGCGCGCGATGGCTGCGGCCGCACGCCTGTGCTACGCGCCGGTCGGTGCCGCGGAGCTTCTGGAAACGATGAGCGACGACGAGATCCGCAAGGTACTCAAGATCATCATCGCCGGCGGGCATCACTCGGCGCTCGAGCACGCCAGCTACACGTTCGCGATCGACGGCGTCTCCCGTGCGCTCACGCACCAGCTGGTTCGTCACCGGCTGGCGAGCTACAACCAGCAGTCGCAGCGCTACGTGAGCTACTCCGAGGAGCCGTGCTTCATCGTTCCGCCGGATGTCGCCGAGAACCCGGAGGCGATGGAGGTCTTCAAGGCAGCTACGGCCGAGGCCTTCCGCTCGTACCGGGCGCTCATCGACATGGGCGTTTCAGCCGAAGACGCCCGCTACCTGCTGCCGAACGCCATGGAGACCAAGATCGTGGTCACCATGAACGTCCGCGAACTCATGCACTTCTTCGAGCTTCGCTGCTGCAATCGCGCCCAGTGGGAGATCCGGGAGCTGGCACTGAAGATGCTCGACCTCGTCGAGCCCACGGCGCCCTACGTCTTCATGGACGCGGGCGCGGCATGTCGCCGGGGCCCGTGTCGCGAGGGCAAGATGACGTGCGGCACCCCGTACCCGAAGGCGCCGGTTCGGTAAGACGCTCGGAGCCGACGGCGTGAGAGCGGATCGACCTCATAGCGCCAGGCCATTCATCGACAACCAACAGTGAGGCACCCACACGTGAGTAACGAACACGTCCAGCACACCCACATCGGCGGACAGGCATTGCTCGAGGGCGTGATGATGCGCGGCAAGCTCAACTGGGCTGTCGCCGTGCGCAAGCCCGACGGCTTCATCCACGTCGAGTCCCACGAGCTGAAGTCCGCCGCCGGCAAGAAGCCATGGATGAAGTGGCCGATCGTGCGCGGCGTCGTGATGCTCTTCGAGACGCTCGCTCTCGGGCTCAAGGCGTTCGGCATCTCCGCGCAATACGCCGGCGAGAGCGAAGAAGAGCAGTTGTCGAGCAAGGAGATCAGCTTCTCGATGGTCTTTGGCGTCGTGTTGGCCGTGCTGCTGTTCATCGTCGCGCCAGCGGTTCTCACGAACCTGGCGATGACGCCGTTCTTCGGCAAGAATCCCGCGGTCGCGCAGCCGATCCTCTGGAACGTGATCGACGGGCTGCTGCGCGTGGTGGCGTTCTTCGGTTACATCTGGGCGATCAGCCGGGTGGGAGAGATCCAGCGGGTGTTCGCCTACCACGGCGCCGAGCACAAGACGATCCACGCGTACGAGGCGAAAGCTCCGTTGGATCCCAAGGCGATCCAGCGGTTCGGCACGGCGCACGTGCGGTGCGGGACGTCGTTCCTGCTCATGGTGATGATCGTGGCGCTCGTCGTGTACTCGCTCATACCGGTGCGCGCGGTTGCGTCATCGCTGGGGTGGGACAACCGGCTTGCCGTGCTCGGGCTGTCGATCGGCGTTCGGCTCCTGTTCCTGCCGATCATCGCGGGGCTCGCGTACGAGGTCATCAAGTTCGCCGGCAGCCACTCGCACAACCCGTTCGTGCGGGTGCTGCTGTGGCCCGGCCTGATGCTGCAGAAGATGACGACGGGCGAGCCGGATGACTCGATGGTCGAGGTCGCCGTCGCGGCCGTGCTGCCCGTGCTCGAAGCCGAAGGGCTGATGGAGGGCATCGAAGTGCCCGATTCCGTGCGCGAGTCGCTTGCTCGCGAGGCGGAAGAGGCAGCTGCCGATGGGGAGCCCGCGGAGGAAGCTGGCGACGGGGCAGCCGAGGAAGCTGGCGACCGGGTAGCCGAGGAAGCTGGCGACCTGTCAGCCCCGTGACCCCCCATGCCGTGTCTCGGAATCGCATCGTTCGATAACCATCGAATCGCGTAGCGGGAGTTCGATGCGCGTCGAATTCCGCCCTCAGGATTCGACGAGGGTCGAACGATCCTCGTTGAGGGAGCCCCCCGGGGGTATTGCGAGGCTCCGCACCCGCATGCGCGGTTTTCGGTAAGAAATCGGTACGAGCCCCGAGGGACGATGACGGCAGCGGGATACGCGCCCAGAGGGACCATGAGCGCAGCGGGATACGCGCCCAGAGGGACCATGAGCGCAGCGGGATACGCGCCCAGAGGGACCATGACGGCGCTGGATGCAGCCCAGGAGCCCTGAAGGCGCGTGCTACGATTGCCCGGTTGCCCCCGACGCTCAACAGGAGACCGCACACACGATGCGTGAGAAGCTCGAACAGATCATCTCGTCCTACGACGAGCTGACATCTAAGCTCGCAGATCCTGCTGTTCTAGCCGACCAGAAGGAATACACCCGGCTTGCCAAGGAGCAGCGCTCTCAGCAGGGGCTTGCGGAGAAGTCGCGCGAGTACATCGTGGCGCTGGACGAACTCGAGGGCGCTCGGGAGATCGTTCGAACCGAGTCCGATTCCGAGCTCAAGGAGATGGCCTCAGAAGAGGTCAAGGAGATCGAGTCGCGTCTTCCCGCGATGGAAGACGAACTCAAGCTCATGCTCCTGCCGAGTGACCCCAACGACGAGAAGGACATCATCGTCGAGATCCGCGGAGGCGCTGGCGGCGACGAGGCCGCGATCTTCGCGGGCGATCTCTATCGCATGTACACGCGCTACGCCGAGTCGCAGCGCTGGAAGGTCGAGGAGATCGACGCGAGCGAGTCGGAGGCGGGCGGCTTCAAGGACGTCTCGTTCCGGGTCAAGGGCGACCGCGTCTACTCGAAGATGAAGTACGAATCCGGCGTGCATCGCGTGCAGCGCGTGCCCGCCACGGAGTCGCAGGGTCGCATCCACACGTCGACGGCCACGGTCGCGGTGCTTCCGGAGGCCGAAGACGTCGAGATCGAAGTCAACCCGAACGATCTGCGCATCGACGTCTATCGCTCGAGCGGACCCGGCGGCCAGTCGGTCAACACGACCGACTCAGCGGTTCGCATCACGCATCTCCCGACGGGGCTCGTCGTGCAGTCGCAGAACCAGAAGTCCCAGCTCCAGAACAAGGAGGCCGCTCTGCGCGTCCTGCGTGCGCGCCTCTACGAGCAGGAGCTCGAGCGGCAGCAGGCGGAACTCGGCGCACAGCGCCGCAGCCAGATCGGCTCCGGCGATCGCTCGGAGAAGATCCGCACGTACAACTACCCCCAGGACCGCGTGACCGACCACCGTATCGGGCTCACCGTCCACAACATCCCGGGCATCATGGCCGGTGACATCGAGTCGCTCATAGACGCGCTTGCCGCGGCGGACCGCGCCGAGCGGCTTGCCACCGCGGCGACGTAGCTCTCGGGACGAACGATGACGGGGGAGAGGCCGCAGTCTGGGTCGGAGGGGGTCTGGACCGTTGCGACGGCCCTCGACTGGACCCGCGGCTACCTCGCGGACAAGGGCGACGAGCATCCCCGGCGTTCGGCCGAATGGCTGCTGTCGGCGGCCACGGGGCTCAGCCGCGTCGAGCTCTACGTCTATCACGAGCGCCCTCTCTCTGCGGAGGAGCGCGCGAACCTGCGTGAGGCCGTGAAGCGTCGGGCGGCGGGCGAGCCGCTGCAGTACGTCACGGGTGAGATGCCCTTTCGCCACCTTGTCGTGCGCGTGAGACCGGGCGTCCTGATCCCTCGGCCGGAGACCGAAGTCCTCGTCGACGCAGCGCTCGATGGCCTCCCGGACGACGCCACCGTGGTCGACCTGTGCACCGGGTCCGGCGCCGTGGCACTGGCGATCGCGCAAGAGCGTCCGGACGCCCGTGTCTTCGCGACCGACATCTCGGCGGTCTCGGTCGAAGTCGCCGCGGAGAACGCCGAGCGACTCGAGCTCGCCGATCGCATCGACGTCTGCCAGGGCGACCTCTACGAAGGCCTGTCCGCCAGCATCAAAGGCCGTGTGGCGGTCGTCGTCGCCAACCCCCCGTACATCCCCACCGAGTTCGTGCCGACCCTGCCCGAAGAAGTCGCCGGATACGAGCCGCACCTCGCATTGGACGGCGGGCCGGACGGGCTCGACGTCGCACGACGGATCTGGTCCGAAGCCCCCGAGTGGCTCGCGCCGCGAGGAAGGATCTGCCTCGAACTCGACGAGTGCAACGCCTCCCAGGCCGCCCGGGAAGTAGTAGAGTGGTACGAGGAGGTCAGGGTCGTCCCGGACCTCGCCGGTCGCGATCGAGTGGTGACCGCCGTCTGGCCCGGGAGTCGCCGGCCCTGACAGGGCAGGGTCACTCACGACTGGGAGGCGGTTGCGATGAGCAAGACCATCCACATCGATCCGGAGAAGCCATCCGCAGAAGCGATCAATCTCGCCGCCACAGTGCTCCGTGACGGCGGGATTGTTGTTTTCCCGACGGAGACCGTCTACGGGATCGGCACCTTGGCGGACTCCGCATTCGGAGCGCATGAGATCTTCGAGGTCAAGGTCCGTCCGCTCGACAAGCCCCTGCCGTGGCTCGTCGAGAACGAGGACGCGCTCGACATCTACGGCATCGAGGTCCCGCAGTACGCTCACGCCCTCGCGCACGAGTTCTGGCCCGGCCCGCTGACACTTGTCGTCAAGGCGTCCGACCGAGTCGGCAAGGACTTCCGAGCCCCCGACGGAACGGTCGCCCTGCGCTCACCCGCCCACGAGGTCGTCATCGAGCTGTTGCAGGCCTCCGGCGGCCCGCTCATCGCCACCAGCGCCAATACGCACGGCGCGCCCGCACCGGGCGACTTCGCCGAGGTCGAAGAGCGCATTCGCATGGCAGCCGACGTCTCACTCGATGGCGGCGAGACCGAGCACCAGCAGGCCTCGACCGTGGTTGACGTCACCGGCGTCGAGCCCGTCGTCCTGAGGGAAGGCGCCATCTCGACCGAGGCCATCTTCCACGTCGCCAAGGCAGCGTCGGCGTAGCGGGACCGCTCGCCCGGTAACGGCTCGGACGCGCACACCGCCTCGGTCTGGACGCCTGCGGTACAATCGCCCCACGCACTTGGCAGCACTGACCGCGAAGGGGCGGGTACATGCGCGTGTTCATCGGCAGCGATCATGCCGGTTTCGAGCAAAAAGAGCAGCTCAAGCAGCATCTCGAGGGCAACGGCCACGATGTGGTCGACGTCGGCACCACGTCACCTGACGTCTCCGTCGACTACCCCGACTACGCCGAGAAGGTCGCACGGGCGGTCGCATCGGGCGACGCGGATCGTGGCGTTCTCGTCTGCGGCACCGGGATCGGGATGGCGATCGCGGCCACCAAGGTCGACGGCGTGCGTGCCGCCAACGTCACCGATCCCGAATTCGCGAAGCTCGCTCGCGAGCACAATGACGCCAATGTCGTCGCGGTCTCCGGCCGCTTCGTGCCGCTCGCAAGGAACGAAGCCATCGTCGACACCTTCCTCGCCACGGCGTTCGAAGGCGGTCGGCACGCGGGTCGTGTCGATAAGATCGACGCCCTCAGCTAGCAATCCCTCACGCGCATCGTGTGCCGCCTCGGGCGGCATGTTCGAAGAAAGGAACCTCATGTCCCTCGAGCACCTCCGCAGGCAGGACCCCGACATCGCCGAGACGATCGACTGCGAACTCGATCGCGAGCGCGGCACGATCGAACTCATCGCCTCGGAGAACTTCACGTCGGAAGCGGTCCTCGAGACCCTCGGTTCCGTCCTCACGAACAAGTACGCCGAAGGCGTCCCCGGGAAGCGCTACTACGGCGGTTGCGAGTGCGTCGACGTCGCCGAGCGGATCGCCATCGAGCGCGCATGCGAGCTCTTCGGCTCCGACCACGCGAACGTGCAGCCGCACGCCGGTGCCCAAGCGAACATGGCGGTCTTCTACGCGGCGCTCAACCCCGGCGACACGGTCCTCGGCATGAACCTCGCCGCAGGCGGGCACCTCACGCACGGAAGCGGCGTCAACTACTCGGGCAAGTGGTTCAACGCCGTGCCCTACGGCCTCAACCCGGTGACAGAGCACATCGACTACGACGAGGTAGAGCGCCTCGCCAAGGAACACAAGCCGAAGATGATCGTCGCCGGCGCGAGCGCCTACCCGCGAACGCTCGATTTCGAGCGCTTCGCCGAGATCGCGAAGTCCGTCGGCGCGCTGCTCATGGTCGACATGGCGCACATCGCCGGACTCGTTGCCACAGGTGCGCACCCCTCGCCGGTCGAGCACGCCGAGTTCGTGACGTCGACGTCGCACAAGACCCTGCGTGGTCCGCGCGGCGGCTTCGTGCTGTGCAAGGAAGAGTGGGCCGCGGCCATCGACAAGGCGGTCTTCCCGGGCCTCCAAGGCGGGCCGCTCGAGAACGTCATCGCCGCCAAGGCGGTCGCGTTCAAGGAAGCGATGCTGCCGGAGTTCAAGACCTACATCGACCAGGTCGTCATCAATGCGAAGGCGATGGGCAACGCGATGGTCGAATGCGGCCTGCGCCTGATCTCGGGCGGCACCGACAACCACCTCATGCTCGTCGACCTTCGGCCGGCAGGCATCACCGGCAAGGACGCCGAGCGGCTGCTTGAGGACATCGGCATCACGGTCAACAAGAACGCGATCCCCAATGACCCCGAGAGCCCCTTCGTCACGAGCGGCATCCGGGTCGGCTCTCCGGCCATGACCACGCGCGGCTTCACCGAGGGCGAGGCCCACACGATCGGGTGCCTGATCGCGCAGACGGTGTTCAACCGCGATGACGAGAGCAAGCTCGCCGACATCAAGACCGACATCGAAGCCCTGCTCGCGGCCCATCCGCTGTATCCGGGACTCTAGACCGGTCCCTCGGGAGGCTTTATGCCGGGCATTCCGAACGTCGTCGTCGTCGAGCACCCGCTCGTCCAGCACAAGCTCTCGAAGCTGCGTGACGAGCGTACCGGGCCCAAGGAGTTCCGCGAGCTCGTCAAGGAACTCGCCATGCTCGAGGCCTACGAGGCGACCCGGGACTTCGAGCTCGAAGAGGTGACCGTTCGCACGCCGGTCGCCGAAGCCAGCACGAAGGTGCTCGCGGGCAAGAAGGTCGCCGTCGTGCCGGTCCTGCGAGCGGGTCTCGGCATGGTTGACGGCATCCTCGAGCTGATCCCGGCGGCGAAGGTCGGCCACATCGGTCTGTACCGTGACCCGGAGACACTCAAGCCGGTGGAGTACTACTCGAAGCTCCCCGAGGACATCGCCGAGCGCGAGGTCCTCATCGTCGACCCGATGCTCGCGACCGGTGGTTCGGCCGTCGCGGCCATCGACTTCCTGCGCTCCGTCGGCGCGCGCAAGATCCGTCTCCTGGTGCTCATTGCGGCGCCGGAGGGCATCGACGCGATCGCGCGATGCTGCGAGGACGTCCCGATCTTCACGTGCGCCATCGACGATCGACTCAACGAGCACGCGTACATCGTGCCCGGCCTCGGCGACGCCGGGGACCGCCTGTTCGGCACCGAATAGCGAGGACGACCCGCATGCCACGCCCATCATGGGACCACTACTTCATGTCGATCGCCGAGCAGGTCTCGGGTCGCTCGACATGCCTTCGTCGCTACACGGGAGCGGTGCTCGTCAAGGACAAGCGCATCCTCTCGACCGGCTACAATGGCGTTCCGAGCGGTCTTCGGCACTGCGAAGAGGTCGGCTGCCTGCGCGAGCAGCGGGGTATCGCCTCCGGCTCGCATCACGAGCTCTGCCGAGGCATCCACGCCGAGCAGAACGCGGTCATCCAGGCCGCCAAGCACGGCACCGCCATCGACGGCGCGACCGTGTACTGCACGCACCAGCCATGCGTCCTGTGCGCGAAGATCCTTCTGAACGCGGGAGTGGTCGACATCGTGTACCGCGATCCGTATCCGGATCCGCTGTCCGAGGAGATCCTGAGCGAGGCAGGCGTCGAGGTGCGTTGCCTCGAGATGGCGGACGACGCAGAGGCCCGGTGTGTCGAGCCCGCCGAAGACGCCGGTGCGCGATCCCTCGAGCCGGCGGAGGACGCCAGCTCGTGAACGTCTGGCAATACATCGGCCTGATCGCGACGGCCGCCGCCGTCACTCTGATCGTCACTCCGCTCGTGCGCTGGGTCGCCCTGCGCTTCGGGCTCGTCGATCGTCCCGGCGGCCGAAAGGTCCACTCCGTGCCGATCCCTCGCATCGGGGGCATCGGCATCTTCGCCGGCGTGATGGCGGCTCTCGGCCTCGAATGGGCGGGAGAGCTCTTCTTCGGGTGGGGAGGTGGGCTCTCCGGCGCGGCCGAGCTTCGGCTGTTCGGCGTGATCGGCGGGATGCTCGCGATCTTCACGGTCGGCCTGCTCGACGACATCTTCGATCTGAAGCCCGGTCTCAAGTTCCTCGGGCAGCTGTTCTCGGCGGCGATCGTCGTGGCGGCCAACCTCCATCTCTACAACGGGCTCGGCAACATCAAGTTCGTCGGAAACCCGTTAGGCGGCGGCCTGGTGCTGCTCGGCGTGCTCTCCGTTCCCGTGACGCTCCTCTACATCCTCGGGTTCACGAACGTGATCAACCTCATCGACGGGCTCGACGGACTCGCCTCGGGAGTCTCGGCCATCGCGGGCATGAGCCTGCTCGTGCTCGCGGTCGAGAGCAAGAACTTGGCGGCGGCCGCGCTCGCGGCTGCGCTCGTGGGGGCGTGCCTGGGCTTTCTGCGCTACAACTTCAATCCCGCATCGATCTTCATGGGCGATTCGGGTGCGCTCTTCCTCGGATTCACGCTCGCGTGCATCTCTCTGCTGGGTGTCATGAAGTCGGTCGCTACGATCGCACTGGCGGTCCCGCTCATGATCATCGGCGTGCCGATCTTCGACACGTCTTCGGCGATCATCAGGCGCGTGTTGCACCGGCGCCCGATCCAGGAGGCCGACAAGGGCCACATCCACCATCGGCTCCTCGGACGCGGCTTCGACCAGCGGCAGACTGTGCTCATCATCTACCTGTGGTCGATCGCGCTCGCCATCGCCGCGTACGCGATCCGCTACGCGCCGGGCCCCATCAAGCTCGCCGCGTTCTTCGCCCTCTTCGTCGTGACCGGATTCATGGCATACTGGCTCGGCCTGTTCGAGGCGGCGCACCACCTCGCCCACGACATGGGTGACAAGAAGGGTGCGCAGAGCGCGGGCGCGAGCCCCGAGGCGCCTGCCGTCGCGGCGCCACCCGAGGACGTTACCGAGGCTTCGAGCTAGCTGACGCCCCCGCATCCAGCGTAGACGTCCCAGAAGGACTTCGACCTACTTATGTAGAAGTAAGAAGTCTTAACCAATGTGTTGTTCCCATGGAACGCTTGGGCTACCATGTGCATGCCCTAAGCCCGGTGGCGAAGGGGAGCCGAACGGCCGCCCGACTTGGAGCAGCACGTCCCGTGACCGAGATTCTGTCGAATCCGTATGTTGCCGCGCTCTGCGGAGTGCTCGTCGGATTCGCATGCATCGCAGGCATCGCCGCTAGTCCGAAGATCATGCGATCTGGGGGCACCGCAGCGGCGACGGGGGTCATGATGGGAGCCATGGCGCTCTCCATGATCGTCATTCTCACGCTGCTGCTGCTCTATGTCTTCGTGGCCCTAGACGGTTTCCTGTGGTTCGGGATATCGCTGGCGGGTGGGTTTGTTGCCGGCCTGGTGCTCATGAGCGTCCGGCTGGTGCGAGGGGTCGAGCCCGAGGATCAAGGGAGATAGCGCGTGGAGAACTTCGTCGAAGAGATGACATTCGAGCACTTCCCCGCAGAGATCAATCATCTGCTCGAATTCCTCGGGACCACGGCCGTCTTCCACATCGGCCCGTGGGAAGTCTCCAACTACCTCTTCTTCCTCTTCATCGGCATCATCCTGTTCTTCGCCCTCATGCTCTACGCACGCCGTCGCGCGGCGCTGGTCCCCGAGGGTCGCCTCTATAACGCTGTCGAGGCGCTCGTCGAGCTGGTCCGCAACGACCTGGTGATCGAGAACATCGGGAGCGAAGGGAAGAAGTACTTCCCGTTCATCGGGACGGTCTTCTTCTTCGTCCTCATCAACAACTTCATCGGCCTCATCCCTGGCGCGAAGCCGGGTACCGGCACGATGGGCGTGACCGTGGCCCTGGCGCTCTTCGCCTTCGTGTTCTTCAACGCGGCGGGCATGCGCAAGAAGGGCGTCGGCGGCTACATCACCGGCGTCGTCCCGCACGGCGTGCCGGGAATCCTGTGGCCGGTCATCTGGGTGATCGAGGTCATCTCGCTGCTCATCCGACCGTTCACGCTCTCGATCCGTCTCTTCGCCAACATGTACGCCGGCCACATCGTGCTCGGCATCTTCTCGATCCTCACGTCCATCGGCGTGGCGCAGGCCATCCATGGGCTTTCCGGTGCCGGAGCCGCCGCGATCGCCGTCGGCGGCATCCAGATCATCGCCTGGATCACCCTGCTCACCGCGCTCTACGTTCTCGAGATCGTCGTCGCGCTGCTGCAGGCCTACATCTTCACGCTGCTCACGACCGTCTACGTGTCACTGGCCGTGAGCGAGCACTAGGAGCACGACCAAGGAACGGGGTTTAGCGCCGGAGTCACGGCGAGGGAAGTTGTCAGAGGCTCGCAAGAAGCGGGCTCAAGTTGCAAGGAGGAGCACGTGGACTTTATCGGTATCGCCATCCTGTACGCTCTGGCCGTCATC
>JACRBU010000091.1 GCA_016213085.1 Coriobacteriales bacterium
GACACAGATCCGGACCTCGAGCGCATCGTAGCGCTCGACGACGAGGACGAGGACGAGTAGGCGCTACCCGCTCTCCCCCATCTCGCCGAGTCGCTCCCGAAAGCTCTTCTGCAACTTGCGCAGCTCCTCGTCGGAGAGTTCCTCTACGTCGATCATCTTGTTCTGATGCATCGCTTCGAGCAGCACATCGAGCTTGAGCTGTAGCGCGCGCAGGTCCCGGTCCTGCGCATTCTGGATGACGAACACCATCAGGAACGTCACGATCGTCGTGCCGGTGTTGATGATCAGCTGCCACGTGTCCGAGAAGCGGTACATCGGGCCCGTCAGCGCCCACCCGACGATGACCGCCGCCGCGAGCGCGAAGGCGAACGGCGAGCCGGTGACGAACGCAGCCCCTTCCGAGAACTTCGTGAACAGGCGATTCAGCCGGTCTTTCATGGCGACTCCTCCGTGCAGCGATATGTCGTTCCGCGCTTTCAGGGGATGAGGCCCCGCACGTGCGCACTCCCCGAACGAGAACGACCCCGCCCGAGCGAACTCGAGCGGGGCCGGCAGAGTCACGTTGTTGGTCGCGACGCTACAGCTTCGAGCGCAGCACCTCGAGCGCCTTGGCGAGCTGCTTGTCGGTCTTCTCGTCCATCTGGTCCTCGAGCTTCATCTTGACCACGACGTCAGGCTTGAGGCCCTTGCCGTTGATGGCGCGGCCCTTCGGCGTGAGGTAGTGGGCGGTCGTGAACTTGATCGCGCCGCCGTCGGGTAGTTCGCGGACCGTCTGAACGCTCCCCTTGCCGAAGGTCTGCACGCCGACGAGCGTGGCACGGCCGTAGTCCTGCAGCGCACCGGCCGCGATCTCGCTCGCGGAAGCCGAGTTCTCGTTGACGATCACGACGAGCGGCAGCTCGGTGATCGAGCGACCGTTGGCGCGATACTCGGTCGGCTTCTTGCCACGTTCCTCGACGCGAACGATGACGCCGCTCTTCACGTAGAGCGACGAGACATCGACCGCCGAAGTCAGCAGACCGCCAGGGTTGTCGCGAAGATCGAGGATGAAGCCCTTCGCGCCCTTCTTCTCGAGCGCCTTCATCTCGCGCGTGATCTCTTCGGCGGACTTGGCGTTGAACGATCCCATGCGGATGTAGCCGACGTTGCCGTAGAGCTTGGCTTTGGTGTTGGGGTACTCGATGGTCGCGCGCGTCATCTTGAAGGTGAGCGGCTTCTTGGCGCCTTTGCGCTTCATGACGACCGTGACCTTGGTGCCCTCGTCGCCGCGCACGCGCTTGACGACCTCGTCCGACGTCCACTTGTCGCGCGTCACGCCCTCGATGGACACGAAGACGTCGCCTGCCTTGATGCCGGCGCGCTCGGCGGGCGTGTCGGGATAGACCTCGATGATGTAGGCGCGGCCGTCCTTGCCCTCGCCGAGCGAGACACCGATGCCACCGAAGGCGCCCATCGTCTGCTCGTTGAAGAACTTGAAGTGCTTGGCGTCGAAGTACTGCGCGTACTTGTCGCCACTGGACTCAAGCAGACCGTTGATCGCTCCCGCCGTGGCTGACGCATCGCTCGGCGGCTTGAGGGCCTCACGGTCCAGGTACTCCTGCACCCGCTCGATCTTGTCGACGAGCGGGTCCTGGCTCGACGAGCCCATGATCGTGGGCTGCGGCAACGCGCCGCTCTTCTCCATCTGCCGAGCGAGCAACAGCCCGCCCATGACGCCGGAGAGCAGCAGGATCAGGGCGATGGCAATCGACGCGACCACGCGGAAGAACGTGTTCATCAGCACTCCTGGTAGAGCCGGGACGGGATGTCCGGTTGCTGCCGGACTCCCGATCTCGGACGGTTAGACCTTGAGGTAGCGGCGCAGCGCCACGCCGGATCCGAGGATTCCGATGAACACGCCGGCCACCGTCAGGATGAGCGCGATCTGCGCCATGACGCTTGCCGAAACGGTCACCGGCAGGAACTGCAGAACCTCAGAGAGCCTCGGAAGGATGACCTGACGCAGTCCGACGATCGTCAGGATTGCAAGGCCTGCGCCAATGAGGGCCTGGAAAACGCCCTCAAGCAGGAAGGGAGCGCGAATGAACCAGTTCGACGCGCCGACGAGGCGCATGATCCCGATCTCCTTGCGGCGCGCGTAGATCGCGAGCCGGATGGTGTTGTTGATGAAGATGAGGCTCACGACAGCCAGCATCGTGATGAACACGATCTCGACCACTCGCACGACGCGCGTGAAGTTGAAGAGCTGATCGACGATCTGCTGACCGTACTTGAGCGACTTCTCGGGCTCGCTCGGCTGGTCCGCCACCTTGAGGAAGAGCGGGTTGACCTTGATCTGCTCGGCCATCGCGCGGACCTCGCGCGGATCGTCCAGCTCGACGTCGAGCGAGGCGGGCAGCGGATTGCCGTCGAGCTGCTCGATCATCTCGGGGTCGACGGTCTGCTTGAACTCCTCGAGCGCCTTCTCCTTGCTCGTGTAGTCCACCTTGCCGACCTTCGGGTTGTCGATGAGCTGCTTCTGGAGGGCATCGACGTCCGCGGGGGCCGCGCCGTCCTTGAGGAAGATGCGGATCGAGACCTTGCCCTCGACGTCTTTGACGATGTTGTCGACGATGACGCCGGTCGCGAGCGAGATGCCCACGAGCAGCAGCGACAGGAAGATCGTGATGACCGCACCAAGGCTCATCACCCAGTTGCGGCGGAAGTTCTGGACCGACTCCTTGAAGAAGTAGCCGACGTTAATCGACATAGCCGTAGACTCCTCGGTCTTGGTCGCGGGCGACCTTGCCGCCCTCGAGGGCGATGACGCGCCGGCGCATGGTGTCGACCATGTCGCGGTCGTGCGTGGCAACCAGCACGGTCGTGCCGGTCTTGTTGATGCGCTCGAGCAGCTTCATGATGCCGAGCGAGGTTTGCGGGTCGAGGTTACCGGTCGGCTCGTCGCAGAGCAGAAGCGGCGGCCGATTGACGAACGCTCGCGCGATGGAAACTCGCTGCTGCTCGCCGCCGGAGAGCTCGTCCGGGTAGCTGTTCATCTTCTCCTCGAGGCCCACTAGCCGAAGCACCTCGGGAACCTGCGTCCGAATGACGTGGCGAGACTTGCCGATGACCTCGAGCGCGAACGCGACGTTCTCGAAGGACGTCTTGTTCGGCAGGAGCTTGAAGTCCTGGAACACGCAGCCGATGTTGCGGCGCAGGAACGGGACCTTCCAGTTGCGCATCTTCGCGAGGTCCTGGCCGGCGACCACGATCTGGCCGCGACTCGGCAGGAGCTCGCGCAGAAGCAGGCGGATGAAGGTCGACTTGCCCGAGCCGGAATGGCCGACGAGGAAGACGAACTCGCCCGCGTCGATCTCGACGTTGACTTCTTGGAGCGCCGGTTTGTCGGGCCCATAGGCCTTCCAGACCTCGCGCATCACGATCATGGGGGCCCTCGAACGGCCCGGGACGGGCTTCGCGGGAGACGCTCCGGGACCCGGACGCTCTTGCGTCGGGGCCGACGTCGTCTCGATCATGTCGCTCACTGGGATGCTCCGATTCTCTGCGACAACTCCCGACGGAAGAGTTTAGCAGACCGCCTGCCACGACCGTCGCGCGCACATGGAGATAGTGTGGAGGAAGCTTCCAGTCGCAACGCGAATCGCGGGCGAAAGGTGCGGGTTCGCGGAACCGTCGACCTCAGCTTAAGGTTCAGTTACTCGCAGCCCGCCGACTCCCCGGCGCGCTCCGCAAACAGCTCGCGTGCGGCCCTCGCGATGTCACTCGCGGTCAGGCCGAAGTGCTCGAGCAGTTCGCGCGGCTCGCCCGACGTGCCGAAGACATCCCGCACGCCGATGATGCGCATCGGGGTCGGTGCCTGCTCGGCCAGGAGCGCGGACACAGCGGCGCCGAGGCCGCCGATGATGGAGTGCTCCTCGGCGGAGATCACGGCGCCGGTCTTGCGTGCGCTTGCGAGGATAGTGGCTTCGTCGAGGGGCTTGAGGGACGCGACGTCGATTACCTCGGCGGAGATGCGGGCCTCGGCGAGGAGGTCGGCGGCCTCGAGGGCCTCGGCGACCATGACGCCGCAGGCGAGCAGCGTGATGTCGGTGCCGGGGCGCAGGACGTACGCGCGGCCGAGTTCGAGTTCGAAGCCGTCGGGGTGCACTTGCTCGACCGCGGCGCGGCCGAGGCGGACGTAGAACGGCCCCGGCGTCTCGGCGGCCAGGCGCAGCGCGGCCTTGGCAGCGTTGAAGTCGGCGGGGACGAGTACGCGCATGCCGGGAACGACGCGCATGAGAGCGAGGTCCTCGAGCATCTGGTGGCTGCCGCCGTCGGGGCCGACGGTGATGCCGGCGTGGGTGGGAGCGAGCTTCACGTTGAGTTCGGAGTAGGCGACCGTGTTGCGGATCTGATCGTAAGCGCGACCGGTAGCGAACACCGCGAACGAGCCCGTGTACGCGACCTTGCCGCTCACGGCGAGGCCGGCGGCGACGTCGATCATGTTCGCCTCGGCGATGCCGGCGTTGAAGAAGCGGTCGGGAAACGCCTTCGCGAACTTCTCGGTGGTGGTGGACTTGGAGAGGTCTGCCTCGACGGCGACGACATCGACGCCGTCGTTGGCGAGTTCGACGAGCGTCTCGCCGAATGCCTCGCGCGTTGCTCGCTTGCTCACGACGCGCTCCCTTCGATCAGCGCGCCGAGCTCTTCGAGCGCCTGGGCGGTCTCCTCGGCCGACGGGGCCTTGCCGTGCCAGCCGGCGTTGCCCTCCATGAACGTGACGCCGCGGCCTTTGATGGTGTGCGCGACGACTGCGACGGGACCTTGGAGTTCGCGGGCCTCAGTGAGCACGCGGCCGAGCGCCTCGACGTCGTGACCGTCGACCTCGACCGTCTTCCAGCCGAAGGACTCGAACTTGCGCGCAATCTCACCGAGACACATGACGTCGGTGCACGCGCCGTCGATCTGCAGCCCGTTGTCGTCGATGATCGCGACGAGGTTGGTGGCGTTGTGGTGCGCGGCGAACATGGCCGCCTCCCAGACCTGCCCCTCCTGCAGCTCGCCGTCCCCGAGGAGCACGAAGACGTGGCGGTCGCTCGGGTGTGGCGGGTCGTCTCCCCCACGTAGGCCGAGCGCGAGCCCGGCGCCGATCGAGAGACCCTGGCCGAGCGAGCCGGTCGAGACCTCGACGCCGGGGGTCTTCTTGGAGTCGGGGTGGCCCTGCAGGATCGAGCCGAGCTTGCGAAGCGTCTTCAAGTGATCGCGGCCGAAGTATCCGGCTTCGGCAAGCGCGGCGTAGAGCACCGGCGCCGCGTGGCCCTTCGAGAGCACGAAGCGGTCGCGGTCGGGGTCCTTCGGCTTGAGGGGGTCGTGATGTAGGATGCCGCCGAAGTAGAGCGCGGCGACGATGTCTGCGGCTGAGAGCGAGCCACCCGGGTGGCCCGAGCCGGCTTCGGCGACCATCTCAACGATGTCGTAGCGCATGCGCGCCGCTTTGGCCGCAACGAGTCCGGCGTCGAAGGTCGAGTCTGTCATCACGCACCCCATCCGCGAGCCGTCGCGGTCACGCTGTACGCCCTCGGCTCGCTTCGGGGCGTACGATCTGTCTCATCATGATGACTGTACGCGCGTTGTGCCGTCTACACCTGTTGGCGAACCGCGGTCCAGAGTCGCGATGCGAACGCCCGAGAAGACGCGCCTAAATCACAACCGCTCACACGGGCTCGACGCCACCGAGGCATCCGAGTTGCCCTGGATTCGCGACTCGCCGACGCGCAGAGTGGGCGGGTGCGTTCGCTCCCGCAAGAATGGACATCGGCAGCATTCCCCGAACCTCCAAAGCAGCCGCGTCTCTGCCAGCCTAGCAGTCATCCGATTCCGTGAAGGACGCGAAGCCACCACGCCCCCTTGTGGGAAGCAGGTGACCGGGCTCCCGCATCCGATACATGCGGAATGCATGCGCATCCAGCCCCGAAGTGGCCAGCTTGCCCCGCCCCTCGAGAACGACGGTGACTGTTGCCGAATCCGAAGTGGAGAAGGCGTCGTCGAGGTGATAGCCAGCGAGGTACCAGTCGGGATCGGAGTGATCCTCCATCTCGGGATGAGCCATGATCAAGAACCACCTTGCCAGAGTCAGGTAGCCCTCCCTGTTGCCCGCGAAGTCAACTCCGTCCTCGGACACCACCACTCTGAGACTAGACCCGTCTTTCGCACGGTGTCTCCCGAGCACCAAGCTCAGATTCGCGTCACTAACTGACAGCCTCATTCGCATCCCCCAGCCGCCTAGAGCTTCTTATAGCCTCTTCTGTTTTTCAGAAGATCACGTACCTTCTTGGGGGGCCTGGTCGACTCCCCCTTGTGGTGCGGCGTGCCATCCTTGTTGACCGACCCCCTCTTGCTGCCCTTCTTCCAATGGGCGTGGGGCTTCCCGCTATGCTTCTCGTCGACAACATGCCACCCACCAACGTCCTTCTCCCACCTGTAGTTGCCAATCCACACACGGCCAGCGTACGGCCGCACGATCGGTCTCGCCCATACGAGGAGAATCGTCAGACTCGAGAGCGTATACACCTTTCGTGCCCAGGACAACTTGCGCCAGCCCTTCTCAAGGGCGCGGGCGACGTCATCAAGGTACTTGAACTTCAGGTTCCCGGCCCATAGCAGCGCGATGGCCCCGCCCGCTATTACCGGCACGGCGATGGCGAATTCGCCAGTCGGGTCCACACTCCCGACCGGATCACCGGCGCAGTACTGATACGCGCTCTCCTCGCCATCCGCTTTGGCGGGATCCTTCGTGATGAACTGGAAGGTCGCCGGATCGTAGTAGCGCTGCGAACAGTAGTAGAGCCCCGACTGCTCGTCGAGCGCGTAGCCCGCGTAGCGAAGCGGCTGTCGTAAGGCAATCGCACCTGCCGCAGAGGCTCCGATTGCGTTCGTCGCTCGGCTTGAGGTTCCAGCCGCGATCGCGTTCCCCCACGCGTCGTAGCGGTAGACCGCGAAGGCGTCGCCCGCCTCATCCAGCAGCTCGATTACATCTCCGCGGTCGTTAGTGACGAGGAAGATGACCTCGGGGTCAGCGTCGCTCGCCTGGTAGAGCGCCGCCCACGGCCGTCCCGCCTCGTCGTAGGAGTAGGTGACCTCATAGGTCTTCCCATCGCTTCGCTCGCCGGCAAGCGCCAGCAGAGCGAGCC
>JACRBU010000089.1 GCA_016213085.1 Coriobacteriales bacterium
AACCGCCATTTCGGGGCGACGAGCGGCAGCCCGATGGACGCCGCTCCCCCGCCGAAGTCGACCACGACCTTGCGCCACCCGTCCTCAAGGCCGCGCTCGGTCACGGCGTCTTGCAGGGCGGCACTGTAGTACTCCAGCGGCCTCGGAGGGTAGATGACCTCCCCGACCTCGTTGAAGAACGCCCTTCGGAACTCCTCGCGGAAGAACAGGCGCTCGACCTTCTTCTCCTGGAACGGCGCGATGTCCATGCCCGAAGCATCGAAGAACTGGATCCGCAGAGACTGCGGGTCACCCTCGACGGCTGCGACATGCATGCCGCCGACGCACCGCGTCTTCTGCGTGGTGAAGCGGTTGAGCGCGGGGGAGGCTACGCGGAGGTCGCGGACGTGAACCCCCGCCGAGTTGAGGCCGGCCGCGACCGCGCGCTTGACCATCCGGGCAGCGGACGTCGTGTCGCGCGACACCGCGACGTGGCCGCCCCTCGGCAAGAGCGTGCCGAACGCTTGAGCGACCTTGAGCGCGAGCTCCGGCGTCACGTCGATGCCGATGATGCCCGAGATCCCGTCGGCGCCGAACAGCTGGCGGATGCCCACGGACTCCCAGATGAGCGAGGTGTTCACGACGGCGAAGGGCTCGACCCGCTTGTACGGGAACACCTGGACGCCCGCGCCCACATGGGCGCCTCGGCCGATCATGCACTCGTTTCCGATCACGGCCCCGTTGTCGATGCGCGCCGCAGCCCTCACGTCCACCCGACGCGTGAGCACGGCGCCTTCGACGGTGGCCATCCGCCCCACGAAGCAGTCGCTCCAAAGCACCGAGTGGCCGACGTGGCCGATCGCCGCGACGACGCAGTTGTCGCCGATGACGGTGTAGTCCCCGATGCTCGCGCCCTCGCGGATGTGTACGTTCTTGCCGATGACGACGTTGTCGCCAAGGATCGCCGAAGGATCGATCTCGGCGCCCTCGCCCACCCACAGGCCCTCGCGCGCCTCCACTCCCGGGATGAAGATCCTGCCCTCGCCGTCGAGGACGTCGCGATGCACCTCGACGTAGGACTCGCGGCTGCCGACGTCGCACCAGTAGCCCTCGACGACCGCGCCGTACAGGGGGTGCCCGGCCTCCATCAGCGCCGGGAAGAGCTCGCTCGAGAAGTCATACGGCGTCGCGTTGGGGATGTAGTCGAGCACCCATGGCTCGACGACGTAGATCCCGGTGTTGATGGTGTCGCTGAAGACCTGGCCCCACGTCGGCTTCTCCAGGAAACGCTCGATGCGGCCGTCCGAATCGGTGACGATGACGCCGAACTCGAGCGGGTTGTCGACGCGCTTGAGGGCGATCGTGACCGCAGCGCCCTTCTCCTTGTGGAAGCGGACTACCTCGGTGAGGTCGATGTCGGTGAGCGCGTCGCCGGAGATCACGAGGAACGGCTCGTCGTCTCCCTCACCGCGCAGCAGCGACTCGGCGTTCTTCACGGACCCGGCTGTCCCGAGCGGAATCTCCTCGATGGCGTAGGAGATCTTCATCCCCCACTCGTCGCCGCCCCCGAAGTAGTCCTGGATGACCTGCGGCATGAACGCGAGCGTCGCGATGACCTCTTCGATGCCGTGATGCTTCACGAGCCCGAGGATGTGCTCCATCACGGGTTGGTTCACGATCGGGACCATCGGCTTCGGGAGCAGGCTTGTTATCGGTCGAAGACGGGAGCCCTCACCGCCCGCCATGATGACGGCCTTCATCGGACCTCCTCTTTACGCGGGTGTGTGTGCTGCTCGCTGCGCGTTGACCTCGTGACGCACGCGACCTGCACGGAACGTGTACTGCACCGCGGTGGTGACTGAGAGCACGAGCCCGACGTAGACGAACCACATGCCGACGCACACCGGCTCACTACCCCACCCTGGCAGCCAGGACACCTCGACGATCCCGAGCCCCGGAGCGATCGGCCAGTTGAGGATAAGCAGCGAGAAGCCGGCGAGCAGGACGGCGGTCGTCGTCTTGCCCGCATACGTCACGGTGAGGCGCCGGTGGTAGTAGTGCTCGAGACGCCACACGCCATAGCCGAGATAGAGGTCCCGAGCGATCAGCACCACCAGGATCCACAGCGGGAGGCGATTCTCGATGTAGAGCCCGAGAACCCCAGCGGCGATCAGAAGCCGGTCCACGATCGGGTCGATGGCCGCGCCGATCTGCGTGACGGTACCCGTTCGGCGGGCGATCTGCCCGTCAAGCCAGTCGGTCGAAGCCGCGAGCGCGAACAGGATGAACGCAAGGACATCGTTGTCGCCGGTCAACAGGACCGCGAAGAAGATCGGAACGAGGATCAGCCGAAGGACCGTGATGATGTTCGCGACCGTGTAGATGTCGCGCGCTGGGTCGGTATGCGTGCTCGTCGGACGCTTCGGGTCGACTACCACCAGTTTTTTCTCCGGAACCAGGCCATCATGGCGACGGCGATCGCGATCATGGAAGCCACGATCGCCCAGAAAGCCCATGCGGTTCCGCCTTCTCTCAGGAAACCGGCCGGGGGCCACATGCCGGCGATCGTGTTCATGCCGTAGATACCCGAGATGAGCGTGAGCGGCATGAAGATGGTCGCGACCACCGTGAGCTGCTTCATGATCTGGTTCATCCGGTTGTTCTGGGCCGAGAGGTAGACGTCCATGACCGACGCAGCGACATCCTGGTACGTCTCGATCGAATCGATGACGTGCGCGACGTGGTCGCCCACGTCGAGGAAGTACCGATAGGCGTTGTCGCTGATCACGTCGCTCTCGCGGATGAGGCCGTGCAGGATATCTCGCTCGGGCGCGGCGATCCGCCGAAGCCTGGTGAGCTGACGCCTCAGCTTGTGCAGTCGCCGCAGGTCCTCTTGGTCCGGCGACGCGAGGATCGCGTCCTCGAGGCTGTCGAGCGAGTCACCGACGTCGTCGACGATCGGCAGCATCGAGTCGACGAGCAGGTCGATGATCGCGTGCAGCGTCCAGTCCGGACCGCCGTCCATCGAACGCTCGGGCCGCGAGGCGATGGTGTCGACGGCCGGGTTCGCTCCATCATGCAGCGTGACGAGGAACGCACTCCCGAGGAAGATGTCCATCTCGGTGATCTCGAGTCTGCCAGATCCGTTTCGGCGGGGCGTGAGCCACGTGAGGAAGCGGAAGTTCGTGTAGATGTCGAGCTTCGCACGCCGTTGTCTGTGAAGGGAGTCCTCGACCGCAAGAGGATGAAGGTCGAAGCGCTGCTGGAGAGCCGACATGGTCTCGCTGTCCGCGTCGGTGACGTCGACCCAGACCCACCCGCCATCGCGGCAGGCCTCAAGCGCCTCGAGTCCGCCGGTCTGCAGTTCACACGACGCGTCGCGCCAACGCACGGTGACGTGCGACATCCGAACCCCCCTCGGCAAGCTGTTTCCCCACGGGCTCAGTCTAGCCGACGCGGTGACTTCGCTCCCAGGCCGGAAGGGTGATGATCGCTGCCTCTATCTAAGACCTACCCGGTGGCCTGCGCAAGAAGAGGTCTGCACGTCGCATGCGGGTAGGGTCTGACTAGGGAGCCCGCCGCGCCGCGGGACTCCCACAGCCGCGTTTGCCTGGAGGCGGACATCGTGAACCATCGAGATGGCGGCACGGACGCCGAGGTCGAAGAGGTGCTGCTGGCGCGCGAAGAGCAGTTCCGCATGCTGGCCGAGAACCTCCCTGACCAGGTCACGCGCTTCGACACGAGCGGCCGGATCCAGTACGTGAGCCCTTCGGTGGTCAGGGCGTACGGGATCGCGCCGTCCGAAGTCATCGGCAAGACCATCATGGAGGTTGCAACGCCCGGCGGTCCCGCGGGCGATCGCCGCTACTTGGACGCGGTGCTTCGAGCCGTCGCTGAGAGCGAGCCGAACACCCTCGAGGCGAAGTGGATGACGAAGGACGGCGAGCGCGTCGTCGAGGTGCGCCACATTCCCGAGAAGGACGCGTCGGGGCGGGTGGTGAGCGTCCTCGGGATCGCGAGGGACATCACTGAGAGCAAGCGCGCCGAGCAGGAGCTGCGCGAGCGCGAGGAGCAGTACCGGCGCATCGTCGACACCGCCTACGAGGGCATCTGGGTCCTCGACGCCGAAGCGAAGGCGACCTTCGTCAATGCTCGCGTGACCGAGATGCTCGGATACGAGTCCGAGGACCTCATCGGGCGTCCGCTCGCTGACTTCGTGGTAGCGGAAGAACGCGCCGACCACGAGACCAGGATGCGGAATCGACGCCAGGGCAAGTCCGAGTACTACGAGC
>JACRBU010000085.1 GCA_016213085.1 Coriobacteriales bacterium
ACCTGCTGATCGGCTTCGCGCCCTTGCGCAAGCTGTCGATGCCAGACTGAGGCTGGCATCGACCACGCGGTTTCAGCAGACGGCTGCGCCGCAGCTGAAGCGCGTGCACACCGTGATTCCAATGCGTCACTCAGCGAGAGGAGCCCGATGGGACCGATCCTCGTCTTCGGACATCGGAACCCGGACAACGACTCGATCTGTTCCGCGGTCGCCTACGCGCACCTGAAGAACCTCTCGGACAGCGAAACCGTCTACGTGCCGGCGCGCCTCGGGCCGGCCCCGGTCGAGACGCGCTTCGTGTTCGAGCGCTTCGGCGTTGAGCTGCCCGAAGAGATCGCGCACGTCAGGACGCGAGTTCGCGACGTGATGACGACCGAGCCGGTAACGGTGGGCGCCGACACCACGATGCTCGAGGCGGGCGAGCTCTTGCGTCGCCACGCCATACGCGCGCTTCCGGTGACCGACGCCGAGGGCCGCGTCGCGGGGCTGCTCAGCGAGCGGGTGCTCGCCGAGCGTTATCTGAGCGAGATGGACGTCGTCGGGTTCGCCGAGCGTCCGGTCCGGGTCGGGGCGCTCGCGAGCGCACTCGGAGGCGAGCTGCTGGCGGGCGACGCGGACGGCGAGCTGGCCGGTGAGGTACGGCTGGCGGTGCGCGAACCCGAGTCGGTCGTCGCGTCGATCGAGCCGGGCGACACGCTCATCGTCGGCGATCGCAGGCGCACGCAGCCGATGGCGCTCGAAGCCGGCGTCGGCGCGCTCGTCATCGTGGGAGGCTTCGCCCCGGCCGAAGGCGTGCTCGAGCGCGCGAGAGAGCTCGGGGTTGCGGTCATCACCACGCCGCATCGCGCGTACAAGGCCGCTCGACTGGCGTCGCTCGCGCACTCGGCCGGCGAGTTCATGGATCGAGAGGTGCTCACGCTCGGCCCGGACACGCTGCTGTCGGAAGCGGCCGAGGAGCTTCTGGGCTCGGCGCACCGTGCGGGGATCGTGGTCGACGCCGAGGACCGGCCGATCGGCATCCTCACGCGCACCAACCTCGCGCGTCGCGAGCGCCGCGGAGTCGTGCTCGTCGACCACAACGAGGCGTCGCAGTCCGCCGAAGGCGTCGAGGACGCGACGGTCGTCGAGATCGTCGACCACCATCGCGTGGGCGACATCCAGACCCACGGCCCGATCCTCTTCCTCAACCTCCCCGTCGGCTCGACCGCGACCATCGTCGCCAAGCGCTACGAAGACCTCGGCGTCGACATGCCGAGGGCGATGGCCGGCATCCTTCTGTCCGCGATCCTGACCGACACCGTCGTGCTGAAGTCGCCGACGACGACTGATGTGGATCGCGAGGTCGCCGAGCAGCTCGCTCGCGCCACCGGACTCGAGCTCGTGACCTTCGGCATGGAGATCTTCCGCGCCAAGGAGGCCGGGTCGGTCTTCGACCCGATCCGGGTGGTCGAGGCGGACCTCAAGGAATACCGTCTCGGGGACCTGAAAGCCGCGGTCGGCCAGTTCGAGACCGTCGATCTCAGCGGCGTCATGGATCACATCGACGAGATCCGAGCGACGATGGAGGCAACGCGCGCCAGGACAGGATACGATGTGCTCGTGCTCATGCTTACCGACATCGTGCGAGAGGGAAGCGCGATCGTCGCCGTCGGCGCCACGCGCGTCGTAGAGCGAGCGCTCGACATCTCGCTGGCTGACGGCCCCGTCTGGATGGCCGGCGTCCTCTCGCGCAAGAAGCAGGTCGCCGCGCCCCTCGTCGAGGCCGCTGGCAGGTGAGTCCCACCGGGGACAGCCGCACCGCCGCGCCGGGTACTCCGGGCATGAGCCGTCGTCCGGCGACCCTTGGTCTGTCGCGCGATCTTCGCTTCGGCATCGTGGCGCTTGCGCTGCCCGCGATCGTGCTCTTCGGCATGCTCGTGTTCGCGATAACCCTGTCACCGCAGTTCAGGGCGTTCGATCGGGTGGTCTCGGAGGCACTGAGAGCTCAGAGCACTCAGACCGGCCTCGTCTGGATCGCCGAGGTCGCAACGTGGTTCGGGAGCACGATCGGCATCATCGTCGTGGCGACGATCGCCGTCATCGGACTGCTCGCCGTCAAGCGTTGGCGCGGGGCGATCTACGTGCTGGCCACGCTCGTCCCCGGGTGGCTGTTCGGCCTGCTCGTGAAGGAGCTCGTGGACCGGACGCGGCCGGCGGGCGCTCTCATCCCGCTCCCACACGATGCGAGTTTCCCGAGCGGACATGCGCTTGCATCGGTGCTGCTGTACGGCTCGCTTGCCGTGCTTGCGGCGACGTGGGTGCGCCCGCGGGGGCCTCGTTGGCTGCTCGTCGGACTCGCCGTCGCGATGATCGTCGCGGTGGGCGCGTCGCGCGTGGTGCTCGGCGTGCACTACTCGGCGGACGTGCTCGGGTCGTGGCTGCTGGGATTCGCCTGGCTCTCGGTCACGAGCACCGTCTACCTCGCGCTCGTCGGCCCGCGCGTAGCGGAGTAGCGGCTGCGCCCGAACACGATGCTGACTAGCGTGCGCCGGAGGCGGCCCCCGCGAGCGGCAGGCGAATCGTGAACGTCGACCCTTCGTCGAGCACCGATTCCACCTCCACCGAGCCTCCCGAGCGCTCGACCACGTGCC
>JACRBU010000090.1 GCA_016213085.1 Coriobacteriales bacterium
ACTCGCGGGGGTCGTTCACGGGCGCGGCATCGGGCGGATTCTCGTCGAGCAGCTCGAGGAAGAACGCTTCGTCGCCGACATCCGCCACGGCCGCGGCGAGCTCGAGGTTGCCGCGCGGCCCTGGAAGGCCCGAGTTCGCGAGCAGGTACTCGCGCCAGGAATCGCGCGACATTCGCTGCAGTGCCGCCTTGTGTGCCTCGACTGCGCTACCCACGGATTGGCCTCACCTCTGTTGCCGTCGTCGGCCCTATGCCAGCGGCTCGAGTTCGACCTGGAACGTCGCGTCGAAGCCCTCGCTCTCGATATCGAACGTCCATGCCCTCGAACCGGCGGGATCCAACCGCGCATCCGAAGCGAAGCTGCGCTCGGGGTCGCTGATGAACCGTTGGTCGTCATGCTTGTACAGGCTGACCGGCTCGGCTTCATCCAGTTTGGCCTGGATGAAGACCTGGCCGTTGTAGATGACATTGTCGGAGAACCCGAGACCCGAGAGGTCTCGTTCACCGACGTAGATATCGACTCGGATCACCAGGTCGTCCTTTCTCTCCCGGTCCGTGTCGAGCCAGCCCTCCCAGATGAGCCGGTCCTCGCCGGCCCACGGGAACGACACCTTCTCGTCGCTCAGATCCGTTTGGTGGAACGGCCCGTAGCAGTTCTCCGCCTCCGCCTTCTGGTTGAACAGGTGGAAGTCGACCGACCGGGGCTTGATCGACGCGCCGAAGAAGAACTCGCTCTTCCCGAAGAAGTCCTTGCCTGTCTTGATGTCTGCGCGGACGAGCCGCAGCCGGGCCTTGACGTTGCCGAAGAAGAAGCGCGTCGCGATCTCGTAGGCCTCGCGCGACGTCACGAGCGAGTCGAACCCGCCATGGCACTTGTGGACGAAGGTCCGCGGCGCCCCGTCGATCTGCGCGTTGGTCTGTTTGACCAGTCCATCGCTTCGGTTGTAGTTCAGCCCGAATTCGCCGGGAAGGGAGAACAGCCGGTTCAGGCTGGAGGAGATCGCGATGTTGTACGAGCGGTAGTTCGTCCCGACCACGGTCAGAAGGCGTTCCAGCGGGAAGTGATTCCTGAAGTGCTTCCACGGGGCCGGACTCGCCGTGGTGGGCTTCTCCGCACCCTGGTTGTCCTCGTTGAAGCGTTCGAGCTCTTCGGCGCCCGGCACGCCTATCCACTTCTCGAGGACCTGGAACGAGATCCCCTTGTGCGGGGTGCCCAGCGTGACGATCTTGTTGACGTGCTCGGCCGCCTTTCGGCCTGACTCGGGATAGGCGACCTGGACCGCCTCCCTCACGATGAGGCCACCCATCGAGTGGGCGATGATGTTGACCTTCGGCTTCTTGCCCGTGGCTGGGTCGGAGGTCAAGGCCTGCACGGCATCGATGAGCCGGACGAGCGCCTTGCCGTAGGTCGTGACGCGGCGGTCGTTCAAGTCGTAGTAGCGGAAGACCCATATCGTCCTCAGGGGGTCGGACTTCACGAGGTCGCAGCTCATCGTCGGCTCGAGCACGACTTTGTCACCCGAGAAGAACTCCGCGCCCACGTGGCGCACTTCCACCGGTATCTCTGAGGGAGCGTCGCCCACCGGCTGCGAGTGGTAGCTCACCACATTCGTCGCGTCGCGATACGGGTGGTCGGCCGACTTCATCAGGCGCAGGATCAGCCCCTCGTAGATGTAGTTGTCGCCCCGCTTGTGCGGGTAGACGGTGCCGTCGTTGAAGCCCTGGTAGGCGTTGTTCTTCTCGTCTTCAACGCCGACGCCCCCGTAGCCTCGGATGAGGATCAACGGCAGCGGGTCGCGCAGTGCGCCTGAGGCTGTGCTCTCGGGCATGGACTCTCCCCTCGACATCTGATGACGTCCCCCCGGACGCCGAGTTTCGGCCGTCCCCCGACGACCAGGACGCGCGACCCGCGCTCCGCGGGCACGCGCCACCTCCGTCCTACCATGCGCCCGAGCGTGCGTCGAGCGTCGGACCCCTTATCGGAAGCCCCGAATCGGCCGATGCATAAGGTATGAAGGCCGAAGCGACAACGAGCACCACCCCGAGGATCTGGGACGACGGACATCGCCTCAAGGTCGAGATGCGCGCTAGGCGCGTCCACCTGCTCATCGCGACGCTCGTAGCCTGGTGCCTCGTGTGGGGGTACGGCGAATGGACCGCGCTTTCCGCGCTCGTCCGGGAGTTGCCAAGCGCAGGCGTCGCCTCCATGTTCGTCGTGGTATGGCTCCTCGGATGGACAGCGGCGGGACTGGCCTCCGTTGCGATGCTCGCCTTCCTCTGGGACGGTCGCGAGATCGTCACCGTCGACGACCGCGCGATCGTGCTTCGGGCCGAGGCGCTCGGCCGAGGACTCGATCGGACCTATGACCTTCAGCGCGCCACCAACCTTCGGCCGGTAGCCGTCAGCTCGAATCGCGACAGGGAGTTCCTGGCGTTCGACTACTCAGGCCGCACCGTGACGTTCGGCACCGGGCTCCACGACGAGGACGCCGAGCGAGTCGCGCGCGAGATCACGACGCGCTGGCCGCACCTGCATCCGTAGCGGCTTCGGGCCGAGTCAGACCCCTCATCCGAGACACCAGGCAGGCTCGCGCACCCGCGTAGCGAATCTCGATGGTGCGCGCTCCTTCATCAGCCGAGCGGGCAGAATCGCCGAAAGAAACCTGCGAGGAGGCCCGCGGTGCTCGGTGCGATCGTCTTCATGTGCGGCGCGGCTCTCATGGGGCTCGAGCTGCTCGCGGCGCGCATCTTGGCGCCGATGCTCGGCAACTCGCTCTTCGTGTGGGGCAGCGTCATCTCGACGGTCATGATCGCGCTCTCCATCGGCTATTGGCTCGGCGGGCACATCGCGGACCGATGGGGCTCGGCTCGCACGCTGCCGCCGGTGATCGCCGCTGCCGGGCTGTTCACGGTCGCGGTGCCGATGGTCGCGGCCGCGGTCCTGCCTTCGGCGGCGAACCTCGGGCCGCGGCTCGGATCGTTGACGGCGTCGGGACTCATCTTCTTCGCGCCGTCGCTGCTGCTCGCGATGGTGTCGCCGCTCGGCGTGCGGCTCGCCGCGAGCGGAGGAGTCGAGCGCATCGGGCGCTCGGCGGGCGGGCTGTACGCGGTGTCGACCGCGGGCTCCATCGCCGGGACGATCGGGACGGCGTTCTGGCTGATCCCGCTCATGTCGATCGAGACGCTGGTCATCGCCATCGGCTTCGTGCTGTTCGC
>JACRBU010000093.1 GCA_016213085.1 Coriobacteriales bacterium
ACGCCCGCCCCTGCGACGACGAACGCCGTAGTAGTCGAGATGTTGAAGGTGTGCAGGCCGTCGCCCCCGGTGCCGCACGTGTCGATGTAGCCGCTCACGCGGGGACGGACCGGTGTGGCGTGCTCGCGCATCGCTCGGGCGAAGCCGACGATCTCGTCGACGGTCTCCCCCTTCATGCGCATCCCGGTGATGAGCGCGCTTATCTGCGCGTCGTTGGATTCGCCGTCCATGATGGCGCTCATGACCCGGTGCGCCTGGGCTTCGGTGAGCGAGTCGCCTTCGGCCACCCGGGAGATCGCCTGCTGAACGGTCTCGACTTCGGCAGCCTCCGCGCTCACTCGCGGCGCTCCACCTGCGGCCGCGATGATCTCAGGCTTGCCGCTCGCCCCCGCGGACAGGGGCACCTCGCCGGCAAGGTCGAGGAAGTTCGCGAGCAGCTTGGCGCCCTCGGGGGTGAGCACGCTCTCCGGATGGAACTGCACGCCGAAGACGGGCTTCTCGCGGTGGCGCAGCGCCATCACGATGCCGTCCGGCGTGGTGGCCTGGACCTCGAGCACGTCGGGGACATCGTCGCCTGAGACGCAGAGCGAGTGATAGCGCGTCGCGGTGAACGGACTCGGGATGCCCTCGAAGAGCCCCGTGCCGTCGTGGGATACCTCGTCGGTCTTGCCGTGGATGGGCCGCGGCGCGCGGCAGACGGTGCCGCCGAAGACCTCGGCGACCGACTGATGCCCGAGACACACGCCGAGGACCGGCACGCCGGCGCCGGCCGCCGCGCGGATGACATCGCGAGAGATGCCGGCGTCGTCGGGGGTGCCGGGACCGGGAGAGACGACGATCGCGGTGGGCTTCATCGCCAGCGCGTCTTCGGCGGAGATGGCGTCGTTGCGCCGCACCTCGACCTCGGCGCCGAGCGCGGCGAGCAGCTGGACGAGGTTGTAGGTGAACGAATCGTAGTTGTCTATGACGAGGATCACGCGCTTACCTCCTCTTCAGAGCGCATTCCTGCGGCGAGTTCGAGTGCCTTGTGCAGCGCGCGCGCCTTGTGGCGGCACTCCTCGTATTCGCGTTCGGGGTCCGAGTCGGCGACGATTCCGGCGCCGGACTGGACGTAGGCGTGGCCGTCGGTGATGACGACGGTTCGGATCGTGATGCACATGTCCATCGCCCCATCGAGGCCGAAGTAGCCGACCGTTCCCGCGTACGGGCCTCGGGCGGCGGGCTCGAGGTCGCGGATGATCTCCATCGCGCGGATCTTGGGCGCTCCGCTGACGGTGCCGGCCGGGAACGTCGCTTCGAGTGCGTCGAGTGCGTCCTTGTCTTCGGCCAGCGTGCCGGTGACGTTGGAGACGATGTGCATGACGTGCGAGTAGTACTCGACTTCCATGAGCTCGTCGACGCTCACGGTGCCGGGTACGGCCACGCGACCGAGGTCGTTGCGGCCCAGGTCGACGAGCATGACGTGCTCGGCGCGCTCCTTCTCGTCGGCGAGCAGGTCGGCGCGCAAGCGGCCGTCTTCGGTGGGGGTCGCGCCGCGCGGGCGGGTCCCCGCAAGCGGGCGGGTGAGGACTTCGTCGCCTTCGACGCGCACGAGAGGCTCCGGGCTCGAGCCCACGAGCGTCACATCGCGCGTGCGGACGTAGAACATGTACGGACTGGGGTTGACCGCACGCAGCACGCGGTAGAGGTCGAGGCCATCGCCCTCGTACGGAGCGCTGAAGCGCTGGGAGAGCACCACCTGGAAGATGTCGCCCGCCGCGATGTGCTCTTTGGCGGTCCTGACCTGCTCGAGGAAGTCCTCGCGCGACGTGTGCGCTTTGAGCGGCACCTCACGGGTAACGCCGACGGCGCCGAGTTCGGCACCCTTCGGGCCTTCGTCGATCCGACGGATGTAGCCATCGATGCGCTTGAGCGCGGAGTCGTAGGCGAGGTCGGGTGCGCCGCCGGGGCGGACAGGGGCGATGACCTGCATCACACGGCGCGCGTGATCGAAGGCGACGACGATGTCGGTGAGCATGAAGGCGAGATCGGGCACGCCGAGCTCGTCGACGGGATGGCGCGGCACCTTCTCGAACGTCGAGGTGGCTTCGTAGCCTACGTAGCCGACCGCGCCGCCGACGAACAGCGGCAGCTCCGGCAGGCGGGCGACACGCCCCGCCTCGAGTTCGCGGATCACGACGCGCAGCGGATCGTCCGCCCGCTCGCCTCGCACGCCGCCGTTCTCGATCACGACGTCGTTGCCGTGCGCGCTCACGACCTCGCGGTCTCCGACGCCGAGGAAGCTGTAGCGGCCGAGCCGCTCTCCCCCGACGACGCTCTCCAGCAGGAACGCGTGCTCGGCACCGTCAGCGAGCGCCATGAATGCGCTGATCGGCGTCGTGAGGTCCGCGTACACCTCGCGTGCGACGGGCACGACGTCGTGGTCGGCCGCCAGCCTGACGTACTCTTCTCTGCTCGGCACTATCATCTCTTCGGCGCTCCTTCTCATCGCCTCACCGATTCGACGACGAGGGGCCTTAAACACAAAGAACCCTCGTCCTTCAAGGGACGAGAGCTCCTCTCGCGGTGCCACCCTTGTTGACCGAACCTCCCGGCTCAGCCCACTCAGTCCTGCGGTACGTGGGGCGTTGTGTCAGCGCGATTCGTGCCCCGGATACCCGGCCCCTTGTAACGGTGGGGACTCCGTCGAGACTAGTAGGCGTTGCCGTTGCCTCGATGCCTCAGGGGCCCATTCTGTCGAACTTCGGCGCCGGATTTCCACCATCACCGGCTCTCTACTGCCTCAGAAGCGACGTACTCTTCCCCGTCACGGGCGTGCTCTTCAGTTGTGTCACGCAGTCTATACCTGCCGAAGGCGGACTTGCAAATCCTGCAGGAACGGGGACCCGCCGCCTTCGGCCAGCCGATTCGAGCAGACCGCTGCGCGGCAGCTCAATCGGCTGCACGGCCCGGTCGCCTACCGTTTCAGGTACTTCACGACCCCGTCCGCTAATCCGTCGGCGATCTTGTTCTGGTACGAGGACGTGGCGAGCTTGCGGTCCTCGGCGGGGTTGCTCAGGAAGCCCATCTCGACGATGAGGCAGGGGCGCTTGGACCAGTTGAACCCGGACATGTCCGAACGCGGGACGATGCCACGGTCGGTCGCACCGGTCGCCGCGATCACCGCGTTGTGGACGTCGCGGCCCGCCTGGGTGCTCTTCTTGACGATCGGGCCCGTCCACTGGTTCTTGGCAGGCACGAGCGTAGAGAGCCCTGAACGCGACCTGCTGTCGATCGAGTCGGCGTGGATCCGGATGAAGAGATCGGCGTGGTTGCGATTCGCGACCGCAGCCCGCTCGGAGTTGGCGATGTTCACGCCTTGCTTCGTCCGCACCATGATGACTTTGACGCCACGGCTCTTGAGCTCGTCTCGCAGTCTCAACGAGACCTTGAGATTGAGCGAGCTCTCTGTCTGACCGGTGGAAACACCGGATGCACCGGTCGTCACCTTCGGCTTGCGCTGGCTGGCGCCGGGACCGATGGGCTCGGTCGAGCTGTCGCCGTTGGCCTGGTGGCCGGGATCGATCACGACAACACCGAGGCTTCCACCACTAGACGAACTCTTCTTGGTGCTCGCCTTCGGCTTCGGGGTCAGTGCTGCCTTCTTCTCCGCGGTCTCGGAATCGAGCGTCGGAGGCGGGCTCAGCGTGGCTTCGGCGGTTTGCGCGGGCCCGGTTGCAGCCGGGCTGGAAGGGAGGCTGCCCGTCGGCGTCGAGGCGGCGACCGGTGGCTCGAGCGCCGGCTTGCTCAGGAATGCGTCGATAGCCCAGCCACCAGCGGCGAGCAAGAGGACTACGAGCGCGGCGATCGCCGCAAGCCAGATCGCGAAGTGCTTCAGACTCGGATTGTCTCGATCGCGGTACATGCCGGAACTACTGCCCCCATGCCTGTGGAACGGTCGTCGACGAACAGTCTCGTGTGAGCGACTTCTGTGCCCAGTTCGGCGTTCGGCACGTTATGAGCGTCCCATCTGAACTGCGCTTTCCCGGGCGACGCTGGAATCCGTCACGGCCTCCCGATCGCGCGTGTCGCGGCTCTCGAACCCAGCGTCGCCGTCGTCGACGTCGCAGTCGACCCCTTCGTGTAGGGAACACTAGGGCCTCCACCGCCCGAAACCAGAAGCAGGGCAACAACGACAGCCCCTCCGACCGCGAGGACTGCATAGAGCCGCCATCCTGAGTCCCTCACGGCCTATAGCCCCTTCGCGAATGGTGCAGGGGACCCGTGTCCCAAGGACGAACCTAGCTCAAATGCGCTGCGGTGACAAACGGGTCCTGAGCACCGAAGATTAGGAAACACGGCCAGTCGTCAAGGCCGCACGCAGGAGCGATTGTGACCAACATCACTTTTGGCTCAAGTCGGCTCGCGCCTTGCTCGATAACACCCGGTGAGTGCATTAAAGGCTCTCAACCGCACCGAGCTCCGGGAGCGTGATCACAATGGTGCGCAAGGAGACCTGCCCGACCTGCAAGGGCGGGCGCTACGTAAGCATCAAGACGACGGCGGGAACCGCGGTCTGGAAGAAGTGTCCGGATTGCGGGGGGCAAGGGTACAAGGTCCGCCTGTCCCGCTGAGTCGGATGAATCGTCGATCCGACTTCGCGCAGCGCACGGTGCCTGAACGCGCCCGTCCGCGCTTGTAGTCCGCGACCGCCGCCGCAGACGGCGACTCCTGTGACCCGCCCGGAGGTCACGTCCCGATCGGCACGTCCCGCAAGTCGACGCCTTCCGCACCCAGGACCTCTCGCAGACGCGATACGCGTCGCCACTCCGGGTCCTCCTCATCGTCGGTGCTCTCCCACCCGCTCCAACAGAAGAAGAGGTCGGCCAACCCCGCCTCGGCTCCCGGCACGTAGTTGTTGAGCCGAACGGCCCGATCGAGCGCGGACAGCATCGACGAGGGGTCCTTCAGCAGGAGCATCCCTTCGGCGTCCGCCTTCTCGGCGGCTCGCAGCTGACCTTCCCTCTGAGCGGCGGCCGCGAGTTCGCCCGTCACGATGAGCCCACCGGCGAACAACATCATGAACGGCCAGAATGCGGCGATGGCCGTGAGGGCGTCGCTGCTTGCGATCCCCGGCGACAGCTCGCCGTCGTCGTCGAAAGCGACTCGTTCGTCGTCGGGAAGCGTCGCGTCACGCATCGCGTTCAGAGGATCCATGAGCGAGCACAGGGCCGCCGCACGGGCTGCGCTTCCGCCAACGAGCCGCGCGACGAGGTTCGCGAAGACGGCGCGCTGTTCGCGCTGGGGCATCCGCTCCGCCATGCCGCGCGTGACACCCACGATCGGTCGGCGTCTGCCCGAGGTGTGGACGAACGCGTTGACGTTGTCGGTCGGGATCACGAATAGCTCGGGAGCCACGGGGAGCCCTGCCGCGATGGCCATGTCCTTGAGAGCCATCTTCGTATCCATCATCTCGCCTTTGGGAACGCGTGTCGCATCCAGCCGGCGAACGAGCCAGTGATGCGACCTGAGCAGCGCGAACGTCGCCCACACGGACGCGAGCACGGCGCCTGCCGCGAAGACGATCATGTAGACGCGGGGTACGCCCGAGACCCACAGGAGGAAGAAGGAATCGCCGAATCGGCCGGCCTGGGCGCCGAAGAAGAGCCACACGAGCACGGCCGCAGTCCCGAAGATCGCGGCTAACGTCGCGGCGGTGACAACGACGAAGACACCCGTGTAGAGGGCGATGTCGACGCGAAGACGTTCGATCCGCTCCCAGAGCGGCTCGCGTCGTTTCTCTCTGACCAGGTAGATCCCGTCCATCCGACCGACCTACGCTCGTGCTGGAATCGGCTTGCCGCAGACGATGCACTTCGCATTCATCGGCGAATTGCTCGCGCCGCACGAAGCGCAGCGGTACGCCACGCGTTGAGACTGCCCGCTGGCGGGCGGAGCCGAGAGGTTCGTCGCAACTGAAGCGGGCCGGGCGCCGGCCCCCGCGCTCGGGATCGCGGTGCTGGCCACCGCGATCACCGGCGATGTCGCGGCCACGACGGCGGCAGGCGCGACGGGCGCCCCGAACGAGCCCTGCGCCGACGGTGCGACCGGAGCCCCCCAGTCGACACCGGGGACCGCTCCCTGTGCTTCTTGGGAATCGGCCGCTTCTTCGACCGGAGCCCTCGGAACGCCGAGGATGTCGGCGTACGCAGACGTGTCCTCTCGCAAGGAGTCGCCGATCTGCACCTGGGTCGCAGCGTACGTGGCGCGCCCGCCGCGAAGGTCACCCCACTTCTCGCCGATCAGCGATCCGAGCGCGGTCGGCAAGATGGCGGTTCTGACGGCGACGAAGACGGCGAGGACGATCGGCGAGGTAGGCAGCCCTTCCCAGAACGTCGGATACTCCCTCGTGATCGAAGCCACGATGATGATGTTGGCGATCGTGTAGACGAGCGTGCACGCGAGCCCGGCGGCGATTCCGGCCTTCATGCTTCTCGTCTGCTTGGCGACGAGCATCACCGCACAGAACATCGCGATGAACATGACCGCACCGGTCCAGTTGTCGAGCACCTTCGCGGCGCTCCTGGATGCCGCCGCGCTTGCGAACATCATGGGAACCGATCGCAGTTGCACGACGGTGACCAGCGCGCACGCGATGCTGAACGGGGCCATCACGGACCCCCAGATCACCGCCCACCAGGCGAGTGAGTTCTCGTCCATCCCACGCGTCGACATGTCAGCCGCTCCCCCCAGTAAGCGCTTCTTGCAAGAGGAATCGGCCCCCCGACAGGTGACCTTGAACGTGAGCGGCTACTTCCTTCGGGATGCGAGTTCGGCAGCAAGCTCCTGCGGGTCTATCCCCCATCGCACCATGACAACGAGCAGGTGGTAGTACAGGTCGCCGATCTCGTATCGGAGGTGCTCGACGTCCCCGTCCTTTGCTGCCATCACGACCTCGGTCGCCTCTTCGCCGATCTTCTTGAGCACCTTGTCTTCCGGAGCCGCCAGCAACTGGGCAGTGTAGCTGCCTTCGGGCATCTCCGCCTGGCGCTGCTTGAGAAGCGCGTAGAGCTCGTCAAGCATCTGTCCCAGGCTCGAAGAGGGACTGTCGAGCGGGGTATCTGCGGTCTCACTCATCGTCGCAGCGAACCTCCTCGGACTCGAAGGACGCGGGGTTCGGCCACAGTCGGCGGTAGAAGCACGTCGGGTTGTTGGTGTGGCAGGCGCCAGCGCCGACCTGGTCGACCAGAACGACCACCGCATCCGCGTCGCAGTCGTAGAGGATCTCGCGCACGTTCTGGACGTGCCCGCTACTCTCGCCCTTCATCCAGTACTTCTGGCGCGAGCGGCTCCAGAACCAGGTCTGGCCCGTCTCGACGGTCTTCGCCAGTGACTCGCGGTTCATGTACGCGAGCATCAGCACCTCGAGGGTGTCCCACTGCTGAATGACTGCGGCGATAAGGCCGGCATCGTCGTACTTCAGGTCGTCGATGCTCAGCAGATCGTGTTCGCGGTCCGTCACGCCGCCTCCTCGTCGACAAGGCGCACGGGGATTCCCTGCGCGGCCATGTACTCCTTCACTTCACGCACGCTAAGTTCGCCGAAGTGGAACAGCGACGCGGCCAAGACGGCATCGGCGTCCGACTCGAGAACGACCTCGGCGAAGTGCTCGAGTGTTCCCGCGCCACCGCTCGCGATGACAGGGACGTTGAGCTCGCGCGTGATCGCTCGTGTGAGCGGCAGGTCGTAGCCCTGCTTGGTCCCGTCGCAATCCATGCTGGTGAGCAGGATCTCGCCGGATCCTCGGCGTTCGGCCTCCATCGCCCACTCGACGGCATCGATGCCGGTGTTGATGCGTCCGCCGTTGATGAAGACCTCCCACCGGTCGCGCCCTCCCGGGACCCTGTGAGCGTCGATGGCGGTGACGATGCATTGGGCGCCGTAGATGCGACTCGTGTGGGTGATGAGCTCGGGGTCTCGGACGGCCGCCGAGTTCAGCGAGATCTTGTCCGCGCCCGCGGCGAGCATCGCACGGATATCGACGGCCGAGCGCATGCCTCCGCCGACGGTGTACGGGATGAAGACCTCCTCGCTCGTGCGCGCGGCGACTTCGAGCATGGAGGGGCGCTCTTCGTGACTCGCCGTGATGTCGAGAAAGACCAGCTCGTCGGCTTGCGCAGCATCGTAGGCGGCTGCCAGCTTGACGGGGTCCCCGGCGTCGACGAGGTTCACGAAGTTGACGCCCTTGACCACGCGGCCTTCGTGCACGTCGAGACAGGGAATGACGCGCTTCATCAGCATCAGCAGACACCTCCCGCCACCACGAGGGCTTCCGCGAGCGTGAACTCGCGCTCGTAGAGGGCACGTCCCGCGATGACACCCTCGACGACGTCGTCGCCAAGGGCCGCCAGGCGCTCGATATCGTGGAGCGTCGAGACGCCTCCGCTCGCGACGACGGGGAATCCGGCGACTTCGGCGATGCGCCGGTAGGCGTCGACGTTCACGCCCGTCAGGACCCCATCGCGACTGATGTCGGTGTAGACGAGATGACGCACGCCGAGATCGAGCAACGCCGACACGACGTCCTCCGCCTTGGTGGCGGTGCCTTCCCGCCACCCTTCGATCGCGACGAGGCCGTCGCGTGCGTCGACGCCGGCGATGATCGAGTCCGGCCAGAGCGCAGTGGCCTTGGAGACGAACGCCGGGTCGGTGATGAGCTTGGTGCCGATGACGGCCCTGCGCGCGCCTGCGGCGAACAGCCGCTCGAGCGTGGATATCTCCCGGATGCCACCGCCGATCTGCACCTTGGCGCCGACCTCACTGACGATGCGCTCGACGATCTCGATGTTGCCTGGGACTCCGTCGCGGGCGCCGTCGAGATCGACGACGTGAATCCACTCGGAGCCCTGCTCGATCCAGTCACGAGCCTGCGCGACCGGGTCCTCGTTGTAGACGGTCACCCGGTCGTAGTCGCCCTGCTTGAGGCGCACGGCACTGCCGCCGAGGATATCGATTGCGGGAAAGACGATCACGAGCGTGCCTCCTCGACGATGCGTGCGAAGTTCGAAAGAAGCTTGAGTCCCATGCGCGATGACTTCTCGGGGTGAAACTGGACTGCGAAGACGTTCGCTCCCCGCTGAACCGCCGCCGCGAACCTCACGCCGTACTCGGCCGAGCCGATGATCGAGTCGTCGTCCTGCGGCACGATGCGATACGAGTGGACGAAGTAGAACGCGGTCGACTCGGGAATCCCGTCGAACAGCGGGCTCTCCTGGGGGTACTCGACGCTGTTCCAGCCGATGTGCGGGATCTTCACGCCGGCGGGCAGCTTCTCGCAGGCGCCCGGGACGATGCCGAGCCCCTCCCAGACACCGTCCTCGTAGCCGACGTCCGCGAGCAGCTGCAGGCCGAGGCAGATGCCAAGGAAAGGCGTGCCTTCGGCGGTTCGTTCGATCACGAGGTCGGCCAGGCCGCTCTCCCGCACGTTCGCGGCCGCATCGCGAAAGGCCCCGACGCCGGGCAAGACGATGCCGTCCGCAGCGCGGACGACAAGCGGATCGTCGGTGACGACGACGTCGTCCACCCCGGCGTGCTCGAATCCCTTTTCGACGCTGCGCAGGTTGCCCATGCGGTAGTCGATGATGGCGATCATTCGGGCCCTCCCGGGCACGCGCGGCTCGCCCGTCGCGCCGCCACTAGAGCGTTCCTTTGGTCGACGGAACGCCCTGCACGCGCGGGTCGAGTTCGACCGCCTCGCGCAACGCGCGAGCGACCGCTTTGAAGGCCGCTTCGATGATGTGGTGCGAGTTCTCCCCAGCAAGCGAGCGCACGTGCAACGTGAGACCGGCGTTGGTCGCAAGCGCGCACAGGAACTCCTTGGCGAGCGTCGTGTCGAACGTCCCGATGATCTCGATCGGCAGATCGACCGCGTAGTGCAGCTGCCCCCTGCCGGAGATGTCGACCGCCGCGAGCACGAGCGCTTCATCCATCGGGATGCTCGCCGAACCGAAGCGGCGGATGCCGACTCGCTCGCCGAGGGCCCCGGCGATGGCCTGCCCGAGCACGATGCCGACGTCCTCCACGGTGTGATGAGCGTCGACGTCGAGGTCTCCCGAGGCGCGAACGGTCAGGTCGAACAGGCCGTGCCGACCGAAGGCATCGAGCATGTGGTCGAAGAAGGGCACGCCCGACTCGGCGACGGTGCGTCCCCCGCCGTCCAGGTCGATGCTAACCGTGATGTCAGTCTCGCCCGTGGCGCGCGAGATCTCCGACACGCGCTGCTCTCCAGATCGATCCGGTGAGATCGTCATTCGCCTTATCCCTCGCCTTCGATCGAAGTCCTCGCCGCCGATTCCATGCGATGCGACAGTATCCCGTCGACCGCTTCGAGGAAGCGGTCGTTCTCCTCCGGAGTGCCGACGGTCACGCGCAGACAGTCAGCGAGACCTGGTCCGCGGGAGAAGTCCCGGACGAGAACCGAATGCCCGTGCAGGAGGTCGCGCCAGAGTGCGGATGCGTGCTCGACGCGGAACATGACGAAGTTCGCCTCGCTCGGGAAGACGGTGACCCCCTCGAGCCTGCTAAGGCCGTCTGAGATCTGATCCCTGCCCCGAACGATGTCACTGATCGACTGCTCGAACGCCGCCCGCTCCCGAAAGACCGTCGCCGCGACCATCTGAGAGAACGAATCCACCGAGTAGGGCTGGCGGACCTTCATGAGTTCGCGGACCACGTCCTCATGTCCGAGGAGGTAGCCCACGCGCAGGCCCGCGAGCGAGAACGCCTTCGAGAACGTGCGGAGGATCACGAGGTTCGAGTGACGCGACATGTGCGGACGCATGGTGTGTCGCGAGAATTCGAAGTACGCCTCGTCCACAAGGACGATCGCGTCGGTCGCATCGAGCAGGTCGATCAGGAAGGACTCGTCGGTCAGGTTTCCCGTCGGGTTGTTCGGATTGCTGAGGACGACGATGTCTACGTCGGCGTCGGCGACCTGGTCCAGCACGGCTTGCTGATCGACCGCGAAGTCGGGCGCTCGCGGAACGCTCAGCAGTTCGGTCCCGGTCACGTGCGCGTCGATCGCGTACATCGAGAACGTCGGGGGCATGTCGAGGATCTTGCGCCCCGGGCCGCCCCACGCGAGCAGCAGGTCGAAGATGAGCTCGTCGCCGCCATTGCCCACCAGCACGTTCTCGGGTTCGAGCCCGTTGGCTTCGGCTATGAGCTTGCGCAGTTCGCCGGCGGTGGGGTCGGGGTAGCGGTTGAACTTGAAGAGCTCGGTGCGCTCGAGGATGCGGGTGCGGACCTCGCTGGGGATGTTGCAGGGGTTCTCGTTGCTCGCGAGCACGACGTCGGCCTTGACGTCCTTCGCATCGTAGGGGACGAGGTCGTCAAGCGCCTGGCGAGGAGCACGGACCGGCTTGTTGGTCACCGAGACTCCCCCTCACGCAGTTCGTCAGCGGAGTCGAACTCGTCTGAAACGAAGTCCTCGCGCTCCATGGCGATGGCGTCGAGTCGCAGCGACACCGCGCGGGCGTGCGAGTCGAGCCCCTCGGCTTCTGCGATGGTCATCACCGTTGGGCCGTCCATCTCGAGCGCCTCATAGGAGTACGAGATCACCGAGGACTTCTTGACGTAGTCGTCCACGGAAAGCGGGCTCGAGAAGCGGGCGGTGCCACCCGTCGGAAGCGTGTGGTTGGGGCCCGCGACGTAATCGCCGCAGCTCTCGGGCGTCCACGGGCCGAGGAAGATCGCGCCGGCGTTGCGGATCGAGCCGAGCAACTCGAACGGCTGGTCCATCTGCACCTCGAGGTGCTCGGGGGCGATCAGGTCGACGGTATCGAGCGCCGCGACGATATCGGGCGTCGTGATGATGATGCCGTTGTCCTGCAGCGAGCGCTGAACGATCTCCCCGCGAGGGGTCGTCTCGATGAGTATGCGAAGGGCTTCCTCGACCTGGTCCGGCAGCGTGGGATCCGTCGTGACCAGGTAGGTCGCCGCCCGTGGGTCGTGCTCCGCCTGCGCCATCAGGTCGATCGCCACGAACGCGGGAACGGCGGTGTCATCAGCGAGCACGAGGACCTCGCTCGGGCCGGCGAGCATGTCGATGCCGCACTGCCCCATCACGATCTTCTTGGCAGCCGTGACGTAGGCGTTGCCCGGGCCGGTGATCTTGTCGACACGTGCGATGGTCTCTGTGCCGTACGCGAGGGCGGCGACCGCCTGCGCGCCCCCGACCTTGTAGATCTCCTCGAGACCCACCTCAGCCGCAGCGGCGAGCACGTATGGGCTCACGGTCCCGTCCGCCGCCGGAGGCACCACCATGACGATCTCGTCGACACCGGCGACGATAGCCGGGATCGCGTTCATGAGGACGCTGGACGGATAGCGCGCGCGGCCGCCCGGCACGTAGATGCCGACACGCTGAAGCGGCGTGACCTTCTGCCCCAGGAAGATGCCGCCGTCCTGGGTGGTGAACCAGCTCTGCGGCAGCTGCCGACTGTGGAAGTCCTCGATGGCGCCCGCGGCGCTCGTCATCGCGTCGAGGAACTCGGGCTCGACCGCTTTGACGGCCGCCTCGATCTCCTCGCGCGTCACACGAAGGCTCTCGAGCTTGACCCCGTCGAGCTTCTCGGTGTGCTCGAAGAGCGCGATGTCACCGCGCGCCTTCACGTCGTCGACGATCCGCTGGGCGACGCCGAGCACCTCGGCATCGAGGCCGCCGCTGCGGGCGATGTCGGACTCGGAGAGCCGCTCGCCGCGGGCGAGTTCGATCCGTCGCATCATCTTCGGCCGGTCCTTTCCGTTGACACAACAAGTGGAGCTTGAGCACCTACGATAGCGGGAGCTCTGACAGTCTGTCGGCAAGCGCCGTCACGCGCGGGTCGGTACGCACCGAAACCGGGTTGCCCACGAAGCGCGCCGTCGATTCTAAGACGTCCTCGACGATACGCAGATGGTTCTCACGAAGTGTACGCCCCGTTGCGGTGATGTCGACGATCTGGTCGGCTAGGCCGATCAACGGCGCGAGTTCGATGTTGCCGTGCAGCTTCACGAGCTCGACCTGGATGCCGCGCGACTCGAAGTGGGCCTCGGCGATGTTGGGGTACTTCGTTGCGACCCGCACCACGCCGAGGTGCCGATAGTGCTCGTCGACCTCTCGGCCCGCGTCCTCGGGCTCGGCCACCACGAAGCGACATGCGCCGAAGCGCAGGTCGACGAGCTCGACCACGTCGAGGCCGGCTTCAACGAGCACGTCCTTGCCGCCGATGGCGCAATCGACGCCGCCGTAGGCGACGTAGACAGGCACGTCGGTCGGCTTCGCGATGACGAAGACCGCGTCGCGCGTCTCGACAGTGAGCTGGCGCCCCGGCTCGGCGAGCCCGGTGGTGTCGAGACCGGCTTCGGCGAGCAGGCGTACCGAGTCGGGGAAGAGCACGCCCTTCGGCACGGCGACTCGCAGGCGGCGTCCGGGAGTCATCGCGGGCCTCCCTTCGCCCAGCTCAGCGTGGGAGGCGCAGGTGTCGGCTCCTCGAGCGGCAGCGCCGGACCGCCGTCGCGATCGAGCCGCACAAGCGCGCCCGCGCGGGCGACGAGCGCCTCGGCAGCCCCCGCGCGCTCCGCCTCGCGGACGAGTTCGAGCCCGTCGGCGGAGGTCATCCGAACGTGCCAGCCTGCGTCGCGCAAGCGCTTGGCGCAGCCGAAGCGCTCGGCGGGGTCACCGCCGACGAGCGCGTCGAGTCCGCGCACCGGCGCGCTCGCGCTCTGCTCGACGAGCGCGACCTGGAGACGCTCCAGTCCGATCGCGAACCCGGTCGCCGGCGTGGCCGCACCGAACGCCGTCATCAGGCCGTCATAGCGGCCACCGCCGCCGAGCGGCAGGCCAAGCGAGGGCGCGTACGCCTCGAGGATGATGCCGGTGTAGTAGTCGAAATCGCGCAGCACGCCGAAGTCCACGACGACGCGCCCGGATGTCTCGCTCGCATCGAGCAGGTCCCATGTGATCTCGAGCTCGTCGAGGACCGAGGCGCAGCCGCACGAGGCGGCAACGGCGCGGCACCGCTCGATCGCTTCGCGTCCTCCCTTGATGCGCATGACCTCCGAAAGCGCCTGTCCTACCTCGGCAGGCACCTGCGGCTCGGCCATGAGCGCGTCGAGAGCCACGAGATTGCGGTCGTGCGCCGCCTTCAAGACCGCCGCCTTCCACGAAGGCTCTGCCCCCGCGGCGTCAACGAGCGCGTGCAACACCGCGACGGTGCCGAGCGCCACGGTGAACTCAGGCAGCCCCGCGGCCACGAGCGACTCCACCATCAGCGCGACGATCTCGGCGTCGGCCGCAGGGCCGCCGGCCCCGACAAGCTCGACGCCGAGCTGGGTGAACTGCCGGGCCTGTCCACGAAGCGACTCGTGCTCGCGAAAGACCTCGGCGTCGTATCGCAGGCGATGCGGTCCTGGCGTCGAGCGAAGACGCGAGGCTGCGACGCGCGCCAGCGGCAGCGTCATGTCGGGGCGCAGCGCCAGCAGCCGTCCGTCGGCGTCGAAGAGGCGAAACGCCGTTCCCTCAAGATCGCCGGCCGCTGCCTCGAGCATCGCGTAGACCTCGACCACGGGCGACTCGACGAGCCCGTATCCCCACGACTCGAACACCGCTCCGATCGACGCGGAGAGCGACTCGCGTTCCGAGGCTTCCGCAGGCAACCTGTCCCGGAACCCTCGCGGGGTAACCAGGTTCATGGTGAATCACTCCATTACAGTAGAGTGCTAGAGCACTGTAGCGCAGTATAGCAGAGGGGTCTTCTCCGTCAACTCCGCCTTCTCCCCCACGCTAGGCGTCACGAACCGCCGCTCCGCCGAAGATGCTCATGAGCTCCGCATGCAGGCCCGATGCGTCCTGGTCGACCGTCTGCTCGATCGCGCAGACCACGATGCCTCCGTCGGCCTTCTTGAGGTGCATCTCGACGATGTCGCGGCCGGGATAGCGAGACAGGACCTCCCGAAGCTGCGTCACGCGGCCGTTTCTGAGCGCGCCCTCGTCCGTCTCGATGATGATGCGACCGGGCGGGGCGCTGAACGCGGCTCCATCGAAGGGCTGCACCTCCATCGCGATGAGCTTGCGTCCGCGATCGTCGCTCTCGACGCGCGCCTTGACCCGCACCACCGCGTCGATCTGAAGGACATCGCGGTACTGCTCGTAAGCCTGCGGGAAGAACAGGCACTCGGCGAAGCCTTCAAGGTCCTCGAGGACCGCGATCGCCCACATCTGGCCCTTCTTCGTCGGCTTCCGGTCGACCGACGAGAGCATCCCGGCGAACCACCCCGTCGTGCCGTCGGCGATCTCATCGAAGTCCCCCAGCGAGTACTCCTGCGAGGCTTGCAGCGCCCCCTCGATCTCGCGCAGCGGGTGGTCGGAGACGTAGATGCCGAGCATCTCCTTCTCGAACGCGAGCTTGATGCGCTTGTCCCACTCGTCTTCATTGGACGGCGCAACGTGAGCCGCGAACCCGTTGTCCTCGGCGGCGAACATGTCGAACATCGACGTCTGGCCGGTGTCGCGGTCCTTCTGGCGTTTGACCGCGGCGTCGACGACCTCGTCCATCATCGACATGAGGTGCTTGCGGGTGTAGCCGGTCGAATCGAACGACCCCGCCTTGATGAGCGCTTCGAGGGTCTTCTTGTTCGTCTGGCGCATGTCGACGCGGTCGCAGAAGTCGTTCAGCGACGTGAACGGCCCGCCGGCGTCCCGCTCCGCGACGATGGTGCCGACGACGCCCTCACCCACGCCTCGGATACCCGCAAGCCCGAACCGGAGACCGTCGCCAACAGCGGTGAAGAACTTGCCCGAGGAGTTCACGTCCGGCGGCAGGACCTTCATCCCGCTGCGATTGCACTCGGCGACGTACTTCACGATCGATTCGGTCTTGCCGGTGTAGCTCGTGAGCACCGCCGCCATGTACTCGAGCGGGTAGTGGGCCTTCAGGTAGGCGGTCTGCATCGTGATGAGACCGTAGGCGGCCGAGTGGCTCTTGTTGAACGCGTACTCGGCGAAGGGAAGGATGTCCGCCCACATCTTCTGGGCGAGCTTGGGGTCGTAGCTGTTGGCCGCTGCGCCCTCGACCCAGTCCTTCTCGTAGGTGACGAGCTTGTCCATGAGCTTCTTGCCCATGGCCTTTCGCAGACCGTCCGCCTTCGCCGCCGAGAAGCCGCTCATGAGCATCGAGATGCGCATGACCTGCTCCTGGTAGACGATCGCGCCGTAGGTTTCCTCGAGGATCGGCTTGAGACGCTCGTCGTAGTAGGTGACGGGCTTCTTGCCGCGCTTGCGGTCCACGAAGTCGCGCACCATGCCCGAACCGAGCGGGCCGGGCCGGTAGAGCGCGAGCACGGCGACGATGTCGGCGTACGTGGTCGGCTTGAGGTCGCGCAGAAGGGCGCGCATCCCCGGAGACTCCACCTGGAAGACGCCTGCCGTGTCGCCGCGCTGGAGCAACTCGAAGGTCTTCGAATCGTCGAGCGGAATGCTCTCGGGGTCGATCTTGACGCCGTGGTTCGCCTCGATCTGCGCGACCGCATCGGCGATGACGGTGAGGTTTCGCAGGCCGAGGAAGTCCATCTTGAGCAGGCCGAGGTCGGCGACGGTCGGCCCGTCGTACTGCGTGATGACGTTGCCGCCCTTCGTGTCCTTCTTGACCGGAAGGTGATAGTGGAGCGGGTCGGGGCAGATGACGACGCCGGCCGCGTGCACGCCCTCGCCGCGGGTGATGCCCTCGATCGCTGACGCGGCGTCGACGATGCGCTTGGTGTCCGGGTTCGATTCGTAGTCCTTGCCGAACTCGGCGTTTTGCTTCAGCGAGCTCTGGATGGTGGCCTTCAGGTCGTCGACGATCATCTTGCTCACCCGGTCGGGGATGCCGTAGGGGTAGCCGAGCACCCGTCCGGCGTCGCGAACCGCCGCGCGCGCCTTCATCTTGTTGAACGTGATGATCTGGGCGACCTTGTCCGCTCCGTACTTGCCACGGACGTAGTCGATGACCTCTTGACGACGCTCGTCGTCGAAGTCCATGTCGATATCGGGCATCTCCGTGCGCTCGGGGTTGAGGAAGCGCTCGAAGAGCAGACCGTTCTCGATCGGATCGAGCGCCGTGATGCCGAGCGCGTACGCGATGATCGAGCCGGCGGCCGAACCTCGACCGGGCCCTACCCCGATGTCCTGGTCCTTGGCCCACCGCACGAAGTCAGCCACGATCAGGAAGTACGCGGCGATACCCTTCTCGTTGACGACTGTGAGCTCGGTCTCGAGGCGCTCGAGCACCTCGTCGGGCAGCGGATCGCTGTACCGCTCCTTGAGGCCGGCGAGGCATTCAGCGCGCAAATGCGACTCGGTGGTGTCACCGTTCGGCACGTCGATGACGGGCAGGATGATGCGGCCGAATTCCATGGAGACGTCGCACTTCTCGGCGACTTCGACCGTGTTCGCGAGGGCCTCGGCGTAGCGCGAGCCGAGCGCTTCGGTCATCTCGGACGCGGTCTTCATGAAGAACTCGTCGCAGCTGAACTTCATGCGGTTGGGGTCGTCGACCGTGGAGTTCGTCCCGATGCACAGCAGCAGGTCCTGGGTCTTCGCATCCTCGCGCGTGAGGTAGTGGATGTCGTTGGTGGCCACGAGCCCGAGCCCCAGATCAGACGCGATGGACGCGATCTCGATGTTGAGCTGAGACTGAGAGACGCCGTTGTCCGCCTTGATGCCCTGGTCCTGGACCTCGAGGTAGAAGTCGCCGGGGGCGAACAGCCGCCCGTAGCGCTCCGCCCACTCACGCGCCGCCTCGGGCTCGCCGCGCTCGATGGACTTGCTGACGATGCCGCTCATGCATGCGCTCGTCCCGATGAGCCCCTCGGCATAGCGCTCCAGCAGCTCGAGATCGACCTGCGGCTTGTAGTAGAAGCCGCGTGTGGCCGCGTCCGACACGAGCGCCATGAGGTTCCGGTAGCCCTCGTTGTTCTTGGCGAGCAGCAGCAGGTGGTAGAGATCGGGCTTGCCCTCCCTCTTGAAGCGGTCGCCCGGGTTGAAGTAGACCTCGCAGCCGAGGATCGGCTTGATCCCCGCCTTGCTGGCCTGCCGATAGAAGTCGACCGCGCCGTACATGTAGCCGTGGTCGGTCACCGCAAGCGCCGGCATCTCGAACTCGATCGCGCGTGCAACCAGGTCTTTGACCCGGGCAGCGCCATCGAGCATCGAGTACTCGCTGTGCGTATGGAGGTGCACGAACGACACGGACTAGGCCTCCTGGTCAGCGAGTCGGTCGAGAACGACGCGATAGCCGTCCGCTCCGAAGTTGAGCGACTTGCTCACGCGCGAGATGGTGGTCGCGGAGGCGCCGGTCGCGTCCTGGATCTCGGTGTAGTGCTCGCCGGCCGCAAGCATGCCGGCGACCTGAAGGCGCTGCGCCATGTCGTGGATCTCACGGATGGTGCACAGATCCAGCAAGAACGAGTATGCCTCGTCCTCGGTTTCGAGCCTCAAGAGCGCACGCAGCAGCACGTCGACGGACGGCGTTCGAACGCGGTCCTCAGCCATGAAAAGACGACCCCTCGTCGCAACCGTTTGAACCACAAGATGACGTGGCCAGTCTAGCACCAGGCACCGACATCTGGTGCCTGTGGATAGCCGAATGGTTGCCCGAGTGCGACGGGCGGCGACCGTCTCTCAGGGGCCCCCGCGATCGCATCTCGACGAGCGGCTGCCCTACCCCCTGCCGACCAACGGGGCCGCTAGACGAGGCCCGTCTTGCGCCAGAAACCGGTGGCCAAGCCGAAGGACGGAAGATACCAGGTCATCGCGCCGATGGCGTAGATCATGGCGTCCTTGCGCGCGACGGCCGGCAGCGCTCCTTCGGGGCCCAGTGTCAGCCCGAGCGTCACCAGCACGAGCGCCGTGGCCGCGCCGAGTGCGAGGAACTGCACGACTTCGGCGATGCGTGTCGGGCGCCTCAAGCGCGTGGCAAGCGCGACGAGCAGCGGCGAGGCGACGAGCGCCAGCACCGCGGCCGAGATCCACGTGAGCCATCCGAAGTTCTCGGGCCGGATCCACCCGCTCACCCCCACGAGCGCGAGCGAGCCCCCGAACATGATGCCGACACCTGTGAGCAGCACGAGCGGCGTCAACACGGCGATACGCAGGAAGGCCCGCCGAAGGCCGTCGGACGAGTCCGTCAGGAACGTCGCTGCAATACCCAGCACGAACGGCACGGTCGCGAGCGAGACGTAGGCGGCCGTGTACTGTCGGAACGGCAACTTCACCAAGAAGCCGAGTGCCACCACGAGGAACACCAGAGCGTACGCGTAGACAAGGCTGTACGTGTCGAACAGCCCGGGTTCCTCGGTGTTCGCGAGGTCGTCATGGGGCGTCTCGATCGGCTCCGGCATCGGGCGTCTCCTCGGTAGTGGCGACTCAGATGCTCAAAGCGTCGCGCACTGGAGAGGCCCGCGCCTTGACGCAGGTCAAGGTCGAGCAATCAGGAAGCGACAACCGGATTCACGAGGCTGCCGACGCCCTCGACGCGGATCTCGACCTCGTCGCCGGGCTGTATCGGCCCGACGCCGCTCGGGGTGCCGGTGAGGATGACGTCGCCCGGCACGAGCGTCATGACGCCGCTTACGAACGACACGAGGTCGAAGGGGTGGAAGAGCATCTCGCGGGTGTTGGCCCGCTGCCGAAGCTCGCCGTTGACGTACGCCTCGACGAGCAGCGCCGAAGGATCGAGGTCGGTGGCGACCCAAGGTCCGAGCGGACAGAACGTGTCGAAGCTCTTGGCGCGCGTCCACTGGCCGTCCACGCGCTGGATCTCGCGAGCGGTGACGTCATTGCCGCACACGTACCCGAGCACGTTCTCGGCGGCCTCCTCGGGCGATGCGCGATGCGTGCGGCGTCCGATCACGACGCCGAGCTCGGCCTCATGATCGACGCGGCCGACGCCGGGAGGGATCTCGATGGGGACGCCAGGGCCGATGACGGAGGTCGAGGGCTTCACGAAGATGACCGGCTCGATCGGCAAGTCGAGCCCGAGCTCCTCGATGTGCGGCCGGTAGTTGAGGCCGACGGCCACGACCTTGGTCGGCGTGACAGGCGACATCAGGTGCGCCTCACGAAGCGGAAGGACTCCTTCGGCTTCCCACGCGGCGAACGGCTCGTCGGTCATGAGCGTCACTGTTGCCTCGTCGGCGAGTCCATATCGGCAGGCGCCCTCATGCATCAGGCGTACGACTCGCATCCCGGTTTCTCGGATCCTCTCTATGGGGTCGTTGTGGTTGCTGGTTTCCATCCGGGGACCCTCGCTCCTGCCACCGCTCGCCGAATACCGAATGGCGCTCGCCCGGCTCGTATCAGGGTTGAGCACGCTCCGCGTCGCCAAGTTCGGCCCGATAGCGCTCGGGCAGCGGGTGCAGGCGCACCGCGAGCCGGGCGAAGGCGAGCCGGTTGGCGCCGCCGCGCCTCGCCGCGTCGCGTGCGCGCATGAATGCCCAATCGGCGACGCCGATTCGCCCA
>JACRBU010000092.1 GCA_016213085.1 Coriobacteriales bacterium
CTCCCATCCGACGTTTCGCTCGTCGTGATTGCCCGGGACGACGATGAGGCGTTCGCAGACGATGTGTTCCAGCCAGTGGGCCGCGCACTCGAATTCGTCGCGGTACCCCTTGACGGTGAGGTCTCCCGGAACGCAGACCAGGTCGGGCTGAGCCTCGTTGATGGAGTCGATCGCACGCTGCATGAGTCCGGCGTCGAACCGGGGGTCGTTGCAGTGCAGGTCTGAGAGCTGAGCGACCACGTAGCGCTAGCGCGTTGAAACTCGGCACCTCCTCCGACGGTAGGCGAGGCACACCGCGCCTCACCTCTTCGGACAGTAGGTTCCCGAGCTGGCTCGACTTACCATGTTTCGCGCGTGTGTCGTAGCCACGCGAGTATGTCACCCCTACTGCAGCGCGGAAGTGTCACCCCGTTGCCGCAATCGGCTCTCGATGATGGTTGCACACCGGGCATCTCCGGTCGGCAAGGGAAGCGACCGGCAGCTGCCCTGGTTCGCCTAAGGCCTTGGAAAGCCTTGGTTTCAGGCGCTCGAACCCTGTGGGCGCCGGCTTCTCCGCGATCACCCGGCCCTGGTGGACGATGCGCACGCGACCGTCGCGCAGCTCGTGGACTTCGACTCTTGCCCGGGCGAAGGTCGCACGGTGCGCCGCAGGCGGGACATCGATGACGAGTTCACCGAGGCGCACCGTGTTGTCGTTCGCCACGGCCCTGGCGTACTTGGCGCACAGGAACCAGTCGACGTCGTTGGGCGCGGGCAGCCAGTCGGGCACCGGCTCGCTGGCCTCTCGGGCGAATCGGGCGTTGTAACGGGGCACGAAGCGCTCGAGGAAGGCATTGGCCTCCTCGATGCAGTCGATCCCTTCGAGCCGCATCTCGGAGACGAGCCTGTCTTGCAGCGTCCCCCACAGGCGCTCGACCCGTCCGCGTGCCTGGGGTGAGAGCGAGTAGATCCGCACGATGCCGAGCTCGTCTAAGGCCCGCCCGAACTGGGAGAGCGGCTCGGTGCCGGAGAGCTGCTCTTCGATCGAGGGCGTGGCCCTGTTGACGTGGAAGACGCTGTGCTTGTCGGTGTAGGTGCTCGCCGGCACACCTCGCTCCTCGAGTATCGTCGCGAACGGCTCCAGGTAGCCGGCGAGGTCCTCGGTAGGCTCGAAGCGAAGGGCCACGATCTGACCGGTGGCATCGTCGATAGCCCCGAGCAAGGTGCACTTCTTGCCGCGCTTCTCGAACCAGCGATGCATCGAGCCGTCGAGCAGAAGCATCGTCCCCTCGCGCCCGCGTCGCTCCCGCCGGCTCCTGTGCTTGGGCGCCCGCCTCTTGCGCGCTGCGGGCAGCCCGGCCTCGACCCTGATCGAGCGGATCGTCTCCCGGCACGCCGTCACCCCATGGCGCTCGGCGAGCATCTCGGTGGCGTGGGTGTCGTTGAAGCCCGTGTAAGTCTTTTCAAGGAGCCGGGCGATCCTTGCCCGCTCCTCGTCGCAGATCCTGCGGTTCGATCTTCTGCCCCGGCCCTTGTGGATCACGCCCGATGGCCCCTCCTCGGCCACTCTCTTGCGCAGCCTGATGAACTGGCGCTTGCTCAGTCCCAGCTGCCGGGCTCCCTCCGAATTGGCGATCCGTCCGGCACGTGCGGCGTCGATCGTCCGCAACCTCTGCAAGTCCCTCCCAGTCAATGCGATCGTCTCCCCATTCATGGGGTGACATTCTCACTTTGCAGCTAGGGGTGACACTTCTACTTGGCTACAACAGTGTGTTTCGCGCGTGTTTCCAATGCTCACGAGCCGTGGTATGATTCACAGACGGCACAACGGCGTGCCGAACCGGAGATGGATCTGAGCAATGACGCTCGCCAAGCCCATGGGGCTTGAGCGGGCGTTTTCGTTTCTCCGGATCGACGTCAGAAGGGCACTGGACAATGAAGGATTTCGCGGTTTTCTGGGGATGCACGATCCCCGCGCGCTTTCCGTTCGTCGAGAAGGCCACGCGCGTGATGTTCGAGGACCTCGGCGCGCGACCCGTCGAGCTCGAAGGGCATACCTGTTGCCCTGAAGGCACGCTGGTCAAGGCGAACGACCATGACGCGTTCTACACGGCCGCCGCTCGCAACCTCGCCATCGTCGAGGGTGCCGGCATGAACGTGGTCACGCCGTGCAACGGCTGCTACTCGACGTTCAAGGAGACGCAGAGCCATCTGCGCACTCACTGGCGCGAGCGCGACGCGATCAACGAGCGTCTGGCATCCGAAGGCCTGCGCTACGACGGCGAGCTCAAAGTGACGCACTTCGCCGAGTGGCTCGCCGACGAGATGGGCGTCGGACTCATCGCCAGCAAGGCGAAGAAGCACCTGTGGGGGATGAACATCGCCGTCCACTACGGCTGCCACCTGCTTCGCCCGCAGCCCGCGGTGCGCTGGGACGACCCGCTTCATCCGAAGAAGGTCGAGGAGATCGTAGCGGCGCTCGGCGCACGCGTCATCGACTACCCGACGAAGATGCAGTGCTGCGGTGGCGCCCTCGACCGTGTGGGCGAGCGCGACAGCTCGCTCGCGTTCGCTCGCCGGAAGTTGCACGACCTTCAGGTGCACGAGGTCGACGCACTCGTGGTCGTCTGCCCGAGCTGCTTCCAGCAGTTCGACCTCAATCAGGCCGCGCTGCAGCGCAACAAAGAAGACATCCACGTGCCGGTGCTCTATCTCTCCGAGCTCATCGCACTCGCGTACGGCCACGACCCCGACGAGATCGGGCTCGGCATGCACCGGGTCGACGTGGCTCCGTTCCTCGAGAAGTGGGACTCGCGCCATGGTGACAAGGCGCGCCTCGCCGAGCACTTCGACATCTCCCTTCTCGGCAAGTGCTACAGCTGCCAGGCGTGCAAGGACGACTGCCCGGTCTGCAAGATCGACCCGACCTTCCAGCCGACCGAGATCATCGGCGATCTGATCCGTGGCGACATCGACAAGGTGCTCGCGTCGGGCCAGGTCTGGAAGTGCGTCGAGTGCTTCACCTGCCAGGAGCTTTGCCACAGCGACATCGGCATGGCGGAGACCTTCCGCAAGCTCAAGGAGCTCGCCATCGCCGCGCAAGAGGGCCCGCAGAGCGTTCGCGACAGCTACACGATGTTCCTCGAGAGCGGCACCCTCGGCAAGCCGAAGGAGGGCGCGCGCAAGAAGCTCGGACTCGAGCCGCTGCCCGCGTCCGGCGGTGATGCGATGACACGGATCATGAATCGGGGCGCGGAAAGCGCCAGCGAAGCTGACGGAGAGGATGAGTAGGATGGAGTTCAACCCGCTTCTCGACCGCATGCCGGTCGACAGGCTTCCGTCGCTTCGCGACGACGCCGGCGTGGGCGAGCGCCCGCGCTACCGTGAGGAGGCGGCGTTCAAGATCCACGGCGGCTGCGGCCTCATGGGGATCTGCGACGAGTCCGGCACGCTCATGGAGGGCGAGGTCGCGATCCGCGCGATGGCCGTTCAGCGCGACCGCGGCAACGGGCTCGGCGGAGGGTACGCCGGCTACGGCATCTACCCCGAGTTCCCCGACCACTTCTGCTTCCACATGATGTACCACGACGTGCAGGCCAAGGAGGAGGCCGAGGCTGTCTTCGATCGCTACTTCACGGTCGACCTCGCCGAGCCGCTCCCGACGCGTGCCGTCAAGGGCATCTCCGATGCGCCGCTGCTCTGGCGCTACTTCCTCGTGCCCGATCCCCACAAGCTCGAGAACGCCGAGATGAGCGCCGAGGACTTCGTCGTCCACGTCGTCATGCTCATCAACTCCTCGGTCGACGGCGCCTTCGTCGCCTCGTCCGGCAAGAACATGGGCGCCTTCAAAGGCGTCGGGTTCCCCGAGGAGATCGGTCACTACTACCGGCTCGAGGAGTACGAGGGTCACACCTGGGTCGGCCACAACCGCTTCCCGACGAACACGCCGGGCTGGTGGGGCGGCGCGCACCCGTTCACGCTCCTCGACTGGTCGATCGTGCACAACGGTGAGATCTCGAGCTACGGCATCAACAGCCGCTACCTCGAGCAGTTCGGCTACAAGTGCTCGCTCGGCACCGACACCGAGGTCGCCGCGTACCTCTTCGACCTCATGCTTCGCCGCCACAAGCTGCCGCTGCAGCTCGCGTGCAAGGCGCTCGCCTCGCCGCTGTGGAGCGAGATCGACCGCATGCCCGAAGACGAGCAGGCCGTCATGCGCGCGCTTCGCTCCGTCTACGGACCCGGCATGCTCAACGGCCCGTTCGCGATCGTGCTCGGCTTCAACGGCGGCATGGTCGCGCTCAACGACCGCATCAAGCTTCGTCCGCTCGTGGCCGCCCGCCAGGGCACGAAGGTCATGGTCGCCTCGGAGGAGTCGGCCATGCGCGAAGTCCTCGACGCCCCCGACGACGTCTGGGCGCCGAAGGCCGGCGAGCCCGTAGTCGCACGGATCAAGGGCATGGACTGGCCCATCCACGGCGACCTGCATCTGTCCGCCAAAGAGGTGTCGTGCGCCGTTACCGGCGTCGATGCCTGCACCGATATCGTCGAGGTGAGCTAAGGATGCCCACGAGCCTCATTCAGCCCGAGTTCCGGGTCAAGATCGACTACGACAAGTGCCACAAGTGCGGTCGCTGCGTGCAGCAGTGCGGCTGGGGCGTCTACTCGTTCAACGAGCGCCCGCTGCCCGACGACTCGAAGTGCCGCGCGTGCCACCGTTGCGTGACGTATTGCCCCGCGCATTGCATCACCATCGAGAAGAGCCAGCTCGCGTATCGAGAGAACGACAACTGGGCCGCCGGCCTGCGGAAGGCCATCTGGCGCCAGGCCGAGTCCGGCGGCGTCATGCTGACCGGTATGGGCAACGACAAGCCCTACGAGTCGATCTTCGACAAGCTCGTCCTCGATGCGTGCCAGGTGACGAACCCGTCCATCGACCCGCTGCGCGAGCCGATGGAGCTTCGCACGTACCTGGGCCGCAAGCCGGACAGCGTCGAGGTCGAGTCCGACGGCAACGGTGGCTTCCGTCTGAAGCCCGGTGCCGAGGACCGCACCATCAAGCTGGACACGCCGCTCATCTTCTCGCCGATGAGCTACGGCTCGGTATCGCTGAACGTTCACAAGTCGCTCGCGATGGCGGCCGAGCGCTGCGGCATCCTGATGAACACCGGTGAGGGCGGTCTGCATGCGGACCTCTACCCCTACCAGGACCACGTCATCGTCCAGGTCGCTTCGGGCCGCTTCGGCGTCAATCCGGAGTACCTGAACCGCGGTGCCGCGGTCGAGATCAAGGTCGGTCAGGGCGCCAAGCCGGGTATCGGCGGGCACCTGCCGGGCGAGAAGATCAACAAGGAAGTCTCCTCGACGCGCATGATCCCGCAGGGCTCCGACGCCATCTCGCCCGCGCCGCACCATTAAATCTACTCTATCGAGGACCTTCGGCAGCTAATATACCCTATTAAGGAAACGACCGGCTACAAGCCCGTCGGCGTGAAGATCGCCGCGGTGCACAACGTCGCCGCGATCGCGTCGGGCATCGTCCGCGCGGGCGCCGACTACGTGTACCTCGACGGATTCAAGGGCGGCACGGGTGCCGCGCCGCAGATCATCCGCGACCACATCGGCATCCCGCTCGAGATCGCGATCGCGGTCGTCGACCAGCGCCTGCGTGACGAGGGCATCCGCAACCAGGCGTCCATCGTGGCCGCAGGTTCGATCCGCTCTTCGGCGGACTTCGCAAAGGCGATCGCGCTCGGCGCCGACGTGTGCGCCATCGGCTCCGCTGCGCTCATGGCGCTCGGGTGCCACCTCTGCCAGGGCTGCCACACGGGCTCGTGCTCGTGGGGCCTGACGACCCAGAAGCCCGAGCTGACGCGTCGCGTCGATCCTGAGTGGGGCGCCGAGCGACTCACCAACCTCGTCCACGCGTGGAGCCACGAGCTGCAGGAGATCCTCGGCGCGCTCGGCGTGAACGCGGTCGAGTCTCTGCGCGGAAGCCGCGAGCGGCTCCGTGCAGTGGGCCTCGACGCGCAGACCTGCGAGATCCTCGGCGTGAAGCCCGCCGGGCTGTAAAGGGGGAGCAAAGAGAATGACGACCACGACTACAGGTCCGATCGAGGGTTACCTTCGGATCGACCCTGAAGTGCGACTCGAGGGTGACGTCGCGACCATCGACGCCAAGAGCGTCTACTACAAGAACATGAACGAGGCGATTCGGGGTGCATTCGCCGAGGGCGCGAAGAAGGTCGTGCTCGAGAACGTGAACGGCCAGCGCTACATCGGTACCGGCATCAAGGGCAAGGACCTGCGCATCGACGTCCATGGCTGCGCCGGTCAGGACATGGCCATGTTCATGGACGGCCCGACCGTCGAGGTCTTCGGCAACGCTCAGGATGGGGTCGGCAACACGATGAACGCCGGCAAGGTCATCATCCACGGTGACGCAGGCGACGTGCTGGGCTACGGCATGCGTGGCGGCAAGGTGTTCGTGCGCGGCGACGTCGGCTACCGGGTCGGCATCCACATGAAGGCGTACGAGGACAACGTGCCGATCATGGTCTGCGGTGGCAAGGCGCGTGACTTCTTCGGTGAGTACATGGCGGGCGGCATGCTCGTTCTGCTCGGGATGAACACCCGATTCCCTGAGGGTCCGCTCGTGGGAGGCTATCTGGGCACGGGCATGCACGGCGGCACGATCTACCTTCGCGGTGAGGTGGAGCCGTGGCAGACCGGCAAGGAAGTCGGCATCTTCACCGCTGACGAGGAGGACATGAAGACGCTGCAACCGGTGCTCGCCGAGTACTGCGAGGCGTTCGATATGGATCTCGACGCGGTGCTGGCTCTGCCGTTCACGAAGCTCGTGCCGGTGTCGCATCGGCCGTACGGGAAGCTCTACACGTACCTCTAGCGCTCACGGAGCGCAGTACGTGCTCGGCCGCCCATGCGGCGGGGCATCGGTCAAACAAAGGGGTCCGGTTCACCTCATCGGTGGGCCGGACCCTTCGTTGCGTTCTGTGACACGCATCACGTAACTGTACTTTTTTCCCACGGTTCGGCGCTGTCTAGCGGCTGCATAAGAGAAATCTCAGAAGTTAATCGGAGATATCCGTAGACACGGACTCCAAGGCTTCTTCACAATGCGTACACACTTGGTCATTCCCGGGACCAGAGGTTCCGTGTCCTTACTGACTTGCAAAGGCGGAGGGGTCTGATGGGTGAGGGTATCCGGTGTTCGTCGCGTTCGCTGCCGGCACGGCGAGCGCGGTCACTGCGATGGGTAGCGGCCCTGCTGCTGGCGATCGTCGTCAGCCTGGCCGTCGGCCCGCAGATCGCATTCGCAGGGCCAGGCACGCTCATCGACTCGGGGTTCGAGTCCGGAACTGACGGTTCTGTGCTCGGATCGCCCTGGTCGCTCGTGGGGGCGCCCACCCGCGCCGAATACGACTCCGCCCGCGCGAAGTCGGGCTCGCTTTCGGCCTGGGTCCAGGGTCCGGCCGCGGCCATCGGCGGCGTCTACGAGACCGCTTCGGGGGCGATGACCTCCAACGGCGC
>JACRBU010000104.1 GCA_016213085.1 Coriobacteriales bacterium
CACGCGAACACGTCACGCGAGAAGCCCGCGCCGGCGATGATGATGTCGGCGCCCTCGGCGATCGCGGCCTGCACGAGTTCCTTGAACTTGCGGACCGCGACCATGACGTTGACGCCGATGATGCCGTCCCCGGCCGCGGCGCGCGCGGAGCGCAATTCGTTGGCGAGCTCGTCAATGTCGAGACCCGAACCGGCGATGATTCCGATGCCCCCCGCCTTGGCCACGGCACCGGCCAGTGGAGACAGCGAGATACGCACGGCCATGCCACCCTGGATGATGGGCAAGCGTGCCGTTCTCGACCCGATCGTGAGCGTCGGCATGTCCAAGCATCGTGCCTTTCCGTGCGTCCGTCATGTAGGTGATGGAGCTTACGCCACAGCCGGTTGAGCTGCCGCGAAGCGGTCTGCTCGAACCGGCTCGCTTATGGCGGCGAAGTCCGCCATAAGCGGTGTTACCCAGCGACGGTCGGCAGACCGCCGCTGGGGGGATCGCTCTAGACGTTGCTGGCGATGAAGGTGACGGCGTCGCCGACGGTGCGGATCTTCTCCGCGTCCTCGTCGGGGATCGACACGCCGAACTCCTCCTCGAGTGCCATGACCAGCTCGACGATGTCGAGCGAGTCGGCGCCGAGGTCGTCGACGAACGATGCGTCCTCGGTGACGACGTCATCCTCGACATTGAGCTGCTCGGCGATCACGCCGCGCACTTTCTCCATGATCTCGTCGCGTTCCATGTATGCTGCAACCTCCCTCCCGCGTCCCGGGTCCTTCTGGACCGGGGCGCACATTACACGAACGTCATTCCTCCGTCGACCGCGATGGTCTGACCGGTGATGTAGCCTGCGTCATCGGACGCGAGAAACGCCACAGCGCGTGCCACGTCCTCGGGCTGGCCGAAGCGCTTCAGGGCGATGGCCTCCTGCGATGCCTCTCGAACGGCTTCAGGGAGAGTCGCCGTCATGGCGGTCTCGATGAAACCCGGAGCGACCGCGTTCGCGCGCACGTTGCGCCCCGCGAGCTCGCGCGCGACGGACTTCGTCAGCCCGATCACGCCGGCCTTGGCCGCCGCGTAGTTGGCCTGTCCCGCGTTGCCGACGAGCCCGATGACGGACGCAACGTTGACGATGGCGCCCGAGCGAGCCTTCATCATGTGTTTGGCCGCTGCGCGCGTCGTGTTGAAGACGCCCGTGAGGTTCGTCGAGATGACCGCTCCCCAGTCAGCGTCGGACATTCGCACGAGGAGGCCGTCACGGGTGATGCCGGCGTTGTTCACAACGATGTCGAGCGCGCCGAGGGACTCGATCGCCGAGTCGATCATCGCCACGGTCTGCTCGGAGTCGGTGACGTCCGCGGCGACCGCGACAGCCCGGCCCCCCGCGGATTCGATCTCGGCGACGACCGCTTGGGCGTCCCCTTCGTTTCCGGGGTAGTAGTTGATGGCCACAGCTGCGCCGCAGCGAGCCAGCTCCTTGGCGACCGAAGCACCGATTCCGCTCGAAGCTCCGGTCACGAGCGCAACCTTGCCTGTCAGATCGGGCATCAGGAGACCTCCTCGACGATGTTCTCAAGCTGGGTGGATTCGACCGCGAACGTCCGTATGTCGGGCATCTTGCGAGCGAGCCCCGTCAGAACGGAGCCGGGTCCGGCTTCGATGAGCGTGATGGGCCCGTCCGCCGCGAGCCGCTGCATGATCTCCGTCCAGCGAACCGGCGCGGTTATCTGGCCGACGAGACGGTCGCGGATGGCTTCGGCGTCGGTCGTCGGTTCGGGATCGGTGTTCTGCAGAACCGGGATCGTCGCGTCGCAGAAGTCGGCAGCGCGAACGATGCTCTCGAACGCCTCGCGGGCGGGCTCCATGAGCGGCGAATGGAAGGGGCCGGCTACCTGGAGCTCGACGATGCGCCGCGCGCCCGCCTCGGTCAGGAGCTTCGTGGCGTGCGTGATGCCCTGGTGCGTGCCGGAGATGACGACCTGACCGGGCGAATTGTCGTTGGCGACCCAGATGTCCCCGCAGCCATCGGCTGTCTGAGCGATCACCTCTGCGTCGAGACCGAGGACCGCCGCCATCGTTCCTGGTGTCGAAGCCGCAACGGCCGCCATGAGCTTGGAGCGCTCCACGACGAGCTCGAGGCCCGCTTCGACCGAGTACACGCCGGCAACCGCGAGCGCCGCAAGCTCGCCGAGCGAGTGCCCGGCGACGGCGACGGGTTCGACACCGGAATCGAGCAGCGTGATGCCCCACGCCCAGTCCGCGAGGTAGAGCAGCGGCTGGGCGACACGGGTGTCAGCCAGGTCCTCGGCTCCGCCCAGGGCGGCCACGGTGCGCAATTCGAGTCCGGACAGCGCTTCGGCGGCGTCAAGGAGCCGGTCGAGCGAGTCGAGTTCGGGGATGGCCTCGATCATCCCGGGGCGTTGAGAGCCTTGGCCCGGAAAGACCAGTGCGGTCCGAGCAGCCATGGTCAGGCCCCGATAGGCATGGAGCACATATGGGTCATGACCTCTTCCGCCTGGGCCATCATCTCATCGATGATCTGCTGCGCGGGCAGGATCTCGCACACCATGGCTGCGGACTGGCCGGCCATGAGCGACCCCATGTCGAGGTCGCCCTCGCGCATCGCGAGGCGCAGCTTGCCCGTGCCGAGTTCTTCGATCTCCTGCGGCTTGTTCTCGCGATCGAGCTCGTCGATCACGCGGGAGAGCTTGTTCTTGATGACGCGCACGGGGTGGCCTGTCGAACGACCCGTCACGACCGTGTCGCGGTCCTTGGCCCTGAGGATGCGGCTCTTCACGCCCGGATGGATCGTGCACTCCTCGGCGCACATGAAGCGCGTGCCGACCTGCACGCCTTCGGCGCCGAGGGCGAATACGGCGGCCACGCCGCGACCGTCAGCGATACCGCCGGCAGCGACAACGGGGATGTCGACCGCGTCGGCGAGCTGTGGGGTGAGGACCATCGTCGTGAGCTCGCCGATATGGCCGCCCGCCTCCATGCCTTCGCCTATGACGGCGTCGGCGCCGATGGACTCCATGCGCTTGGCGAGAGCCACCGACGGCACGACGGTGAGCACCTTGATGTTCTGCTCTTTGAGGGCGCCCATGTACTTGCCGGGATTGCCCGCGCCGGTCGTCACGACCGGGACGCGCTCGGCGAGCACGAGATCGACGAGTTCGTCGATGTGGGGGGTGAGCAGCATGAGGTTCACGCCGAAGGGCTTGTCCGTGAGCGCTTTCGCGCGCTTGATCTCGTCACGAAGAAGCTCGGTGGGCATGTGACCGGCGCCGATGATCCCGAGACCACCGGCGTTGCTGACTGCGGCGGCAAGCTCGGCTGTCGCAGTCCACGCCATGCCACCCTGGATGATCGGATGCTCGATCCCCAGCACCTCGGTCAGCCGGGTACGTAGCGTCATTCGGGGAGCCCTCCTTGTTCGGGTCCGGTCATTGTCCATCGCACGACTGCTGCCCCCCAAGTGAGACCGGCTCCGAAGCCGACGAGCGCTACAAGATCGCCCGGCTGAAGTCGCCCGCTAGTATACAGGTCGTCCAGCGCCAAAGGTATCGACGCGGCCGAGGTATTGCCTACCTTCTCGACGTTGCTGAAGACGCGGTCATGGTCGATGCCGAGCCGCTCTTCGACGGTGTTGAGGATGCGCTGGTTCGCCTGGTGCGGGATGAGCCACGCCAGGTCCTCCACCGAGTGTCCGGAGGCCGTCAGCGCCTGGACCGTGGCCTTGGGGATGACGCGCACGGCGAACTTGAAGACGTCGTTGCCCTGCATCTGGACGTACTGCTGCCGCTCGTTGATGCGCTCGACCGTGCACGGTGCCGCGGTGCCGCCGGCGGGGACCTTGAGCAGGTCGGCGCCGGTTCCGTCCGAGCCGAGCACGATGGACTCGACTCCGGGCTCGACAGCTGCTCGCAGCACGACCGCCCCCGCCCCATCGCCGAACAAGATGCACGTCGAGCGGTCCTTGAAGTCGACGTGGCGGGTCAGCATGTCCGCGCCGATCACGAGCACCGTCTCGGCGCGCAAGGACTCGATCGCGGAAGCTCCGACCTGCAGCGCATAGACGAACCCCGTGCATGCCGCGTTCACGTCGAACGCTGCGCAGCCGAGGCCGAGCTTGGCCTGAACGAGGCACGCCGTCGACGGGAACAGCGCGTGGTCGGGCGAGGACGTGCCGACCACGAGGAGGTCGATGTCGCTCGGCGACAGCCCGGCGCTGCGTATCGCCCGCTCGGCGGCGCGCGCCGCGAGATCGGACGTCGCCATCGACTCATCGCCCATGCGGCGCTCACGGATGCCCGTGCGCGAGACGATCCATTCGTCGTTGGTTTCGACCATGCGCTCAAGATCCGCGTTGCTGAGCACGCGCTCGGGCAGGTACGAGCCCACGCCGATGATCGCCGCATTACGTCGTGTCATAAGGTGCTTTCTCTCCCCCGCTGAAGACTCCACAGGGACGCCGATAGGATGTCTGCTTGTCGGAATTCGGCGTATCGTACCTGAGCCGACGTCCGCTGAGAAGTATCGCGCAATCTAGGCGCTGGTGCTGGCTTGCGCGCGATCGTCGGTGACGGCAGCCGCGATCTGGTCGGTGAGGTTCCCTCGCGCGGCTTGGGCGGACACCCGCAAAGCGTTCGAAACAGCCTTCGCTTTCGAGGAGCCGTGGCCGATGATGCACACGCCATCGACGCCGAGAAGCGGCGCACCCCCGTAGGTGTCGGGGTCGAGACGGTTCTTGAGCGCCGTCAGCCCGCCTTTGAGCGGCAACGAGGCCAGCTTCGTGACGAGTGAGGCCGTCAGCACCTCGCGGACCTGGCCGAGCAGCGTCTTTGACGAACCTTCGAGCAGCTTGAGCGCGACGTTACCGGTGAATCCGTCGGTCACGATGACGTCGGTGTGGCCCGCGAGCACGTCGCGGCCTTCGATATTGCCGACGAACCCGGGCACCCGCTCGGTCATCAGTGCGTGGGCTTCCTGCGCCAGCTGCGACCCCTTGGTGGGCTCCTCGCCGATGTTGAGCAGCGAGATCCGAGGGCGTGCGACGCCGAGCACGGTGTCAGCGTAGGCCGCGCCCATGTGGGCGAACTGCGCGATGTGCTCCGGCTTGCAGTCCGCGTTGGCACCGACATCGAGGAGGACCACCGGGGCGCCAGCGGTCGGGATCACGGTGGCGATGGCCGGGCGCTGCACGCCGCGGATGCGACCCATGATCAGCGTGGCGGCCGCCATGGCCGCTCCGGTCGAGCCGGCGGAGAAGTACGCGTGCGCGCGGCCGTCTTTGACGAGGCGGGCGCCGACGACGATCGAGGAGTCCTTCTTCGTCCTGACCGCGGTGGCCGGATGCTCGTCCATGCCGATGACCTGCGTCGTCGGTACGGCCTCGCACCGGTCGTGCGTCGCGGCGAACGCCTCGACGACGTCGGCCGAGCCGACAAGCACCACATGGAGCGCGGAATCGGCCGCGAGTCCTCGCTCCACGCCGAGCAGGATCTCGGACGGCGCGAAATCGCCACCCATGGCGTCGACAGCCACGGTGACACAACGGGTGTCGGTCACAGGATCCCTTCGGCAGATCGGCTAGAGTCCGAGCGCCTCGAACAGCGACTTGGTGTCCACGGCGGCGGAGAACATCTCGCGTATTCTAGCAACCTTGGAGGGGTCGTGGATTCGAACGTGGCCGAAGAGCGCCTCCATGCGCTCGAC
>JACRBU010000101.1 GCA_016213085.1 Coriobacteriales bacterium
CCCACAACTCGCGATCACGCCCTCCGACACCACGCCGGCGTACGGCACGAACACCCGCATCTACACGGACTTCGCCGAGCCGGGCGGCGGTCCGGTCGTCGGTGAGCAGATGGCGCTCCTGCGGTGGGACTCATCCGCCGGTGGATGGGAGGAGATCGCGACGGCCCCGACCGGTGCTGACGGTGTGGCCACGTTCACGGTCTCTCCGACGAGCAAGGCGACCTATACGGTGGGGGTCGATGTCGGCTCTGACCCAACGGTCCCGCTCGACGATGCCGGGCGCACGATCACGCCGCACGTCTATCTGAGCGCGCCGTGGACATCGTCGAGCACGCTCAAGCGAACGACCACCTACACCTGCTACGCGACCCTTCGCCCGGAGCACCCCGCCGGTCAGAAGACCGTGCTGTTCAAGACGTATCGCCTGGTCAACGGCTCCTACCGCTACTACAAGACCTTCTACGGCACCAATGCCGACTACCTGACGTACACGCGCTCTTCGGCAAGGATCAGGCTGCCGTACTCGGGCAAGTGGAAGGTCCTCGGCTGGACGGCGAGCGACGCCGGCCACGCGCAGACCACCGGGCCCGCGAGGTACGTGACGGTCAAGTAACGCCGAAAGTCCCACGTGCCGAGTGTCACAGCCAGGTGCTACCATCCCGACTGGAGGGTAACGAGGGGCCTTGGGGACGGCCCTCGCGACGTGCACGGGTGTGCAGTCGATTCCCGCCGTTTCCATGAGGTGCGTGTTCTGTGCTGCGCGCGCGGCCGGACTCGCAAGAGGGAGAGGTACCTGCATGAGACGCATGACCGCGCTCGTTCTCGCCGCCGTGCTCGTGGTAGCGATGACGGCAACACCCGCCGCAGCGGCAACACTCGGATCGCTGCGTGCATTCACCGCCGCCCCCATGGGCATGTCGGCTCTCGCCGAGGGCGCCAAGCAGGGCCCTGCGGGACACTCCGGCACGATCGGCGCCGAGGACACCGAGGGCAACGACGACATCGACGTCGCCAACGACCTCAACCTGAATCCGATGACCGGCACGCTGGACGTCGCCACCGACGAGATCGACGTCTACAAGATCACGCTTGCCGAGGGCGAGACGTTCTGGGCGTCGCTCGACGGACAGGCAGGCACGGACTTCGACCTCTACCTGTACGGTCCCGATGCGAGCAGCGTGGAGACCGCCACCCCGGCTTCGTACAACGCCGTTTCGGAGTACCCGAACGGCCTTGTCCATGAGGCAACGGTCGCCGGCGACTACTACGTGGTCGCGTACTCCGACACGTGGGACGGCGGTGACGGTGGCGCCGGTACCTACACGATCCGCTGGGCGACCGACGTCGGCTTCGCTGGAGACCAGTCCGCATCCGTCGTGAACTACCAGAAGCCGGCGTTCCTGCTGGCCGCGTTCCTTCAAGATCAGGTCGCCCAGAACCCGATCGCTGGCGAGTGGATCCGACTCTACGTGAGGCGCTCGACCGGCAACTTCGCGGTCATCAGCTCGCAGCCCGCGCTGCTGACCGACGCCGAGGGTATCGGCATGGATGCTGAGGACCTCCCCGGCTGGGTGGTCACGCCATACAACAAGACGAGCTACTACGTGTCGGTCGACCAGTGGTGCGGCAATCCCGAGCACACCGAGTCGGACGTGCCGAACGCCTTCTGGGGTCCGTTCACGGTGACTCCGCGGGTCTACATCTCGACGCCGTATCCTCTGTCGTCGGTCAAGCGGAACACCTACGTCAGCTGGCGCGGAACGCTCAAGCCGCGTCACACCTCAGGTGCGAAGACCGTGACGCTCAAGGCCGAGCACTACGAGAGCGGCAAGTGGGTGCTGCGCGCGACCGGCGCAGCCACGAACAAGAACGGCGCGACCGGTGCCTCGACCATCACCGGGCGGCTCAAGCTGACCCGCACCGGACGCTGGCGCATCTACGGCTACGCGCCGAGCGACACCTACCATGCGTCGACCAAGGGCGGCTACAAGTACCTCACCGTCAAGTAGTCATCCGCGTAGAGTGCTCTCGAGGGGGCGGCCCGTCGGGTCGCCCCCTCGTCGTCTCCAGCCGCAGCGCGATGAAGCGGTCGCCATCGCTCGCAAGCGGCTGGCCAGCGGAGAGATCGCGCCCGAGCAGTTCGACGAGACTGCGCGCACCCTCTCGGGGTAGGCTTATGGACGGAGGAGCGCGACGCGGGGCCGAAAAGCGTAAGGTGCAGCTTCCGCGCGCGACATACGAGCATGGCCGAAAGAACCTCTGAGCTTCGGAGTATCCTCGCGCGCACGCGTTCGGACGCGAGCCTCTTCTCACGCGCGCTCCGCGGCGACCCGATCGCCTTCTCCGAGATCTACCGGCGCTACCACCCGCGCGTCTACGCGTTCTGTCTCTCGCGGCTTCTCGACCCCGCGCTCGCCGAGGATGCGGCGCAAGAGACGTTCGTCCGATTCCTTCACGCCGACCCGGCCACCGTCGACAACGCTCGCTCGTGGCTCTTCGGCGTCGCCCGTAACGTCAGCATCGACATCATCCGGCAGCGCAAGCGTGTGCTGACCACCGACGTCGATGACGACTCGATGACCGAGACCGCCGCCGATTCCGGCGAGGAGCTGCTCCGACGCGAGCAGGGCCGTTCCATCATGCTCGCGATGCGGCGGCTCCGTCCTCGCTACCGCACTGCGCTCGTCCTGCGCGAACTGCACGGCATGTCATCGGCGGAGATCGCGGTCGCGCTCGAGACCACGCCGGGCGCGGTGGACACGCTCGTCAACCGCGCGCGCGACGCCTTCGGCCGGATGTACGCGGAGGTCTGCGACCTGCCCGAGGAATGCCGAAGGGCGTTTCCGCTCATCTACAAGCGGCTGGGGACCGGGCTCGATGAGCCCGAGGAAGCCAGACTGCAGGCGCACGTCGAGACATGCGAACGATGCCGCGCCGAGGCCCGTCGTGCGTCGTCGCCGTCGAGGCTCACCGGCGCGGTGCCGCTCCTGATGCCGCTTGGCGCTGCGAAGCGTGGCGCGATCGGGCAGCTGCTTGCGTCGCTCGATCCGCAGCTGCTGACCATCCCGACCGTATCGACCCCGATCATGCAGAGCGCCGGCGTGAAGATGGCGGCGGCGGCGTTCGCCGTGACGGCCGTGATCGCTGCTCCGGTCACCAAGGGCGTCGTCGACCAGCAGAAGGCGACTCAGCAGTCTCGCGTCGAGAGCGCGCTGGTTCGGCCGCTTCCCGATGTCGACGCGAAGACCGGCGTGCCGACGTCCCACGGGACAGGAGGATCCGAGTCGCACGGCTCCGCGAAGGGTGCGGCGTCGCGTGGGTCGAAGCCGAGCCTCGGAGCTGCGAGCGAGCACGCGCAAGGACGCAGGGCTGACGCCGGTTCGCACGGCAAGCATTCGTCGGGCTCGGGCTCTTCGGCCGGCCATTCATCGGCGGGGAAGGGCGGCGCCGATTCGAGCCACAAGTCGTCGAGTTCCGGCGGCCATTCGAGCGACGGATCGTCGAAGAAGGGGTCGTCGGCAGGCGGTTCCGATCACGGCAAGTCCGACCTGAAGCCGTCCAAGTCCTCGAAAGGGGGCTCGTCGAAGTCGCACTCGAATGGCAGCTCCGGCGAGCACGGAGACCAGCGGCACTGATGTGACGAGAATCACGCCTAACAATTCGCGTGTGGGGTGTAAGGTTCATCGCCTTCGCCCGACGTACCGATGAGTCAGGCGTCACAGCTCGCAACGCGGGCACAGGAACGCATAGGGGGCCAGTCCATGAGGAATCGGAAGTTCGTATCCCTGCTTGGCGTCGCGCTCGTCGCGATGCTGGTGCTCGGGGGCGTGAGCGCCGCCGTCGCTAAGCCGAAGCGCGCGCCCAAGCCCGACTTGGCGGCGAAAGCCGTTGCTCAACACGTCTCCACCGGCAGCCTCGTGCGCAATCTCGCGACGCTGGCGGACGTCTCACCCTCCGAGATCAACGCGCAGCGTCGGCTCGGAAGGTCGCTCAGCTCGATCGCCACGAGCTACAGCGTCGAGCCCACTGCGGTCGTCGACATGACGCTCGCCAAGCTCAAGGCCCGCCTGACCTGGCTTGCGAAGAAGAAGAAGTGCTCAAAGGCGAAGGCGCACAAGCTGGTCGCCAAGGCCGAAGCTCGCCTCTGGCGCCTGATGAACGCCGTGCCCCCCTGCATCGTGCCGGCACCGTCGACCCCTCCGACAGCCTGTCCGGATCCGTGTACGCCCCCCACCGGGTGCCCGGATCCCGGGACGGAGCCGACATCATGTCCGCGTCCGGGGAAACCCGGTTGGGGATTCGGCAAGGGGTAGCACCCGTTCAACAGACGTTTTGGGATGAAGGGCGGCCGCCGCGGGTCGCCCTTCGTTTTGCGCCGCGGGCAGGTCGGCGCAACGTCCGCCTCCGCTGCGAGGCTCAGTCTCGCTGATCGCGCTTGCGCTCTCCGCAGACCTCAGCTATCGTTTATCGGCGATGGACGATGAAGCCCTGAATGGAGGCAGCCCGTGACGGACGCTCGGATCGCTGAAGTCGCTCGCGCCCTGGCCAATCCCTCCCGCGTCAGGCTCCTTCGGCTGCTCGCATCGCAAACCGAATGCAAGGGGGCCGAGATCTTCAGCGAACTTCCGCTGGCTCAGTCGACCGTATCGGAGCATCTGAAGGTGTTGCGTGACGCGGGACTCGTGAACTCGACTCCCGCCGGTACGGGGACGGCGTACTGCTTGGCGCCGGGCGCGATCTCCGAGCTGTCCGCCGCGCTCTCCGATCTCCTAGCCGAATGCCGGTCCTGCCGAAGCTCAGCCTGCTGAGCCTTCCGGTGCCTGACCACTCCCTGACCCGCACCCACGAAAGGCGTCTACCATGGCCCGAGGCGTGTCCGCCCGACTGAGTTTCCTCGACCGCTATCTGACGGTCTGGATCTTCCTCGCGATGGCGGCGGGTGTGGCGCTCGGTGCGCTCGTCCCGGCCGTGGCGAGCGGGATCCAGAGCCTGAGTATCGGAACCACGAACATCCCGATCGCTATCGGGCTGATCCTGATGATGTATCCGCCGCTCGCAAAGGTGAAGTACGAAGAACTCGGCGACGTGTTTCGAAACACAAGGGCTTTCAGCCTCGCGATGGCCCTCAACTGGATCGTCGCGCCGGCGCTCATGTTCGGGTTGGCCGTGCTGTTCATGCGCGACGCCCCCGAGTACTTCGCGGGCCTGATCCTCATCGGAATCGCCCCGTGTATCGCGATGGTCATCGTCTGGAACGATCTCGCTCAAGGGGACTGCGAATTCGCGGCGAGCCTCGTGGCCGTGAACGCCGTGATGCAGGTGCTGTTCTACAGTTTCTACGCGTGGCTCCTGCTCACGGTGCTGCCACCTCTCTTCGGCGTGCAGAGCCAGGCTGTGCACGTCACCATCGGCCAGATTGCGACGAGCGTGTTCATCTACCTGGGCATCCCGTTCATCGCGGGTGTTGCGACCCGCTTCGCGCTGGTGCGCTTGAAGGGACGCCGCTGGTACGATTCGGTATTCGTTCCGCGCATATCGCCGATCACTCTCGTCGCGCTTCTCACGACCATCGTGGTGATGTTCTCGCTCAAAGGCGGGCTCATCGTGCAGATCCCGCTCGACGTGATCCGTGTGGCGATACCGCTGCTCGTCTTCTTCCTCGTGATGTTCTTCCTGACGTTCTGGCTGGCGAAGCGCACCGGCCAGACGTACCCGACATCCACGACCCTGTCATTCACCGCCTCGAGCAACAACTTCGAGCTTGCCATCGCGGTTGCGGTCGGCGTCTTCGGGCTGCAGAGCGGGGCCGCGTTTGCCGCGGTCATCGGGCCACTGGTCGAGGTCCCTGTGCTCATCGGACTCGTGAATGTCGCGCTCTGGTTGCAGCGACGTTGGTACCCGGGCGTCAGTCCCGCAGAGGCCGAGCTGCTCGCCGCCGCAGATGCGACCTGCTCGCTGCGTGAGGACTGACGATGCGTCGCATCGCGCTCTTCAGCGACATCCACGCCAACGCCGCCGCGCTCGACGCTGTGCTCGCCGACATCGAGGCCAGTGGGATCGAGGAGGTCTACTGCCTCGGTGACCTGGTGGGTTACGGCCCTCGGCCGGGCGACGTGATCGCGCGCATCCGCGAGAGCGGCACTCCGACGATCACCGGCAACTACGACGATGGCGTCGGCTACCGCCGAGGGCAGTGCGGCTGCTATTACGGCACGCCCGAGGCCAGGGCCGACGGTGACGCGAGCTACGCATTCACCGACGCCTCCCTCGACGACGAGGAGCACGCGTTCCTCACGACGCTCCTCCACGAGATCCGCTTTGAGATCGACGGAGCCCGCGTGCTGCTCTGCCACGGCAGCCCCCGGCGGATCAACGAATACCTGATGCCGGACCGAACCGACGCGCACCTCGCGAAGCTCGCCGACGCCGCCGACGCCGACGTCGTGTGCGTCGGCCACGTCCACATCCCGTACCATCGCGCTCTCGAAGGCGGGGACGGCCGTCGCGTGCACTACGTGAGCGACGGCTCCGTCGGCAAGCCGAAGGACGGCGACCCTCGCGGGTGCTGGGCGGAGCTCGTCTTCGGTGGTGAGTCCGAGGCGCGCGCCGCAGACCCGGGGGACTCGGCCATCGGGCCTGTCGGCACGAGCGACGTTTGGCTCGCGGTGCGCTTCCACCGCGCGGCCTACGACATCGAAACGGTTGCGTCCGAGATGGTCGGCGCGGGGCTCCCGCCGAGGCTTGCCGAGGCGCTTCGGCAAGCCTGACGGACTAGTTGCAGGCAGACCCTTCCAAGCGCATCATTCGAGACACCTTTTAGCTGCGAGCGGTCGCTCCTACGAGGAGACGGCCGCTCGTGACGCATCCTGCCTTCTGCGTCGCCTCACGGAGAGGGGTCCCGAGTGAGATCCATCAAGTTGGCCCTGGCTGCATGCCTGGGCCTAGCCTTAGCGATGCCATCGGCGGTTCCCGCCGCCACCGCATCGCAGCCGAGGGAGGCCGTCCGCGGGTCGCACGCCACCTCACGCCGCGCTCCATACAGCGATCTCGCTCGAAAGCGCGACGAGCTCCGCGCCAAGTACCGGCGCACGAAGCCGTCTCGCCAGTCCCCGCTCATGCCGAAGGACTACGCCGTCGAGCGTCTCGACAAGTGGGTCGTCGAGGTCGCCGAGGGAGAGCGTGCCTCGGCACAGCGCGCTGTCGCGGCCGTCGGCGGCGACGTGCTTCGCGTCGCTCGTCGCAGCGATCGGATGCTCGTGTCGCTACCCGGTGGCACAGAGCAGCTCGCGGCCTCTCGGCTGAAGTCGACCGACGCCGTCCTGGACGTGCGCCGCGCCGCGCTCGTTCGCGCGAGCGAGACCCGTTCTGATTCTGTAGGCCGCTCAGGCGTGTCTGCCAGCGCGGCGCTGACGAGCGATCCGGCGCTGCCGAGGCAGTGGGGCCTCGATCGCATCGGCATGAACTCGGTGTGGCCGATCGAGATAGGCTCGAGCGAGGTCACGGTCGCCGTGATCGACACCGGTGTCGACCTGACGCACCCGGATCTGATCGACAACATAGATACCGACAACGACTTCGACTTCGTCAACAACGACACCTCCGCCCGCGACGACCACGGGCACGGAACGCACGTCGCGGGAACGGTCGCCGCGGCGACCAACGACATCGACGGCGTCGGCGTTGCGCCGGGATGCACGATCCTCCCCGTGAAGGTCCTCGATTCTCGAGGACGGGGGAGCGATTTCGATGTCGCCGAAGGCATCGTGTGGGCCACCGATCACGGGGCGAGCGTCATCAGCATGAGCCTCGGGACCTGGGCCCCTACGCAGGCGCTCGTCGATGCGGTCGAATACGCACAGGCCCGCGACGTGGTGATCGTGGCCGCCGCAGGTAACAGCGGTTGGTACATGTACGACGATGGCGCGGCGAGTATCGAGTACCCCGGCGCGTTGCCGGGCGTCCTGACGGTGGGGGCCTCCACGCTCAACGACACCGTCGTAAGTTGGTCGTCAAAGGGACCAGAGCTCGACCTCGTGGCGCCGGGATGCGGCATCCTGTCGAGCAGGCGCGGTGGCGGCATGATGGAGATGACGGGCACGTCGATGGCGACGCCGTTCGCCGCCGGGGCTGTCGCGCTCGTGCGCTCCGCACACCCCGAATACACCGCTCAGCAGGCCATGAGCGCGCTCACTACGACCGCCAAGGATGTCGGTCGTGCCGGGCGCGACATCGAGAGCGGCTACGGTCGGCTCAATGTCGCCGCTGCCCTCGGCCAGCCTGGCGGGACGGACAGCGAGCCGTCCGTCCCCACCGATGATGACATCCGCGGCGTGCCGCTTCCGGCCTCCACGACCACGGGGACCCTCGACATCGACCTCGACAGCGTGGACGTCTACCGTGTCCATCTCGCTGCCGGACAGAAGCTGAAGGCGAACCTGAGATCGGACCCTGGGACCTCGTACCGCGTGGCTCTCTTCGACCCGACCGTCAAGAGCGTCTACTCCGGGTATCCGATCGAGAGCGACTGGTTTGACTACTACTACTACGACAGCTCCGCCTCGATGGAGTACACCGCCCCGCGCGAGGCGGACTTCTACCTTGCCGCCATCGCTTCACGGGGGAAGGGCGGCTACACGCTGACGTCTTCGGTGACCACGCCCACTCCGTCGGACAACGACTTCCCGGGTGTGCCCCTGACGTCCTCGCCGATGCGCGGGTCCGTTGACTCGCGTCGGGATGACTCCGACATGTACCGTGTCACGCTCCAGAAGGGCGACCGCCTCGCAGTGAAGCTGATCGGGCCCAAGCCCAAGCGCGGCGAGGTGTACTTCTACTGCGACCTGTATCCGATGGACGCCTGGTCCTGGTGGGACACCACCGAGGAAGCCGAGTGGTACTGGTACCCCGGACTGTCCGCCAAGTACGAGAGCTACTTCTCACAAGGATTCCAGTATGTCGCGCCGGAGACGGGCGAGTACTTCCTCAACGTCGGCTCCTACTGGGGCGCCGGGCCGTACGCGCTGGACTGGCGAATCCTCAACGACGCCGAAGACGACCAGATCCCTGGCATACGCTTGGGCTCGTCGCCGGCGACGGGGACCCTGAATGCACCCTTCGACATGGACGACGTCTACAAGATCCACGCCGACGAGGGGCAGCGGATCAACGTCAAGATCCAGACCAAGGGCTGGATGGATTGCGAGGTCGGCTTGTACGGGGCCAATGCCACCGACATGGATAGCTGGTGGGTGGCCGGGGACTGGCAGATGTTCAGCTACGTCGTGCCAACGGACGGTGCCTACTACGTAGACGTGTGGGCACCAGCGGGTTCCGGTTCGTACACCCTGACATGGTCGCTCACCGATCACGAGCCAGCTCGCGTGGAAGCATCCGTCGATACCACGAGACCCGCGTACGGAAAGGTGCCGACCATCGACGTGAACCTCACAAGCCAGGAATCGACCGCCCCGGTGGCCGATCAGGTCGTCGCGCTGCAGGAGTGGTGGTGGGGCTGGGAGACCGTCGAGTCCGCGATGTCCGACTCGGCTGGCCACGTTCGGTTCAAGCCGGAGCTGACCTCGGCAACAGCGTTCCGCGTCGTGACGACCGACGGGTTCGACGAGGCGGAGATAGGTCCGGACTTCGCGGTGAAGCCCGGGGTGTTCCTGTCTCGCCCGGTCCCGTCGTCCACGGTGACCTCCGACAAGACCGTGAAGTGGTCGGGCGTCCTGAGGCCACGTCACTACAGGGGCGGCAAGACCGTGAAGCTCCTGTTCTCCAAGCTTGTCAACAACAAGTGGGAGTTCAGGAAGAGGGTAGTCGCCACGAACGTGGCGAACGTCGGCGCCAGTTCGGCCGGTTCGTCCATCGGTGCGATCAGCGGCACGCGCTACTCCGCTCCATACAAGATCCCGTCCCGCGGCAGGTGGCGCGTGGTCGCGATCACCTATGAGGACGAGGACCACCTCGCCGGGCAGTCGAGCGCGACGTACGTGACGGTGAAGTAGCAGGTAGCCAGCTCCATGTGAAAGGGCCGGGCGCATCAGCGTCCGGCCCTCCTGCTGGGTTTGGCGCTGCCGCGTGTTCGCCTACAGCGCCTGCGCTCTGCTCTCGAGGAACTTCGCGAGGATGCTCGCCAAGTACGGCGCGAGGACGAACGTCATCCCGATGAGCAGCCACGGCGACTCGAAGAGCCGCATCGGCATGACGCGAGCCACCTCGATGATCTGCGTGTTGGACGTCGTGCCTTCAAGTGAGAGAAGGTTGCCGACGCTGGCCGAGATGGCCGCGCCGACCGGCAGAGTGCGCCAAGCGGTGAATGCCGCGACGAGGATGCAGGCGATTCCCGCCAGTTGCGATGTGTTCTTGAGCTTCCTCACGGCGCCCCTCCGTGCGACGGTATCTCCACTACGTCATATCGGAACCGCGGGCACCCCGCATGAGCACTGAGAACGGCCAGGTTGTGATGGCGGTCACAGCGAACCGCGGAGGAATGTGGTAGCGCGCCGGCGCGGCGGGTGCGAGCCGAATCGGACTGTGCGCCAACGGCGTGCGCTAGGGCCGCGTCGGCGTCCCGAGTTACGGCCCGGGGGTCGGCGGCGTCGGCACCGTGCCGATCACGATCTTCACCGTCGAACCCGGTTTGACCGCAGTGCCGGGCGTGGGGCTCACCTCGATGACTTTGCCCTCGTTGGCCGGGGTGTCGTCGCGAGTCGAGACCTCGAACACGAGCCCGCGGTCCTCGATCTTCTTGCGGGCCGTGGCTTCCGTGTCGCCCATCACGTCCGGGACGCTCACGAGGATCTAGCCCTTCGACACGACGATCGTGACGGTCTTGCCCTTCACGATGAGGACGCCGGCCGGCGGATTCTGGGAGATGACGACACCCTTGCTCACGGTGTCCGAGAACTCGGTCGAGATGTCCACGCTGAATCCTGCGTCCTCGAGGATCGCCGTTGCGTTCGACTGGCCCTTGCCCTCGACGTTCGGGACCTCGATGAGCTGCTGCCCCTTCGAGACGGTCAGCGTGATGCTCGAGCCCTTCGGCTGACTGCTGCCGCCCTCGGGGTCCTGCGAGAGCACGGTGCCCTCAGGTTTGCCGCTGAACTCGCGTTTCGGCAACGTGAGGGCGAAGCCGGCGTCCTGCAGGATCTGCGCGGCCTCGCTGTCGGTCTTGCCGACGACGTCTGGGACTTCGACCTTCTCGACGCCCCGGCTGATGACGAGGTTCACCTTCGCGCCCGATTCGACCTGCGTACCCGGGGTGGGGTCTTGCTCGAGTACACGCCCTGCCTCGACGTTCGCGTCGAACTGCGATCTCGTGGTTCCGATCGCCAAGCCCTCTGCCTTCAGCGCGTCGGCGGCCTGGGCGACGGTCTTACCCCTGAGGTTGGGCACGGAGATCGAGGGCTCGAAGGCGCCCATGGCCCACGCAGCCGCCAGGCCTCCTGCGAGCAGCGCGAGAACGAGCAGCGTCCAAAGCCACCAGCGGCTCTTCTTCTTCGGCGGTGCTTGGCGCGCGGCACCGCGGCCGGTTGGAGCGGTGGGCACCGCTGTCATGACCGCCGTCTGGTCCATCTTCGGCACCGTGGCCGCGACGGGGCGTCCGGCGCTCACGGCGAGCAGGTCGCGGCGCATGGAGTCGGCCGACGCGTAGCGTTGCGCGGGGTCCTTCGCCATCGCTTTGAGGATCACCGTCTCGAGCGCCACGGGGATGGCGGGGCTCAACTTGCGTGGCGGTACCGGCTGCTCGTTGACCTGCTTGAGAGCTACGGCGACCGGCGTGTCCGCGTCGAACGGCATCTTGCCGGTGGCGGCTTCGTAGAGCGAGACGCCGAGCGAGTAGATGTCGCTCGCGGGCGTGAGTTGCTTGCCCTGAGCCTGCTCGGGCGACACGTAGTGTGCCGTGCCGAGCACCGAGCCGGTCTGCGTCATCGTGGTGTTGCCCGCACGGGCGATGCCGAAGTCCATGACCTTCACCGTGCCGTCGGGCTGCACCATGATGTTGTGCGGCTTGACGTCGCGGTGGATGACATCGGCGCGGTGCGCGACTTCGAGCGCGGAAGCGACCTGGGCGCCGATGTCGGCGACCCTTGTGGGGGCGAGCGGGCCCTCGGCGGCGATGATGTCCTTCAGGTCCTTGCCGTCGACGAACTCCATGACGATGTAGTACGTGTCGCCGGTCTTGCCCCAGTCGTAGATGCTGACGATGTTGGGGCTGGAGAGGTTCGCGGCAGCCTGTGCTTCCTGCCGAAAGCGGGCAGCGAACGTCGCGTCCGCGGCAAGCCGCGCATGCAGGACCTTGACGGCCACGGTGCGCCCGAGGACATTGTCGACGCCCTTGTAGACGTCGGCCATTCCTCCGGCCCCGATCTTCTCGGTGACCCGATATCGTGAACCGTAGTCCTTCTCGGTCACTGGCCTCACTCGCTTCCCATGCTGCCCCTGCGGGGCTGGCCCATTCTAGCGCGTTGGTTGCGGACTTCGCCGCAACCGTTCGCACCCCAGACGCTCTCTTGTCGGCATCGGACTCACCGTGCCTGCGCCTGTGAGGCGAGTGCCGCCTCGAGTACGGGCTTCGCGCGCGGGGCCGCTCGCCGTCCGCCGACCCCGCCCTGCTCGAGCATGATCGCCATGGCGACCGTGGGGTCCTCGGCGGGCGCGAACGCGATGAACCACGCATTCGTCTCGAGTCCCTTGCCGACTTCTGCGGTGCCGGTCTTGCCGCCGACCTCCACGCCGTCGATCTGCGCGGCGGCCCCCGAGCCGTTGCTTACGGTGTAGACCATCACGTCGCGCACCTCCGCAGCGGTGGTCGGGTCGGTCGCGGTCGTCCACAGCCGAGGACGCGTCGTCGCGAGCGTTCGGCCCGCCGGGTCGGCGATCTTCTCGACGACGTGGGGGCGCATGACGCGGCCGTTGTTCGCGATGCCGGAGGCGACCTCGGCCATCTGAAGCACGGTGGACTGCGGTCCGGGCGGGCTCTCGTGCTCGCCGACGGGCTGTCCCACGCCCGCCCACGCGGTCTCCCACGTCGTCATCTCGGCGGGGTTCGGCATGAGCGACGTTCGCGCTGGCAGCTCGTAAGGGACGCGCTTGTTGAAGCCGAAGCCTTCGGCCTGAGAGACGAGCTTCTCGGCGCCGAGCTCGACCGCTGCCTGCGCAAAGACGGTGTTGACCGATCGCGCCGTGGCGTCCCTAAGCGAGATGCGGTCGTAGCTGCCACCTTCGAAGTTCGTCACGGGCGCGTTGCCGATCTCCATGCGTCCGGGCCCCCGGTACTCGCGTTCGAGGCTCGACGTCCCCGACCCGAGGACCCCCGTGAGCGTCACGACCTTGAAGGTCGAACCGGGAGGGTATCGCGCCGAGCGAGAGCGGTCCACAAGCGGGGCGGGGCCCGTGTCCGACGAGAGCTGCTCCCAACCCTCGTCCACGTTGTTCGGATCGAAGCCGGGGTTGGAAGCCGAGGCGAGCACGGCGCCGGTCTTGGGGTCGAGTACGACGCATGCGCCCCGGTAGCCTTCGATCGAGTCGATCGCCGCCTGCTGCACGTCGTCGCGGATCGTCAGCACGACATCGTTGCCCTTCACCGGTCTGCCGAGCCACGCGTCCATCGCGTCGCCGACGCTGCGGAACTCCCGCCGGCCGGCGAGCGCGTCGTTCTCGGCGGCCTCGGTTCCCGCGCGCCCGTAGCGTGCCGAGTAGTAGCCGACGGTGTGCGAAGCGAACTCGCCTTCGGGGTAGCGGCGCTCGAATGAGTCGCCGCTCGGCACCGATTCGGCCAGGATCGTTCCGTCCGACGTGAGGATCGAGCCGCGGTCCTGCCGAAGCTGGTCGGCGAGGTTCCGCGTGTTGTTGGGGTTGGCGGCCAGGGCCGGCGCCTGCACGACCTGCACGAACGTGAGGTTGACCACAAGCGCGGCGATCATGATCGACACCGCCTGCGCCGTCCGGACGAGTCGCCGCTTGAGGGCGAGCCGGCCGAGCACGCCTCCGTCGCCGAAGCCGCTCGTGCTCGTGAGCTGCATCGCGACGGCCTCTCCGGTGCCGTCGTCGCCGGCGCGCAGAAGCAGGCCGAGGATGATGAAGCTCGAGAGCAGCGAGGAGCCGCCGTAGCTCACGAAGGGGAGCGTCACGCCGGTGAGCGGGATCAGCCGTGTCACGCCGCCGACGATGACGAACGTCTGCAGGACGACCGCCGCCACGAGTCCCGCGGCGGTGAAGGCCGCCATGTCCGAACGCGCGCGCGAGGCGGTCGCGAGACCGCGAAGCGAGAAGACCAGGTAGCCGACGAGCAGCGCGGCAGCGCCAAGCAGCCCGATCTCCTCGCCGATCGCCGAGAAGATGAAGTCGGTCTCGACGAACGGGATGCGAGTCGGAAGCCCGCGCCCGATGCCGGCGCCGGTGAACCCTCCGGCGGCCAGCGAGAACAGCGATTGCACGAGCTGGTAGCCGCGTCCGGCGGCGTCTTCGAACGGGTGCAGCCAGATGTCGACGCGCACCTTGACGTGGTCGAAGAGCCGCCAGGCGAGCGTCGCCCCGCCCGCGAACAGCAGGAGGCCGGTGGCCACGTATTCGGCGCGCCCCGTGGCGACGTAGATCATCACGAGGAAGATGCCGAAGAGCAGCAGTGAGCTGCCCAGGTCGCGCTCGAAGACGAGCACGAACAGCGATGCCATCCACATGAGCAGCACGGGGCCGAGCGCCCGAGCTGGCGGCACCCAGACGCCGAGGACCCGCTTGGTCGACACGCTCAGCATCTCGCGCTTCTCGGCGAGGTACGCCGCGAGGAAGATGACGATGAGGACCTTCGCGATCTCACCCGGCTGGAACGAGAACGGGCCGAGGTTCAGCCACAAGCGCGCACCGTTGATCTCGCGTCCGATGCCGGGAAGCACCGGCAGCACGAGCAGCGCGATGCTGAGGAGCATGATCGAGTATTTGTAGCGCGCGAGGGCTTCGAGCGAGCGCACGGCGATGAGCGTGACGACGAGCGCGGCCACGCCGGCGAACAGCCAGACCACCTGGCTCGCGGCAAGTTCGGGGTCGAGCCGTGTCACGAACGCGAGGCCGATCCCGGACAGCGCGAACGTGATGGGCAGGAGGCCCGGGTCGGCAGCGGGCGCGAACACGCGGACCGCGAGGTGGGCGGCCGCGAACGCCGCGAGAAGCAGCAAGGGGACGATGAAGCTCGCCCAGGCCAGGGTCTCGCTTTGAGAGGCATCGACGAGCCCGAACGCGATGAGCACCGGCGGCGCCGCCGCCAGCAGGAGCGCGAGCTCGATGTTGCGCGGGTTGCGCACGGGCGGCTCCTAGGGCTGGTTGGGGACGCTCCGCGGATCGGGCACGACCGGCGGGTTGAGCGGCGTGTCGGTCTGGACCTCAGACCGGTACTGCTCGATGAGGGCGAGCGCCTCCTCGGCGCTGCCGACACGCAGCGTCTCCTGAATGCGGGCGCCGGTCGCCATCGGCAGTTCCGAGACTTGGATGTCGGTGGTCTCGAGCGGCCACGAAAGAGTGATGCCCGCGAACGAGCCCGGTACGCCACGGTACGCCACGATGACGCCGTTCTCGGCGGTGAGATACGCCTGCGAGTACGCGTAGCGGTAGGTCGCATAGCCGATGCCGGCGACGATGAGCGCGAAGGCGAGCAGCCAGCCGAACACCGCGAGCACGGTGCGCCCGGAGGGGAGCGACGCACTCTTCTTGGCGGGGGCGACGGAGTTCTTGCCGGGCGTGCCGGAGATGCGGGCGAGCACGACGGAGATGTTGTCGTGGCCACCCGCTGCGTTCGCCGCCTCGGCGAGAGCCTTGGCCGCGACCTGCAGGTCGTCAGAAGTGCGCGCGACGATCGCCGCGATGTCGGGATCCTCGACCATCCCGGTCAGACCGTCGCTCGCCAGAAGGAGGATGTCGCCGGGCTCGGCGTCGACCTCGTAGGTATCGGCCACCATGTTCGCGTCGGTGCCGAGCGCTCGCGTGATCACGGAGCGGTTCGGGTGGTAGCGCGACTCCTCTTCGGTGATCGTCCCTCGCCGAACCATGTCGGCGACCATCGAGTGGTCCTCGGTCAGGCGGCGGATCGTGCCGTCGCGCAGCAGGTAGGCGCGTGAGTCGCCGACATGCGCGATCGCGATGCGGCTGCCTTCGACGATCGCGGCGGTCATCGTCGTGCCCATGCCTTGGCGGCCGATGCCCTCGCGCGCGGCGCGGATGACCTCGCGATTCGCGGCGCGCACCGCTCGGGCGAGCGCCTTCGCGTCGGGACGGCGCGGCGCGTGGTCGCGAAGCGTGGCGACGGCGAGCGAACTCGCTACCTCCCCGGCCTCATGACCGCCGAGGCCGTCAGCGACCACGAACAGCGGAGGCTCGGCGAGAACCGCGTCCTCGTTGTGGTCGCGAACGCGCCCGATCTCCGAATGCGTCGCGTACCATGTCGCCCCGCGCGGACTCATGCCTTCTCCACGCGCAGCTTGACCTTGCCGATGGTGATGACGTCGCCCGCCTTGATCTTGGTCGGCCCGTACACGCGCTGGGAGCCGAGGACGGTCCCATTGGTGGACTGGAGGTCCTCGAGCGTCGCGCCATCGCCGCCGCTGGGAGCGACTCGCGCGTGGCTGCCTGAGACGAAGTCGTCGGCGATCACGATGTCCGCGCCGGGCGAGCGGCCGATGACGACCGGGCCGCTGATCGGGACCTTCGTCCCCTGGATCTCCTTGGGGCCCTGAACCACGGCCAGAGCGAGTCCATGGGAGACCGAAACGCCGCGACCGCGCACGAGCCCGATGCCCGCGCGGATGGCGGCGAAGAGGAACAGGTAGAGGAGCGCGAGGAGGAGCAGTCTGCCGGCGAGCAGGACGACGTCGACCATGCGCTACGCCTCCGGCCCGTGATACACGAGCTCGGTGACGCCGACGGTCACGACGTCGCCGTCCTTGAGGGGTATGCGGCGGTCGACCTGCTGTCCGTTCAGCCACGTGCCGTTCGTCGAGTCGAGGTCCTCGATGGCCCAGCCGCTCGCGACAGGGACGAAGGCCGCGTGCGTACGCGACGAGTTGGCGTCCTGCAGGGCGATGTCGCAACTCGCAAGGCGCCCCACGGTGACGCGGTCCCCACGCAAAACGACGTCGTGCTCGATACCCGTGACCGTCACGGTCGCGATCGCACCGCCGGGTGTCGCGCCGAGAACGGTCGTCACCTGGTCGGCGGGGCCGGGAGGCGCGGGCGTCGGTTCGGAATCGAGACTGAGCTCGGAAGGCTCGAACGGCGCTTCCGCCTCCGCCGCGGGCTCGGAAGGCACGACGCCCGGTGCAGGAGGAGCGATCGGCCCGCCCGCTTCGCTCGGCACGAACGGCTCGAAGTCGATGTCCTCGGCTTCCTCGTGGTTGTAGAAGACCGGACCTCGAGGCTCGGGCTCGGGGGGCTCCGGCATCGGCTGCGCCTCGGGTTCCGCCGCCTCAGGCTCCACGGGCTCGGGGGCGGAGGGCTCGAAGTCGACGTCCTCGCGTGGCGTCTGGGGCGCGGCCGGAGAGTGCATCATCTCGGCCGCGATCCGACCGAGTTCCTCGGAGGAGACCAGCTCGGCGTAGGCTTCGAAGCGCCCCAGCTTCAGGTCGGGATCGACGAGGAATCGCACCATCGGTCGACTCGGGAGCTCGTAGTTGCGCTGCGCCGCGTAGCCGATGAGGTAGGTCGCGAGCTCGCCGGAGAGCGTGTCCGCGAAGGCGCCCATCTTCTCCTCGTCGGCGGGCGATATGAGCACCGTGTAGAGCGTCGGGGCGTAGATCTTGCCGACGCCCACGCTGCGCTCGCGGTCCATCTGCTTCGCGAGCGCTTTGGCGAGCTCGGCGGGCTGCACGGGCGACCGGAAGACGCCGGCGAACACGCCTTCTACGGCGCGACCGACGCGATCTTCGAAGTCGGAGAGGAGACTCAAGCGGCTATCCTTCGTCCAGGCCGGCTGCGCGGAGTTCGTCGGGCTCGGGGCGGACCGGTGCTCCGAGCATCGCGACCGCGAACATCAGTATAAGAGAGAGGGCCAGAGGCCCGACGAGCGGCAACCATAGCGTTGACGGAGCGTGCGGGAGCCCCTGGGCGAGGCCCACGAGCAGCGTTCCGCCCGCCAGAACCGCTCCTCCCAGTGCGATACCCACTATCCCGCCGACGCGCGTCGCGTTGCGCGCGGGCCACGAGGCCACCGCGGCAGCGAGCGCCCAGACGACGGCAAGCAGCCAGGTCGACGGCACGACAGCGACATCGGCAACCGACGCGCCGATGAGACGCGCCGTGTAGCCGCCGGTCGGAGTCGCGCCAGCGAGCGGCACGATCGTGGCGACGGTCTTGCCGATCCCTTCAGCCGTGAGCGCCCCGACGATCGAGACCGACCATGCCGAGAGAAAGCCCGAGAGCGCGGCCGCCACCGGTGCGAGCGCGAAACCCGCGATGAGCGGTGCGGCGGGGCCGAGCCACGCCAGGCTGAGCATCGGCGCGGAGAATGGAACGACGCTCGCCGCCCACGACCTGCGGGCGAAGAACCACCAGTACGCGATTCCCACGATCGCGAGCACGATGCCCGGCAGCCACGCGCCGGCGGTGATCATGCCGAGCGCAAGCGCGAGAGCGCCCAGCCCGATGCCGAGCGGCGGAGCGAGCACGCCCGCCAGCCCGACGAGCGCAGCCGCGCCGGCGGCCGGCAGCGGGCCGACCCAAAACGCCGAGATGCCGAAGAACGCGAGCGCAGCGGCCTCGACGCCAGCAACGGCGCGCACGGCCCACAGCCCGATCTGCCCCGCGCGGTCCCACAAGCCGAGTCCACGGACCGCGCGATCGATGTCGACGCCCTCATCTGAGGCGAGCGCGTCGGCGACCTCGGCGAGCGATTCGCGGCCTGCGGTAGCGTCGCCGAGGAAGGGCAGGAGCGCGTCGGCGAACTCGCGTGCAGTCGGCCAGCGGTCCGCGGCAGCGGTGGCCGTCGCGCGTTCGATTGCGTCGTCGACCTCGGCGGGCACTCGGACGTAGTTGGAAGGGGGCGGCTGCTCGGACTCGAGCCGGTAGATCGCGTCGTCGACGGTCTCCGCGCTCCAGGGATTCGCGTCGGCGAGCGATTCGTACGCGAGCGCGCCGAGCGCCCAGATGTCCGTCTTCGGTGTCACGCGCCCGCCCTCGAGCTGCTCGACCGGCATGAAGCCGAGCGTCCCGCCCTCGGCAGGGGAGTGACCGGCCGCGGTCGAGAGCGCCGACACCCCGAAGTCGGCGACCTTCACACGCCCGTCGCGCGCGACCAGGACGTTCTCGGGCTTCAGATCGAGGTGCACGACGCCGTTCTCGTGCGCGAACGCGATCGCGTCGAACACGGGCCCGAAGACCGCCGCGGCCTCGTCCTCGTCGAGCGGTCCGCCCATCTCGTCGAGGACCTCCGCGAGCGACGCTCCGTCGACGTACTCCATGATGAGGAACGCCTCGTCGGCATCGGTGTCGAAGTCGTAGACCGTGACGATGCCGGAGTGATTGAGCATGGCCGCCGTGCGCGCTTCGGACAGCCCCGGAGCCTCGGCTCGAAGCCCGGGTGTTGGCAGCGGCATCCGCTTGATCGCGACGCGCCGCTGCATTCGGGTGTCGTACGCGAGCACGACCTCGCCGAACCCTCCGCTCCCCAAGAGCTCGAGTGGCCGGTATCTGCCGAGGATGAGCTGGAGTTCCACGTTCTCCCTTGGGCCCGCGGTGAAGGCTAGTCCGCACCCATTCTAGCCGTCGGCAACGACACGTGACGGGCGCGTGCACGGTCGATGCGACCGCGAGTGGCCCTATGGCTACACAGAGAGTTAATCATCGGCCCGTCTCGAAGACGGGACCCAGCGGTACATAACCTAAGCGTCTTCTTAGCCCGAAACGGCTCCAACGGGAGTACCCAGCACATGTCGCGAGGCCGGTCCGGACAGATCCCTGGTTCTCGTCACCGTCGTTCGCTTTGGCGCACACTCGCCGCCTTCGCGGTGATCGCCGCGGCGGGCGCGCATCTCTCGGTGCACATCATCCTGGCGGTCATAGACTCCGCCGAAGTAGGCGGAGTCGGGTGGCCGCTGGCCCACCTGCGGCTCGCGGGATCGACCGGCGAGAGCCTGCGGGGCAATGACTATCCCGCTACGAGGGTGCACCTCGCGAAGATCCACCATCATGACGATGCGACCCTCGTAGGATTCCTTCTCCTGCTCATCGGGGCCGCAGTCATCGCCTCGCTGCAGCCTTCGGGTCGGGCTGCGGCAGTCTCGATTCCGCCCTGCATCGGCAGGGCTCCTCCGGCTCGCGCCTGACGCACCTGCAGGACTTCGGCGAGTCACGTCCCTTCAGAGCACACAGCGTCAGCGCGCTGACGGCTGCGCTCGCGCGACTCGTCGACCGAGAAGGGCTCGAGACGCGCGCTTCAACGTGAGCGCGGAGGAGGATCACCGCAATGCACAAGGAGAGATTCAGACTGCTTCGGGGCGTTATGGCGGCGCTGATGGCACTGGGCATGACGTTCCAGGCGGCGCCGATCATGGCCGCCCCGGGAGATACGATCACGACGCTCGACACGCCTTCCGAGCTGCCGGTCGAGGTCGAGACAGAACTCGCACCCGCAGGCTCGCTCAAGCAGGCCCCGCTCTGGAAAGAGCTCGTTCAGATGCTCGAAGACCCGTACGAGCCGGTTGAAAGGCGACCGGGCTTCGGCAGCACCATGCCGGACTTGAACGTCTGGGAGTTCGAGCGCAACGTCTTCACGGACGAGCCGCTCAGGCTTCGCACGACCGACGGCGAGATCAGCTGGGACAAGCCCGGCTTCCTGTTCGACCCCGACCAGTATGACGAGGACGGTAGCCCGTCGGCCGATGTCGACACGGTCAACGACCCGAACGCGCCGAATGTGCCCGACGAATTGCGCACGGTCATCGGCTCGCTCGTCGCAACCGATGCGGTCGTCGAGATCGACGGCGATGATTTCACGATTCCCGATGGCAACCTCGTCGTCGATAATCCCGACAGCGATCTCCGCATACCGCCGGACGGGACCGTCGTCGCGGTGCCGGCCTACATCAACGGCGCGTTCTACGAGTACGACCCCGAGACCGGCGATCGCGAAGAGGTCGCCGAGTTCGAGACCCCCGTCAACGAGGTCGACTTCCTGCGTCCGACGACCGACACGGCGGGCGTCCCCGTGTCGCAGCAGTCCTACATCGGCCGTCCGGCCGGAGAAGTGCTCGGCAAGGCGCTCTTCTGGGACATGCAGGTCGGCAGCGACAGCGTGCAGGCATGCGGTACGTGCCACTTCGCGGCCGGCGCCGACACGCGCACGCAGAACCAGCTCAACCCGAACCACCTTGGCGGAGACTCGACGCTACAAGTGGCTGATCCTAACGGGACTGTCACGAACAGCGACTTCCCCTTCCGCAAGCTCGGCGATCCCGAGTTGCCGAGCGAGGGTGACACGGACCAGGACGTGCTTGCGGACTCGAACGACGTCATGTCCTCGATGGGCGTGCGCTTCCGCGAGTTCGTCGACATTCCGGCTCCCGGGCCGTCCGCGTTCGCCTCTCCTGTCAACGGCGTGCGTCCGCTCAAGCCGGACCTCGGCAATGAGGTCGAGGACCCGATCGCCGATGCGTTCGTGGACCCGGACACCGGCGAGAACCTGCGCCGCGTGGAACCGCGCAACACGCCGACCATGCACTCGGCCGCATTCAACTTCGTGAGCTTCTGGGACGGCCGCGCTCGCCAGGACTTCAACGGCGGTAGCGTCTTCGGCGCCTCCGATCCGGCATTCCACGTCTTCCACGACCCCGGTGCCGCCGGTGCCGCAGGCGGCCCGCTTCAGGGGCTCGCCGACCCGTCCGATCCCAACGTGCCGACGCGAATCCGCTTCTCGAGCCTCGGCTCCCAGGCCGTGGGCCCGCCTCTGAGCGACTTCGAGATGTCGTTCGCTGGCCGCAACTGGGCCAAGATCGGCAAGAAGCTCCTTCAGGACCGCACCGTGGGAGGCGTCAACTTCAAGGTGACGCCGCTCGCCAACCAGGTCGTCGACCCGAACGACAGCGTGCTCGGGCCGTTCTCCAACCAGCGCTCGTCGGTCGGCGGTCCCGTGACCAATGCCGGTCGGCCGGGTCTGCTCATCGACTACGACGACCTGATCAAGCTCACGTTCAAGCGGGAGCTCTGGCAGAACACGAGCGATCACTTCAACGGCGCATCAGCCGCTGACCCGTTCGATGGTTACGAGCTCACGCAGGCTGCGGGAGCGGCGAGCCCGACGAATACGAACCAGTTCTCCCAGATGGAGGCGAACTTCAGCCTCTTCTTCGGCCTGTCGGTTCAGCTCTACGAGGAACTGCTCATCCCGGACGACAGTCCGTTCGACAAGTTCATGGATGCCAACCCCGATGCCGCAAATGGCGTCGGACAGCCGGGCGAGCGCGGCACCCTCGATCCGTGGCAGGTCGACAACCTCGTCGGCCCGCTGACGATGATCCCGGACGATCCGGACACGCCGTGGTACGACGGATTCGGACCCGAGGAGCTCTTCGGCTTCGACATCTTCGCCGGCGCGAACCTGACCGCCGCGCTGCCCGAGGGCACCACGCGCAACCCGATCCAGACGAACGGTTCGAACGAGACGACGGCGGTCGGCTCCAACCCGTTCCTGCGCACCGCGCGCTGCATGCTGTGCCACCTCGGCCCGGAGCAGACCGATGCAAGCCTGAACGTCTCCACGGGCTCGCTCTCGAGCAACACCGAGTACGAGTTCCCGACCCCGCCGACGCTGCCTGAGGCAACCGGCGAGTTCAGAGCTCTCAACCCGATGATGCTCGCCGATGAGTTCGAGGGTAACGCCCCGGACGGCATCGAGGTCGAGCCTCGCGACATGCAGATGCTCGACGACCCCGGCACACCCTACGACGACCGCATCGTCTCGGTCCCGAGCGCCTTCGCATTCGGCGACCAGGGCATCTACAACATCGGCGTTCGTCCGACCGACGAGGACCTCAGCCGCGGCGGTGACGACCCGTTCGGGTGGCCGCTCTCCAACGCTGCGACCGCTCTCAAGAACATCGGCGGGGCCGACTTCGAGCCCCAGGACACGCCGACCGACCCGACCCCGGGCGCTGGCGATCCGATGCAGAACTTCGATCCGGACCTCGGTACCGGTGGCGGCCTGTTCGAGGAGGTCGGCGAGGGCTTCGACTTCCCGGGTGCTCCGGGCTACGAGCTCGAGTCGATCAACCCCGGTCTCGAGACCGAGCCGGCCGTCGGTCAGCTGCCCGACTACCTGAGCCCGTGGGTCCTCCCACTGGGCGGTGGCGAGCTGCACCCCGAGCTCGATGAGCTCCATGCGGCACCGAACACGATCACCGAGGCCAACGGCGGCCCGGCCATCGAGTTCCCGGAAATCCTCTTCGGCGCCGATCTTCACTCCGGCACCTACAATCCGGGCCTCTTCGGCACAGGCGCTCCGAACTTCGGTTGGGGACCGCTGGCTCCCAACTCGCAGTCCGGTGTCCCGAACAACTTCGAAGGTCCTAACCAGGGCACGTGGCCGTTTGCGAACCGTGTCGGGCGCGACGGGGCGTTCAAGGCTCCGCAGCTCCGCAACGTCGAGCTGACGGGTCCGTACTTCCACACCGGCAGCTACCTGACCCTGCGCCAGGTCGTTGACTTCAACATGCGTGGTGGCGACTTCCCCGTCACGAACGCGGAGGTTCGCGACCAGCACATGGTCGACATCGACAAGCAGGCGTTCGGCTTCGGTACCACGCGCACGGAGAGCAACGGCGGTCCGATCCCGGACGTTCCGTTCGCCGACGCGCTGCCTGACGCCGCAACGCAGTATGACGAGATGCCGGACACCAATCACGATCAGACTCCCGAACCTGCCAATACCACCCCCGAGCAGGCCAAGGAAGCGCTGGTCAAGTTCCTTCTCTCGCTGACGGACTCGCGAGTGAAGTGCGAGAAGGCCCCGTTCGACCGGCCCGAGATCTTCGTGCCGATCGACGGTTCCGCTCCGGACAACGTGTCCGGCCGCACGGCGCTCCTGGCCGACGCGAGATTCCGGCATCTCCCCGCCGTCGGTGAGGACGGACGTGCCGAAGATGACTGCCTGCCGAGCTTCCTGAGCGTCTCGCGCACTCCAGTCGCAGGTGACGGCAACGACCACTTCGACTCGGCGTTCGCGCAGGCTGCGACAACGCTGACGCTCCAGAGCTCGACTCCGATCACCGTCGACTACGGCGTCAACTCCGGCATGTCGGCCAGGCTCACGGACGACAACGGCGACCCGATCGTCGGCGCGCCCATCACGCTCCAGCGTTCGACCAACGGAACGACGTGGACGAACGTGACCAACCTGACCACGGATGGAAACGGCGTGGCGTCCTACTTCAGCTTCCTCATGGAGCGCAACATGCGCTTCCGGATGACGTACGCGGGCACGGAGCTGCTGGCTCCGGCCACGTCGGCGACGAGGGTTGTGAACTGCAGGGCGTTCGTGACGGTTCCGACGATTCCGGGTTGGAACGGAAGGACGTACCGCTTCAGAGGTGACCTCAAGCCGCGACATACGGCCGGCACGAACGTCGTGCGGCTCTATCTCGAACGGTTCCAGGGAGGCCAGTGGGTGACGCGCTCAGTCGTCTGGGCCTCCGCGTCGAACTTCAGCACATACTCCCGCTACAGCGGTTCGACTACGCTACCTGCGGGAGGTTCGTGGAGAGTCAAGGCACGTCATACGGACGGCGACCACGCCGACACGTGGACGGGCTACCGCACCTTCACGGTGAACTAGACGGCGGGTTGCTGACGCCGCGTTAGTTGTGAGGGGGCGTCGTGTCCGACACGGCGCCCCCTCACTTCGAGTACGGAATCCTCGCGATCCGCGATGAAAGGACACAGGTGAAACTCGCAAGGACCGCTATCGCGGCACTCCTGATGACTTCTCTCCTGATGGTCCCGATCGGCTGTTCCCCCGAGCCCCGCGCCGACGGCCTCAGGATTTCCTTCAAGCTCGACCCTCGACTCACCAAGAGCCTGTACATGGGCGAGCGGTGGGTCTCGGGTCCCAAGTTCACGCCGCCTTCGAGGCAGGGCGAGGTTCTCGTCGAGGCGCGCGCCGAGGCGACTGCGAAGGCAGGCAACCCGCCTGACATCGAGGCGACGTGGGAGTCGGCTGACGCGGACGTTCTCGACGTGAGCCCGCCGAAGGGGCGCCAGATCAAGCTGCGAATCAAGGCGCCGGGGAGCACGACGCTCACGGTACGCGGCGGCGGCGTCGAAAAGGCGATCGGGGTGCGGTGCACCGAGACCGCGCGTGGCACACTCAAGGTCGTGATCACGCAGTAGCCGAAGTGCGTGAGAGCGACTCAGTCCAAGCCGCGCTGAGGTGGGTTCGCTTCAGCCCCGCCCGTTGTCGCTGAGCCGCATCCAGATGGCTTCGCGCAGCTCGCGCATCTTGCCGAAGGCGAGCGGCGGCATTCGTCGCGCCACCGCGAGACGCCGGCGCAGGTAGCGGTCGAGCGCTTTCACGTCGTCGAGCGGAAGCCTCTCCAGAACCTCCTCGAACGTCGGCGGGGCGAGATCGACCGATCCGAGCCGGGAGAGCGCGTCTCGAGTATCGGCCGAGAGCGTGGCGACGGTACCGGCTACCTTGCCGAGGCTCGATCGCAGGGACGCGACGTCGACGAGCGCGACCTCGCGCTCGCTCGGTGCGAATGCGCCGAACTCATACTCGAAGGGCACGTGCCTTATGGGAGTCCCCGTCATGGCGAACAGCTCGCAGTAGACGTACTTGAACGCGATCCTCACGAGCCCTTCCTTGTCGATCCGGCGCATCGAGACCGGGATGAGTGCCGAACGCAGAACGCGGAACTTGCCCTGGCCTGATGCGCGTTGCACGTAGTCGTGGTCTTCGGCGAGCACGACCGTCTCGTCGAAGCCGTTGATGGCTTCGTGCACGTCGCGGCGGACCAGGATGCAGAAGCCGGGAGCGTGGGGCGCGACGTATTGCATGACGTCGAGGTACACGTTGACGATCTCGCAGGCCATGAGGTTCTGCGGCGTCCGCTCGAGGGGGTCGACGAGCGCGGTTGCGCAGCCAAGCTCTCGCTCCGCGAACTCGGCGGAGGCGAGCTCGATGAAGTCAGGTTCGGGCTCGACGTCAGCGTCGAGGAAGAGCAGCAGCTCGGTTGTCGCCGCACGTGCCCCGGCGTTGCGCCCGGCAGCCGGAAGCCCTCCCTCCACGACGAGCGCACCCACGGCTTCGGCGATGCGTCGCGTGTCGTCGGCCGACCCTGCGTCGGCGACGATGATGGCGTCGGGCCGCCTGGACTGCGAGGCCAGGGCATCGAGCAGCTTCGGCAATCGCTCCGCTTCGTTGAGCGCGGGGATCACGACGGTGAGTGTATGGGGCATGCGCGTCTAGACTCCTGGGTCGGCGCTACGGGCCACACACAGGATAATCGTGTCGTCGCGCAGACGGCCCCCGCTGAACTCGAGCACCGCGTCCATGAGTCTCTGAGGCAGGTCGGCGGCGGGCGTGCCGCGCAGGCGCGCGGCGGCCTCGACCATGCGCGTCTCGCCGAAGAACTCGCCTGCGGCGTTGCGGGCTTCGGGCACGCCGTCGGTGTAGAGGATCAGCACGTCGCCGACGCCAAAGCCCGTTTCCGCGCAGGCGAACGCGGCTTCATCGAAGGCTCCCAGGATCGGGGAAGATGGCGAAAGCAGGTCGAGCCGGTCGGAGCGCAGCATCATCGCCGCCGGATGTCCCGCGCCGCAGAACTCCAGCTTCGGCTCGCTCATGCTGACGGTGCCGACGAAGACGGTGGCGAACGAATCGACGCTCGTAGAGGCATACACGAGCATGTTCAGCAGCGACATCGCCTTGCCTGTATCGCGCCGCTCGAGCATGTAGGCCTTCGCGCCGTCCCGCAGAAGCGTCGTCAGTCTCGCGGCGCGTAGTCCCTTGCCCGACACATCGCCGATGAGTACGGCTACATGCTCGTCGTCGACCGTGAAGACGTCGTAGAAGTCACCGCCGATGCTCGCGACCGACGATGCGGCCTGATAGACGTACCCCATCTCGATGCCGACGATCGGGGACGGCGGTGCGAGGATCGCCTCCTGAAGCGCTTCGGCGATCCGGTGCTCGCGCTGGTACGTCCGGGCGCTCTCGACCGACACCGTTGCGACGTTCATGAGCTTCGTTGCGAATTCCAGCTGGCCAGCGGTGAAGCGCCGAGCCTCGCCGACGTGGCTGTACACCGCAGTGCCGAACACTTCTCCACCAGCGATGAGGGGGACCGACAGCAGCGACTTGACCCCGTACGAGGCGATCACGTCTCCGAGCTTGCCTTGGCTCGGCTCGATGTCCTCGAGCGCGATGGGATGGCTCTCGGCGACGAGCGGGCCGACGATGCCGAGCCGCTCGTCGGTGAACACCGCGCCGAGCTCGACCGGGACCGCACCTTCGCACGTCTTGAGCACCCAGCTGTCATGCTGGCGCAGGACTACCGCCGACGAGTCGACCGCGAGAGCCTTGCCGCCGAGGTGCGTGAGGATGCCCAGGATCTCGTTCTCGTCGAACGTCGAGGTCGCGGCGGCCGTGATCTCGTTGAGCGCCTCGTTCAGCGACAACCGCTCGTGGCGCTCGGCGGCCGTGCGGTCGCGCTCCTCTTCGCGCAGGCGGCGCTGCACCCACGCGTAGAGCACGGGGGCGATTCGGCATGCGACCCCTTCGACGAACAAGCGCTCGTCCTCTGAGTAGCCGCCGCCGGTGTCGGCCAGGTTTATCAGGCCGATCGGCCCGTCGTTGAAGACGATGGCGGCCGAGAGGTTGTTGTGAATCGGCACGTGACCGCTGGGAACGGCGGCTTCGTCGTTGCATACGAGTGTGGCCCGCTCATGCAAAGCGCGACCCCAAAGACCCGACCACTTGTGCTGTTTGTAGACGATGCACTTGTCTGACTCGTCCATCTCGCACTCCTCCATCATGCGCGACATGGTGGGGCAGACGAGATCGCCTTCCTCATCGATGTAGCCGAAGACGCCGAACTCGCTGCCGGTGGCCGCGAGGAGGATGTCGAGCGCCTTGTCGAACAGCGCGTCGCCGCGCTCCGACAAGAAGAGCTCCAGCAGTTCGTTCGCCGTCTCTATCTCGCGGTTGCGCTTCTCAAGCTCGATCTCGGCGAGTCGGCGGCGGGTGATGTCCGCCACGATGCCGAACCCGCCAAGGAGTTCGCCCGCGTCATCGAACTCGAGGATCGCGTGCTCTCGGACCCACTTGACGGAGCCGTCGACCACGATGCGGTGCTCGATGTCGTATCCATCGCCGTTGAGAGCGGCCGACCACCGGTCGTTCACGAAATCCCGGTCCTCGGGATGGACGGTCGCAAGGAAGGACCCATAGCTCAGCGCCTCACCGAGCGGTATGCCGAACATCCGATACGTCTCGTCCGACCACACGAGCTCGTTGGTGCGAGTGTTGAGAGTCCAGCTGCCGACATGCGCCAGCTCCTGTGCCCGGGCGAGGTCGTGGCGGCTTTCCCGCAAGGCGTCTTCGGCTTCCTTGCGCTGAGTCACATCGGTGAACAGGACCGCGATGCCTTCCGACGTGGGGAAGGCGTGGACCTCGAGCCACGCGTCGAGGACGGGCGACCAGATCTCGAACTCGACGGGCCTTCTTGTCTCTGCAACCTGATGGTAGTAGGGCCAGGCCGGCAAGTCGGGGAGGACATCCTCCAGCGATCGGCCGAGAAGCTCGCTTGCGGGACGTCCCATCATCGTCTCGGCGCGCCGGTTCACGAGGGTGAAACGCCACTCGCGGTCGAGCGACACGAAGCCGTCGGTCATGCTTTCCAGCACGATGGCGGCCTTCTGCGCCTCGATCTGGCCGAGCGCATCGTCCGACCTGCCGCGATGAGCGACCTGGTCGATCGGCTCGGGCTGCTGGGCGTCCCTGGGCGCTGGCTGCTGCATTGCCGCGTCCCCCAAGAAGTGCTGCGGGCTAGAAGCATATGTTACATCGCTCGCGCGGGGGCGGTCACTCATGGAGCGAGATCTCGAGCTTGTCCCGCTCCCACCAGCGGTGGATGATGGGACCGAATCCACCATGTGCTCCCCTTGGGAGGTCGCACGACTGTGTCCTCGTCGGACTTGAGCATCACCACGCACCGAGGCCGCAACGGACTCGCGGGACTCGAGGGAACGTGGAGGTCGATCACCGGCTCCATGCCCTCATGCCGAGCACACCACACGTTCGCGGCCCATCGCGCGTACCTTGACCATCTCGCCGAGAACCCCGACGGCATGCTCTACCTGCTCGTCGAGGACGCCCGAGGACCACGTGCGATCTGCCCGCTCGAGTCTCGTCGGGACGCCGCCCTCGGCATGCCGCTCAGCGTTCAGGCGCCGCCCTGGGGCAAGGAGTGGCCGCTCGGCGACTTCGTCTGTGCCGAAGACGACCTGAGAGCGCACCTCGTGCCGCTCGTGCTCGACCACCTGCGCCACGCGAGCGAGCGCGGCACGATGCTCGTCCTGGGTCCGCTCCCGAGCGCTTCCCGGCTCTGGGAGGGAGTCGGCGCGCTGGCCCCGGCAGGGTACTGCGCGTATCCGCAGAGCGCGTGGAACGCGGTCGACTGCAGCCAGCCGTACGACCAGCACCTTGCGGCCCTATCGAAGAACTTCCGCGGCAATCTCCGAAAAGCACGCAACAAGCTCGCTGCCCTCGACGGAGTCGAGTTCGTCCGAGCCACGGACGAGAGCTCGCTCGCCGAGGAGCTGGAGCGTTTCTTCGACGTCGAGGCGTCGGGCTGGAAGGGCGAGCAGGGCACGGGGACCGCGATCAGGTGCAAGCCGCGACACGCCGCTTTCTACCGGGACCTCGTGCCCGCTCTCGGCAGGGAAGGGCTCTGCGAGATCGAGTCGCTCTACGCCGAAGGCGAATGCATCGGCTCCCAGCTCGGGGTGCGAATCGGCGGCGAGTACGAGATGTTCAAGATCGCATACGTCGAGGGGTACTCGCGGGTGTCACCCGGCCAGATGCTCGTCGAGTCGGCGCTGAAGCGCTGCTGTGCCGACCCGAAGATCGAGCGGCTCAACCTCATGAGCGATTCGGCGTGGCAGAGGCCGTGGATGGCCAGCCCCATCGAGACGCGCATGGCGCGAATCGGTATCGGCGCGACGGGGCGGGCACTCGTACCGCTCGCCCGGTTCAGGTTCGGCCCGATGCGCCGCCTCGTCCGACGATTCCGGGCGAATGAGGGCGAACGCTAGACTGACGGGTGCAATGGCCGATCGGTTGAGGGGGTTCACCGTGCGAAAGCGTGCTGCATCGATCGGCTTGCTCGCACTCATGGTACTGGCGCTCGTGGTTATCGCCGTCCCGGCGTCGGCGATCGTGCTGCCACCGTCCTTCCCGATCGGCAACATCGCGATCGAGTCCGGAGGCCCGTACACGACGAGTCCGACGGTGACGGCCGACGCGGACGTCATCAACGCGAACCAGATGCGCTTCGGCACCCGATTCAAGAAGATCGAGGCGTGGCACTACCATGCGGTCGGCCTCACCGCGGACGGCAGGCTCCTCGGCTGGGGTGACGGCAGATACGGGCAGTTCGGGGGCCATTCCGAGGTCTGCACCGAACCGGTAGAGATCGGCGAGGGGCAGCGGTGGACCGACTTCGCCGTGGGGCTCCAGCACACGCTGGCCATCAGGTCGGACGGGACGCTGTGGGCATGCGGATCCAACGAATACGGGGAGCTCGGCCAGGGTCATCAGGGCGGCGGGACCGTCGTGCTGACGCCCGTCATGCCCGAGAAGCGCTGGCGGAGCGTCTCGGCAGGCTACGCCTTCTCGGTTGCCGTCGCAGATGACGGGACCGCCTGGGCCTGGGGTGACAACTCATACGGCCAGCTCGGCATAGGGAAGCTGGCGGGTCTGGAGCCGACTCCGACGCCGGTCGAGGCCGACGGCAAGACCTGGCGTTCGCTCGATGCCGGCCAGAACCACACCCTGGGAATCGCCGAGGACGGGTCGCTGTGGGCCTGGGGTGGCGACGGGGAAGGTCAGCTCGGCGATGCTGGAGCGAGCCAGGCTATGGGCGCCCCGGTCCGGATCGGCGGCGACACCGACTGGAAGAGCGTTTCAGCGAACGAGTCGTACAGCCTCGGGCTGAAGAACGACGGCAGCTTGCTGTCGTGGGGTCATAACGGCGCGGGACAGCTTGGCGACGGAACGCAGCAGAACCGGTCGGCGCCGGTTGCGGTGGGCGGCGGCAAGACATGGAAGGCGGTTTCCGCGGGCAGCCAGCACGTCTTGGCGGTCGCATCCGACGCGACACTGTGGGGCTGGGGCTACGGTACTGCCGGGCAGCTCGGCCGCGGCGTCGAGTTGCTCTCGACCGATCCCATCTCGGTGTCCGGCGACCCGATCTGGAAGTCCGTGGCCGCCGGCTGGGAGCAGTCCTTCGCCATCCGTGAGGACGGGCCGTTGCGCGCGTGGGGCGCGGCGACCGACGGTCGGCTGGGCAACGGCTGGTGGCAGTACGTACCGACTCCCAACGAGATCGCCGGCACGTGGCTCTCCGTTGACGCCGGTCCTCGCCACTCCGCGGGAGTAGCCGATGACGGTCGGCTGTACGTGTGGGGCGACGGATCGCTCGGGCAGCTCGGCGGAGGTCTTCGGTTCGATGTCGCGCCACGGCCTGAGCAGCTCGGCACGGACAGCGATTGGTCGAAGGCCGCAGCCGGCTACCGCACCACCTACGGGATCAAGTCCGATCGCACGCTGTGGGTCGTCGGCTCCGGGACCCATGGCGAGCTGGGTCTCGGCCAGGGTGTCGAGTCGGCGGTAGCGCCGACTCAGATCGGTTCGGCCTCCAATTGGTACGAAGTGATGGCCGGCTACGACATCCTCGCCAGGAACATGGACGGCAAGCTCTACGGCTGGGGGCCGAACGAGACCGGCGGCGCGGGCGTCGCAACGACGACCCCTGTCTACTCGCCGACCCCGATCGGCGACGCGATCTGGCTGAAGGCGGTTTCCGGTGGCGGCACGTGCGCCGGGATCCAGTCCGACGGAAGCCTCTGGACGTGGGGCTACAACCAACACGGGATGCTGGGTAACGGCTCGCTCGACTCGACGTCATCACCGCAGAAGGTGGGGGACGGCTGGTACGACATCGCGGTCGGCGGGTCGTTCATGGTCGGCATCAAGGACGATGGGTCGCTGTGGTCCTGGGGTTGGGGAGGTCCGTGGCTCGGTCTCGGACCAGGTCCGCAGACGAATCACCCGAACCCCGAGCGCGTCAGTCTGTACAACTCGTGGGAGAGGGTCTGGGCGGGGCCTACGGGCCAGGTCTATGCGCGCGATTACGATGGTTCGATCTGGTGCTGGGGCACCAATACCGATCACATGCTCGGCCTGGGAGTCGGCTGGAACCACGACACGCCCACTCTGTTCGCGGCACCCGGCTCGACTTGGTCCGATTTCAGCGGGGGGTACAACCACTGGCTCGCTCTGAAGACCGACGGCTCGCTGTCGGGGTGGGGTCATGACCAGTACGGACAGCTTGGCCGCGGCTACATCAGGAATAACTGGGACGCCATCCAGACCTGTTGGCAGCCGTGGGAGGACTTCGCCCCTACGAGAGAACTGGCGCTCGGGAGCGGCGACGGCACGAAGACCGTCGACGCGGAGTTCCGCAACGCTCAGGCATCCATCTACCGGTGGGACTCCATAGTGCTCGACACGACCCCCCCGACGACCGAGGCAAGCATCGATCCCGCCTACGACGGCCCCGCTACCATCGCGCTGAGTGCGGGCGATTCGAGCTCGGGGATAGAGGAGACGTGCTACCTGCTCGATGGGGCGGCCGAAGCGACGGGAACCTCCCTGTTCACCAGCGTCCCCGGCGAGCACACGGTCGAGTACTGGTCTCAGGACCGCGCGGGCAACATCGAGGGCTCGCACATGGCGTCATTCCGAGTCGACCCCAACTGCGCGTTCACGGCGTTCTCGTGCAGCCCGGCGATCCCCGACTACAACGTGCCCGCGAAGATCACGGCTACGTTGAAGTCCGGAGCGTCCGGTGTGACGGGCCGTTCCGTCGCTTTGCAGAAGTACTCGGGCGGTGCATGGGTCGCGGTCGGACCGATGGCGGATGCCGGCGGCGGTCGCTACGAGAGAAGCGTCCCGATGCCGTACGCGACGCGATTCCGGGCGGTGTTCGCGGGGGACGCGGCCTACACGTCCGCGACGACCGTAGAGTCCGAGATCAAGCCTCGCGCGAAGCTGCAGGGCCCCTACGGCGTCCCGACTTCGACCCGCCGCACGTCCTACTTCACGGTCACCGGCCGCCTCTACCCTCGCCATACGTCGGTCTATCCGGCCAAGTTGTACTGCTACCGGCTCGAGCGCGGCGCGTGGAAGCTGAAGCTCACGGCCTCTGCAAAGGAATCGAACCCGAGCGGGGCTTCATACACCTCGCTCTCCCGACGGCTCAGGCTCTCGAGCGCCGGCAAGTGGAAGGTCAGACTCTACGCGCCTGCCGATTCGGGCCACGTCGGAACGTGGGCCTCGAGTACTCGGTACGTGAGCGTGCGCTGAGGCGTGCTACCCGCCTACGGGAGCGGACCAGCTCCCGTAGGCTGCTTTCGCCTGGTCGCGCCCCTGTGCTAGTATCTGTGCTCGCTACGCGGGTGTGGCGGAATGGCAGACGCGCATGGTTCAGGTCCATGTGGGCTTCGGCCCGTGGAGGTTCAACTCCTCTCACCCGCACCAAACGAATGCGACAGGCGGCTCGATCCGAGCCGCCTTCCTATTGTTCGGATAGCATGACCTCATGAGCAGCGAGGCCAGCGAAAGCGCAGTCGACCGTCCCGAAGGCGAATCCCCGGGGCGCAAACGCACCTCCCTGACGCGCGGCAGCACGCTCATGACCGCGAGTCGCGCGATTACCATCCTCCTGGGTTACGTTCTC
>JACRBU010000100.1 GCA_016213085.1 Coriobacteriales bacterium
GTCACTGGCCGAGGCCGCGAAGTACTCGTCGCCTGTCGACCACGGCGACGGGATCTCCTCCCCGCGCGCCAGGCCGAGCATCCACTTCCACGGTGCAGCGAGCACGCGAGCGATCGGCGATACGACGCGCGTGAGCGCCAGGGCGGGCGGAGCGGCCTCCAGCGCGACACGCTCGGCGTTCGCGACCGCGAACGTGCGGGGTAGCACCATGACGATCGAGTACGTGAGCAGGGTGCCGAGCGTGCCGCCTATCGTCGCGGCAAGCCACGGCGGCACCACGGGGACCCACTCCCCGATCATGGCGTACGCGGCGACCGAAGATGCCGCGAACGAGAAACCGCCGAGGAGGGAGGCCGTCCCGCGCAGGCGGCTCCTCGCGGAGACAAGCTGCTCGAGGGCGACCGCCCCCCGCGTCTCGTTCTCGACGAGACGGTGCACCCTGCCCGGATGCAGCAGCGCGACAGCGCCCGATGCTGCCTGGGCTATCGCACCGATGACGGCGAAGCCGACAGCGGCCAGTATGGCAATCGTCAACGTGATCGTCACGCAAAGCTCCCTACGGAGTGAGTCCTCGGAAGAACACCTGGAATACGGCTGTGACCAGCAAGATTCCCAACAAAGCCCCGACTACGACCTGTGGAACGGAATGTATCTCCCCTTCCACGCGGCTCTGGGCCACAAGAAACGCAAGGACCAGAGCCAGCACGAGCACCCCGGCGTTGCCGGTCAGGAAGCCCATGGCGACCGCGATGCCGAAGGCCACCGCGGCGTGCCCGCTCGGCCATCCGCCATGAAGGAACGTGCCTTCCTCTCGCCTCATGCTCAGTGCTTTCACGACGAGAACCGCCAGCAACACCAGACCAAGCGCCACGACCGTCAGGTCGACGGGCGCGAAGCGGACCCACTGCAGCCCGTTTTCGGCGACGCCGCGCCGCGGCTCGAACATCACGAGCCATCCGACAACGAGCGCGTTCATGGCCGCGACGAGCACCGCTCCTGCGGCAACGTCCTTAGCGATCTTGGCGAGGGGATCGTACAACTCGGTTGCGACATCGACGGCAGCTTCGAGCGCCGTGTTCACAAGCTCGGCGACGAAGACGAGCGAGATCGCGAACACCACCGCCAGTATCCCGGCGCGACTGACATCGAGAACGGCGCAGCCCACCAGGACGAGCGCGGCCACCGCGACGTGCAGGCGCATGTTCCGCTGGGTCCTGAGGGCGTAGACGATCCCTTCGACCGCGTAGTTGAAGCTCCAAAGCAGCGACTTGCTGCGCACCATGCCTCCGGCTCGGCTATGAACTGGCGGACCAGGCTTGCAGTAGCAAGCGTTCGCGCTCCTGCATCGCCGCGGCATCCTCGTCGGCATCGTGGTCGTAGCCGAGGAGGTGCAGGACGCCGTGCACGAGCAGCAGGTTGAGCTCCTGCTCCACGGTGTGGCCGTATTCGGCAGCCTGTCCTTCGGCGATCTCCGGCGCGATCACTACATCGCCCAGCATGACGGGCTCCTCGGGACCGGTCGCTACGCAAGGGTCGTCGCACCCGAACGACAGCACGTCGGTCGGACCCTCCTTGCCGCGAAAGCGGGTGTTGAGCTCGGATATCTCGGTGATCGACACGATCGCGATCGACAGCTCGCTTTGATCCGGCGCTTCTTCGCGGTCGAGAACGAAGGCAGCGAGCCGTTCGAACGCCGTGAGGTCGAGCGGCTCAGGCTCTCTGTGGCTCGTTGTGCTTATCTGCATGCGCGGGCCTCCTCGGAGCTGTCGCGGGATACTCGCAGCGAGCGTGGAACATGCTCGTCAGCATTCGGCTGTACGTCTTCACGATCCGCTCGATGTCGGCGAGCGTGAGGTCAGCGTCGTCGAGCTGCCCGTCGGCGAGCTTCTCGTCGACTACCTTGCGTACCGTGGCCTCGACACGAGTCGACGACGGCTTCTTGAGGGCGCGGACCGCGGCCTCCGAACCGTCGGCGAGCATCACGAGCGCGGCCTCCGGAGACTGCGGCTTCTCGCCCTGGTAGCGGAAGTCGGCCTCGAAGACGCCGGCGTCGCTTTCGGCGGCCTTGCTGTAGAAGTACGACACAAGCGACGTGCCGTGATGCTGCCGGATGATCGCCTCGATCTCCTCGGGCAACTTGTACTGCTTGGCGAGGTCGGAGCCGTCGCGGACGTGCGACGTGATGATGAGCGCCGAGAGCGTGGGGCGCGTGTCGTCGTGAGGGTTCTCGCCGCCCTGCAGGTTCTCGTAGAAGAAGCCCGGACGGCGGATCTTGCCGATGTCGTGATAGTAGGCGCCGACGCGCGCGAGGAGCGGCTTGGCGCCGACCGCCTCCGCGGCCGACTCGGCGAGGTTGGCGGTCGCCACGGAGTGCGCGTAGGTACCGGGGGCCTGGAGCATCAGCTCGCGCATCAGCGGGTGGGCTGGGCTTCCGAGTTCCAGCAGGCGAAGGTCGGTGGTCAGGCCGAACACGGACTCGAAGAACGGAAGCAGCCCGTACGCGAGGATCGCCGACAGTGCTCCACCGACGGCAGCGTAACCCGCCGCTTGGACGGCTACCCCGAATGACAGACCCTCGGCGAGCGTGGCGAGGAACGCGGCGAGGACGCCGGTGAGGACGACGGATACGCCGACGACCAGCACGCGCCTGCGCTCGGTCCAAAACGCCATGGCGGTGACCGCGGCGATCGACCACACGAGGGTGGCGATCACGAGCGACCCGCTCGTGAACCCGAGCAGGAGCCCGGCGACGGTGGTGATCATCGCGATCAGCAGGCCTTCGCGTGCCGAGAGCAACATCGTGCCGAGCATCGCCGCGAGCGGAACGGGCAGCACGAACGGAGAGATCTCCGGCCAGACCAGGACGGCCACGCGGGTGATCCACACCATGCCGACGAAAAGCGTAGCGATGAGCGTAAGGTCGCGCAGGCGGTCGTAGACCTTGCGGTCGTAGATGTAGAGGAACATCCCTGCGGCTGCGACGACATAGGCCATCAGCAGGACGAGCGCCGTCATCGACACCCACCACGGGATCTGCTGGATCGCCGCGGCATCGGCCGGTCGCTCGACCACCGGCACCACCGTGGCGAGCACGATGCCACCGCCTAGTAGCAAGCGGATCGCGAGCGGGGTCTTGAGTCGCTCGGGGAGGATGCCCGCGACTCGCCGAGCGATGTTCTCGTAGCGGATGATCACGGCGTGGGTTGCGCCTTCTTCTCCTCATAGACGTGATAGGCGCTCACGATACGCTGAACGAGCTTGTGACGCACGACGTCTTTGCCGGTGAGCTCGATGAACTCGATGTCCTTGACGCCCTCGAGGATCCCGCGCACCTCTCGAAGGCCGGAATGCCCCCGCGGCAGGTCTATCTGGGTGACGTCGCCGGTCACCACGATCTTCGACCCGAAGCCCAGACGCGTCAGGAACATCTTCATCTGCTCAGGCGTGGTGTTCTGCGCCTCGTCGAGGATCACGAAGCTATCGTTGAGCGTGCGACCGCGCATGTACGCGAGCGGCGCGATCTCGATCACGCCACGCTCTAGCATCGACGTCGACTTCTCGGCGTCCATCATGTCGAACAGCGCGTCGTAGAGGGGCCTGAGGTAGGGGTCGACCTTCTCGGTCAGCGTGCCAGGGAGGAAGCCGAGCGACTCCCCCGCCTCGACCGCCGGCCTCGTCAGGATGATCCGGCCGATCTCCTTGCGCTTGAGCGCTTCGACGGCCATGGCCATCGCAAGGTAGGTCTTGCCGGTTCCGGCGGGTCCGATGCCGAAGGTCACGGTACTGGCGCGAATCGCGTCGACGTAGCGCTTCTGACCTGCGGTCTTGGGCCTGATGGCTCGGCCCTTGTAGGTCAGGATGACATCACCGTGCAGTGCTGTGGGAGTGCACTCTCCCGCCCGAAGCATCTCGATCGAACGCTCCACCTGGTCGGGAGAGAGGTTCTCGCCGCGCTCGATGAGCTGGATCATCTCCGTGAACAGACCGCTCACGGCCTGGCTGTCGCCCGGCTGGCCCGCGATGGTGATCTCGTTGCCTCTCACGACGATGTTCGAGTCGAATTCGCCTTCGATGAGCCGAAGCAGCGAGTCCCCCTGGCCGAGGAGCGCCGTCATGTTCAGTTCGGGCGGGACGACGAGTCGGATCTGGGTCGGTTCCACGGGCGTCATCGCACCTCTTTGTCTCGTATCGCACGTGGAGGACGCGCGGTGGATGCCACGAGGTCGCAGCGTCGCCACGCATTCCTCCCTTCGCAGATTCTACCACCTCGGGACGTGCTTTCCCTGCTCAGGGGTGTCGCGGAAGACGGGCGCTTCAGGCTGCTCGGCCACGCCTTCTACTATGCCGTCCCGGTACCGTTCCAGGCGCACGGTGAGGATCTCGCCGACGCTGGACGAGGCGTCCCCCGCGCGGACCTGCAGGTAGTCGCGGGTAGTTCCCTGCACGAGCCGCGCGCCTTCGGCGACGCTCACGCGCTCCACGAGGACGTCGGCGGTCTGCCCGAGCCGTGACTCCGCATGGCGCTGGCGCAGCCGGCGATCGAGGGCCCGCAGTGCCGCGGCGCGACCCGCGCGCACGTGCGGGTCCACGGCGCGCATCGACCCGGCGGGTGTTCCGACACGTGATGAGAAGCGGAAGACGTGGAGCCGGGCGAACCCTATCTCGTCGCAGAAGTGCAGCGTGGCGTCCGCCTGCGCGTCCGTCTCTCCCGGGAAGCCCGCGATGACGTCGGTCGTCACGGCGACGCCGGGCAGCGCCTCCCGAGCGGCCGCGATCCGCTCGGCGTACTGCTCGGCGGTATATCCACGGCCCATCGCACAGAGCACCTCGTCGTCTGCGGACTGCAGCGGGACGTGCAGATGCTCGCAGAACGCAGGCGTGGCCGAAAGCACGGCGAGCAGTCGCTCGCTCAGGTCGAGCGGCTCGACGCTCGAAAGCCGAAGACGCTCGACACCGGTTGCCGCCACCGCCTCGATGACGGCAGCGAGGTCTGCGGCGCCTGGCCCGGACCGGGCCTCGTCGCGATATCGCCCCACGTTGATGCCGGTGAGCACGATCTCGCGTGCGCCCGCCTCAACGAGCCGCTCGGTCTCGGCGAGGATCTCATCGAGCGGCGTGGACCGGGGCACTCCCCGTGCGTACGGCACGATGCAGTAGGTGCAGTACGCATCGCACCCGTCCTCGATCTTGAGCTGGGCCCGGGTGCGAAAGCCGTTTCCGACGCGAGGCGGAACCGCAATCTGGTCGGCGGCGACTCCGAGCAGCTCCGCGACACGAGGGGCGATCAGCCCCTTGTCCGCCTCGACCACGACCCGGTCGCCAAGGGCCGCAAGCCCTTCGGCGTCGATTGCGGCGAGGCATCCGGTCACAACGACGATCGGGGAGCCCGGCCCCTTGATCGCGTGCCGGACCGCTTTGCGTGCCTTCGCGTCGGCCTCACCCGTCACCGTGCAAGTGTTCACGATGACGACCGCGGCATCGGCCTCCGAGACCAGTTGGGCTCCTCGGCCGAGAAGCTCGGCGGCGATGTCTTCGGACTCGACCTGGTTGACCTTGCAGCCGAGCGTCTTGAACGTGACTCCGATGCGTGCAGCCGGCGCAGTCATGACGAGACCCCATCGCTCAGCAGCGCGAACATGCTACTCAGCGGTCCTCTCCGCGATGCAGCTCGTGCATCTCGGCGATCACGAGCGCGGGGGCGACGACGCCGGCGGTCTCAGTGCGCAGTATGGTCGGCCCGAGCGTGACGGCGATGGCACCGATCTCGCGCAGCGAGGCGACCTCGGCGCCGGTCAGACCGCCTTCCGAGCCGACCACGA
>JACRBU010000107.1 GCA_016213085.1 Coriobacteriales bacterium
GGGGCGCATCGGCGGCGGCGGTCATCCGCAGGCCGCTTCGGCGGGCTATCGCGACCTTAAGATCGCCGAAGCGCTCGCGCGGGTCCGCGAGGCACTCGAAGCCGAGGTCCGTCCGCCGCTGCGCGCGTCCGACATCATGAGCGCGCCGGTCCGAACGACTTCGCCGGAGACGACGATGCGTGCGGCCGGGGAGATCATGGCGAAGTGGGGCCACGGAGGCCTGCCCGTTCTCGAGGGCGACAAGCTCGTCGGCATCGTCACGCGCAAAGACGTCGACAAGGCGGTTCGCCATGGTCTCGACCACGCACCGGTCACCGGCTTCATGACCCGCGACGTCATCACCGCCCGCGTCGGCGACACGCTCATGTCACTCGAGCACCTGCTGGCGGCCCGGGGGATCGGCCGAGTGCCGGTCATGGACGACGGTCAGGTCGTCGGTATCGTCACCCGCAAGGACCTTCTCCAGGCGGAGCACGGGGACGCCTATCTCGACCGCCGGATGCCGCAGGTCCACAGCGATGCCACCGAGCGCTTCCTGGCGTCCTTCGGCGAGCTGCTTCCCGGGGACGTGCGCGAGGCGGTCACCCGCATCGGTTCGTTGGCCGAATCGCGCGGCGTTCGCGCGCATCTCGTCGGCGGGATCGTGCGGGACCTCCTGCTCGGCCGCCAGAACCTCGATGTGGACGTCGTCATCGAAGGGGACGCGATCGAGTTCGCTGAGGAGGTGGGGGCGCAGGTGGGCGCTCGCGTTCGGCCTCATCGCCGCTTCGGAACCGCTGTGATCGTCATGTCGAAGGACTTCCACATCGACGTCACGTCCGCGCGCAGCGAGTACTACACGCGGCCCGGAGCGCTGCCCACCGTCGAGCGCTCGTCGCTTCGGCAGGACTTGTTCCGCCGGGACTTCACCATCAACGCGATGGCGGCCTGCGTGAATCCCGAGTGCCTCGGCAGGATCGCCGATCCCTTCGGCGGGCTGCGCGACCTCGAGAGCGGTGTGGTGCGAGTCCTGCACGCGCTGTCGTTCGTGGAAGACCCGACGCGGCTGCTTCGGGCCGCGCGGTTCGAGGTCCGCTACGGCTTCCACATGAGCGAGACCACCGAGGAGATCGCTCGCCGGGCGGTTGAGATGCGCCTTCTCGAGGAGGTCAGCGGCGCGCGCATACGCGAGGAGCTGCTCGACATCTACGCCGAGAAGAACCCGACAGCCGTGCTCGAGCGCCTCGATGCGCTCGACGCGCTCGAGGGGCTTGTGCCGTCGGGTGTGCAACCCGCTGACGCGCTGGCGCACGTCGCGTCCGGCGAGTCCTCGTGGCGGGAACTTACGGAAACCCTTCCGCGTGCGGCGGATCGCATCGGGACGCTTCTCGTTGCGACGTCGGCCGGGGCCACGCGCGAGAGCGCCGAGCGCTGGGTCAACCACGTCAGGTTGGGTCGCGAGTATGCGCGACCGATCGTCGGGTTCGCCACGAGGGGGCGCAAGGCGCAGCGCCGCCTGAGCGACGAGCGGCCGATACGGGAGCGCACGCTCTACCGCCTGCTCCAGGCCGTCGACCCGGAGGTGCTCGTCGTCCTGTGGGCGATAGGGAACGGCCTCGTCCGCGAGCGCATCGAGCACTACCTCCGCGACCTTGCCCGGATCAAGCCGGCGGTTTCCGGAGCCGACCTCCTCGAGCTCGGCTACGCACCAAGCGAGCGGTTCTCCGATATACTTGCGCGAGCGCTCGACGCCCGCATAGACGGTCGCGCGGTCGGGCGCGAAGCTGAACTCGCCAACCTCGCGCGACTCGCCGCCCGCGCCGGCCTCGAGCGCGCGGACCAACCTCCCGAGGAGTCCTGAGTGTCGCCGTTCCTAAGCTCGATGATCGATCTGCTCTCGCTCGCACTCCAATTCGTGATCCTTTTCCCGGCGATCGTCCTGCACGAGGTCGCGCACGGCTATGCGGCATTCCTGCTCGGCGACCAGACCGCGAAGCGCGCCGGGCGCCTGACGCTCAATCCATTCGCCCACGTGGACCTCTGGGGCACCATCCTCATGCCGCTGCTCCTGCTGCTGCTGTCGCGCGGGACGTTCTTCTTCGGCTACGCCAAGCCGGTCCCGTTCAACCCGTACAACTTCAAGGACCGCCCGCTCGGCACGCTCATCACCGGCGTTGCCGGGCCGATCACGAACATCGTGCTCGCAATCGTTGCGGGCCTTGCGACCAGGCTCTTTCCGGTTCCGGTCGCGTTGAACCTGGCGCAGGCGTGGGGCGAAGGCCCGCTCACGGTCGTCGCCTCAGTGCTGTTCATCTTCGCGTGGAGCAACCTCGTGCTCGCGTTCTTCAACTTGGTGCCGATCCCGCCGCTCGACGGCTCGCGCGTCTTCCAGTACTTCCTTCCGGAGGCCGGACGCCGAGCGTACTTCCGCATCGAGCCGTACGGCTTCATGATCATCATCGGAATGACGTGGATCGTCCCGGGCATGCTCACGGGTTACCTCGGGCTGACGGCTGTGCCCGTGTTCGAGCTGATCACCGGCCGGATCATCCAGGGATTCTGACCTGCAGGCTGCTGGAGGGAGGCTCCGCCGAACGACCGAGTGCCCCTTGTCCTGCGCTATCATGACCGCACCGTCCGTGACCGCTCGTGAGGAGCACTGCCGAATGGCGAAGAAGAGGATCCTGACCGGCTACCGACCAACCGGCAAGCTGCACCTTGGTCACTGGTTCGGCAACCTCCAGAACATGCTGCAGCTCCAGCACGAGTACGACGCGTTCTACTTCATCGCGGACTGGCACGCTCTCACGAGCGACTGGCAGCATCCCGAGAACATCCAGCAGTTCACCGAGGAGATGGTGCTCGACTGGTGCGCCGCCGGCCTCGACCCCGAGATCGCGACGATCTACCGGCAGTCCGACGTGCCCGAGGTCGCCGAGCTCATGCTGTACTTCACGATGGTGCTGCCCATGCCCTGGCTCGAGCGCGTCCCGAGCTACAAGGAACAGCGCGCCCAGATCACCGAAAAGGACCTCGGCAACGTGGGGTTCTTCCTGTATCCGGCGCTGCAGGCGGCCGACATCGCCATCGTGCTGGCCGACTTCGTGCCGGTCGGGGAGGACCAGCTTCCGCACCTCGAACTCACCCGCGAGATCGTGCGCCGATTCAACTCTGCGTACGGGGACTTCCTCGTCGAGCCCCAGGCCATCATCGCCAAGGAGGGCGCGCGCGTGCCCGGTACCGACGGGCGCAAGATGTCGAAGAGCTACGGCAACTCGATCTTCATCAGCGACGAACCCGACGAGATCCGCAAGAAGGTCATGTCGTGCCTGACGGACCCCGCGCGCAAGCTCAAGACCGACCCCGGAGATCCCGATATCTGTCCGCTCCACCAGATCCACAAGCTCATCGGCGACCCGGACGTCATCGAGGAGTTCGATCGCTGCTGTCGCGTCGCCGACTGCGGTTGCGTCGCGCACAAGAAGAAGTTCGCCGAAGACCTGCTCGGCTACCTCGGGCCCTTCCAGGAGCGCAGGCGCGAGCTCGCCGCTAAGCCTGGATTCGCCGCCGAGGTACTCGCGGCCGGCGCCTCGAAGGTCCGGCCCGTGACCGACGATGTCGTCGGGACCTGCCGAGAGCTGCTTCGCCTCGATCCGGCGACCGCGCTTTCGGCCAACATCGAGAAGCGCACGGCGGACACCGAGCATCTGCCCGAGTCGCATCCGGGGTTCGTCGACGTCTCCGATGCGACGGCGAGCGGATCCGCGGACGCCGATGACGCGGCCTCCGTCGACACCGTTCTGTAGCGCGGCTGAGGGGGAGCGAGGTGGGATACACCGTCAAGACCGAGGTGTTCGAGGGGCCGTTCGACCTGCTCCTCTACCTCGTCTCGCGCCAGCGCCTCGATGTGAACGCCATCTCCATCGCGGATGTAGCCGACCAGTACCTCGACCACATCGACCGCATGCGAGAGCTCGACCTCGATGTGGCGAGCGACTTCCTGCTCGTTGCGGCAACGCTGCTCGAGATCAAGGCGGCGTCACTCCTCCCCAAGGACGAGGCGTACATCGGCGACGAACTCGACGACCTCTCGCCTGAGGAAGCCCGCGACATCCTCATCGCACGCCTGCTCGCCTACAAGCAGTTCAAGAACGTCGCCGCGGAGCTGGGAGCCCGCCTCGAAGCCGAGGGCAACATGCACCCTCGCCAGGCGGGACTCGAACCGCAGTTCCTCGGCCTGATGCCCGACTACCTCGAAGGCGTGACGCTTCACGGGCTGGCTGTGGTCTGCGCTGACCTCATGCATCGCCGCGAGGTCTTCTTGCTCGAGGCTGAACACGTCGCGAGCATGCCGATCTCGCTCGAGATGCACGCCGAGAGCGTCCAGCGCCAGATCTCGCGCAAGAAGAGGGCATCCTTCAGCGAGCTCCTCGGCCCTACGATCACGCCCGAACTTGTCGTCGTGACGTTCCTGGCGATCCTCGAGCTCTACAAGCGTGGCCAGGTCGACATCCGTCAGGACGTCGAGTTCGGCGATATCGTCGTGACGCACCTGTCGGACATCCCGGTCGCCATGTCGGGCGTACCGATGACCTCGGACGTGCCGCACGTCGATGCTCCCGGCATCGGCGAGGCCGCCGGCGTCGCCACCAGCTCCGATACCGAACCCGAGCCCCCGGAGGTCTCGTAGTGGACGCATCCGCAACCCTTGCCGGCGCGATCGAAGCGCTGCTCTTCGTCTCCGACGAGCCGGTCTCCGCGCCGAGGCTCGCCGAGGTCCTCGAAGCCACCGAGTCCGACGTCAAGAGGACACTGGCCGAGTTGGCGGAGGGCTACCGCACCGGCGACCGCGGCTTCCAGCTGCGCGAAGTCGCTGGTGGATGGCGCTTCTACACGCACCCCGCCTACCACGACGTCATCGAGGCATACGTGCTCTCGTGGGACACTCGGCGCCTTTCGCAGGCCGCGCTCGAGGCTCTCGCGGTCGTCGCGTACCACCAGCCGGTGACGAGAGCGGGCGTCAACGCGGTTCGCGGCGTGAATTCCGAGGGCGTCATCGCGTCGCTTGTCGAGAAAGGCCTCGTCAAGGAGGTCGGCCGCGACCGAAACGCGGGCAACGCGATCCTCTACGGAACCACCCGGACCTTCCTTGAGAAGTTCGGCCTCAAGGCCCTCTCCGAACTGCCTCCGCTCGAGGAGTTCTCGCCCGACGCCGAGACCGAGCGTGCCATCCGCGACCGCCTGACCGCCTACGAGGGCCCGGACGTCGAAGAGATCGCGACCGACCAGGACGTCGCCGACGCCAGCGCCGCTGCAGCCGAGGCGAGCGCGCCGTCGGTGCCACACGTGGAATTCGAATCGCCCTTCCCGCTCGTCGACAAGGTCACCTTCGGCGACGAAGACGGTCTCGACATCCCGGAGTAGCGCATGAACGCGACGTCCGAATCCGGGCGTGTGGTCCCGATGCGTCTGCAGAAGTTCCTCGCGCGAGCGGGCGTAGCCTCCCGTCGGGGGAGTGAGGACCTCATGACTGCGGGCCGGGTCACCGTCAACGGCGCCGTCGTGACCGAGCTCGGCGCGAAGGTCGACCCCGCGGTCGACGAAGTCCGCGTCGACGGGATGAGCGTCACGCTGGCGGACGAGCCGGTCTATCTCGCGCTCAACAAGCCGCCGGGCGTGGTCACGACGATGGACGACCCGCATGGCCGCCCAACGGTCGCCGGCCTCGTCCCGACCTCCGAGCATCCGGGCCTCTTCCCGGTGGGGCGGCTCGACCAGGACACCACCGGCCTTCTTCTCTTCACCACAGACGGAGAGCTCGGGCATCGGTTGCTCCACCCGCGACACAAGGTGCCGAAGACGTATCAGGTAACCGTGGACGGCCGACTCACCGAGCCGGAGCTCGATCGGCTGCGCGAAGGCATCCAGCTCGACGATGGTCCTACCGCGCCCGCAAAGGCCGTTCTCGTTTCCGCGGGCCCTACCAGCAAGGCGACGATCACCATCCGCGAGGGACGCAAGCGCCAGGTTCGGCGGATGTTCTCGGCGATCGGGCATCCGGTACTCTCGCTGCACCGCGTAAGCTTCGGGCCGGTAGAGATTGATGCGCTCGAAGAGGGAAGCGTGCGACCATTGACTGCCGAAGAGGTCAGAGACCTGCGAAACGCAACGGGATTGGACTAGCAAGATGCCGCACAGGACGACCATCAGCGTCAGCGACGAGCACCTCTCGCTCGTCATGGCCCGCCAGCACGAGCTGCCCGGCTCGAAGCTGCGTATCGACGCGACCGCGGACGGGCTCGATATCGTCGCGAATCGCGAGGGATGGCTCACGCTCGCGAAGTGGTGCATGGTGATGGCCCACCCCGAGCTCGACGACACCGACCCGCCACACCACTTGGACTGGGACGTCATGCACGAAGCCGGCGAGCGAGGAGACCTCACGCTCGGCTTCTGGGGACTGCCGCGTCCGGCGAAGGAGTTCCAGGACGTGAACTTCTGGCGGCGCAGCGAGCCCTCGGCACCGCTGGAACCCGGCGACAGACCTGGCGACAACAGCCCGTACACCCACACGGCTGCCGACCGGGTGCTGGCGGACCTTCGCCATCTCGATCACGCGTCGCGAGCGCGCGTCATCACCACTCTCGGCAGGCCGCTCAGCCAGCATGTCGAGGGCGACGGGATGTGCCTCGAGTTCGTGCGCGAACCGCACCTGATCGAGGTCTTCATCGGGCCGGACGACAACGTTTCCGGCATGAGCATCCGGCTTCTACCTCCGAACAAGGAGCGCTGACGTGGCCCTCGTCGTCATCACGGGAGGTACGCGAAGCGGCAAGTCCGCTTGTGCGTCGCGTCTGGCGCTCAGGCGCGCGCTCGGCGGCGAGCAGGTTGTTGTCGCGGCCTTCGGCATCGAGGACGAAGCCGAGATGTCGGAGCGGATCGCGCGCCACCGCGATGAGCGGCCCGCCTCGTTCCGCACGATCGAGGCGACGGACTCCGCATCGTGGCGCGATGAGGTGGCCGAGGACGAGTTCCTGATGGTCGACTGCCTCGGGTCGCTCGTGACCCGGATCATGGTGGAGTGCTGGGAGAGCCTCTCGCAGGGCGCTGAGGAAGGCGAGCACGTGCCGCCAGGACTCGCCGCAGCGGTCGAGGCCCGATGTGACGAGCTCGCCGCGTGGATCGCGAGTCGCGAATCGGACACGCTCGTGGTTACGAACGAGGTCGGGATGGGAGTGGTGCCGCCGTTCGCGTCGGGCCGCCTGTTTCAAGACGTCCTCGGGAGAGCCAACCGGGCGCTTCTCGCCGACGCCGATGCCGCGTACCTCGTCGTAGCCGGTCGCATGATGGACCTCGGCACGCTGCCCACCGACGTCCCATGGCCGGGCGGAGACTAGAGGTGGCTGACCGCTTCAAGCACACTCGGGACCTTCGGCGGGCCTTTGGGCTGCTTACCGTGGTTCCGACGCCGGTCGAATGGATTCCCGAGCGCGGAGCGCAGGTCGCCGGCTGGTTCACCTGGGTGGGTTTCGCGCTCGGGCTCGTGGTTTGGGCACCGCTCGTGGTGCTCGACGAGGTCGGGATCGACCGGCTGCCCTCCGGCGTCGTGGCCGCTGTCGTGCTTGCCGTTTGGGCGGGCCTCACACGGATGCTTCACTGGGACGGCCTCGCGGACGTCGCCGACGGCTGGTGGGGCGGCGCGACGAAGCAGCGTCGCCTCGAGATCATGAAGGACTCCTCGATCGGCGCGTTCGGGGCCACGGCCATCGCGCTCGTCGCACTGCTCGAGTTCTCCGCACTGTCCACGCTCGTCGACTTCGGCTGGGCCTCTCCGCTCCTGTGGGCGGCCGCTGTCTCGCGCATGGCCTCGACCTTCGGGGCCTGGCTCGGGAAGCCCGCTCGCAGCGACGGTCTGGGCGCCGGCATCACCGGTCGGCCCGAGCTCTGGGCGATGCTCGCCGCGGGCCTCGGGTTAGCGCTCGCGATCCTGCCGCTCGCGTACCGCGACCCGGTTGCCGCGATCGTTCTCGGAGTCGTCGGCATCGTGCTCGCGCTGGGGGTCCCGCACGTGATCTCGCTGCGCTTCGGCGGCGTGACCGGCGACGTCATGGGAGCGAGCGTGCTGGTGACTGAAGCCATCGTCCTTGCAGCCGCGGCGTTCATGGCGGTCGTGAGATGACGACGCATTTGCTGATCGCTCGCCACCCCGAGACCGAGGCAAACGTCGCCGTGCGCTTCATCGGCCGCGGCAATGCGCCGTACACCGCATTCGGAGAGCGGCAGGTCGACGGCATCGTCGCGGCCATCGTCCGCTTCGACGCCGACGCGGTGTGGTCGAGCCCCCTGGCGCGAGCCGCCGTGCCCGCTGCCGAGGCCGCGCGCCGCCTCGGCGTCGAGCACATCGTCGACGACCGCCTCATCGAGCTCGACTTCGGCGATGCCGAAGGCATGACCTGGGAGGAGATCGAGGGGGCGGGGCTGGCGTTCGACTACAGGAGCTTCACCTCTCCGGTCGCGCCGAACGGTGAGTCGCGCGCGGACATCGAAGCGCGGGCAACACGCATCGCTGACGAGATGCTCGAGCGGGGCGGCCGGATCGCGGTCGTCACGCACGGCGGGCCGATGCGAGCGATGATCGTCCACCTGCTGGGGCTGGCCAGGACCGACGTCTGGGCCTTCCACCTCAAGACCGGCCAGCTCGCGTATGTCGACGTCGCCGACGACGGGCGCGGCTGGCTCGAGGAGTTCTGCCCCGCGCTGCGACTGGACGATGAGGGGTCCGAGCGGCCGTAGTGAGCCGCGGCTCCTCGCCGCCGAACCTTGCCGCTGGCCTCCGTACCTGCGACAATCGCACGCAACCCGTTCGCCCGATGGGAGCTGTGCGTTGCTCTGGGAGCACCTCATACGCAAGGAACTCGAGCCCATGGTGCCCTACTCGCCCGGGCTGCGAGCCTCCGAGGTGCGCGAACGTTCCGGTCACGACACCATCGTCAAGCTCTCCAGCAACGAGTGTCCCTACGGTCCGACGCCCACGGCGCTCAGCGCGATGGAGGCCGTGCTCCCTCGGCTCAACCGCTATCCGGACGGAGCGGCCCGCGCGCTTCGCCGCCGCCTGTGCGAGCGCACCGGCGTGGCCGAGCCCAACCTCGTCATCGGCAACGGCTCCAACGAACTCCTTCGGCTGATCGCGCAGGCGACGCTGCGACCCGGAGACGAGGTCGTCTTCAGCTGGCCGAGCTTCATCGTCTATCCGATGGTCACCCAGATGTTCGGCGCCACGGCCGTCCGCGTACCGCTCGCGGATGGAGAGGTCCACGACCTCGACGCCATGCGGGCCGCGATCACCGACAGGACGCGCATCGTCTTCCTCTGCAATCCGAACAACCCGACCGGCACGATCTACGGCGCAGACGGATTCAAACGATTCATGGCCGAAGTCCCCGAGCACGTGCTCGTGGTGGTCGACGAGGCCTACTACGAGTACGTCGACGACCCGTCGTACCCGCGCACGCTCGACTACTTCGACGGCGAGCGGCCGCTCGTCGTGCTGCGGACGTTCTCGAAGATCTACGGCCTCGCGGGGTTGAGGATCGGGTACGGCGCCTTCCCCGAGCCCCTCGCGGGAGCGATCCACAAGGTCAGGGAGCCGTTCAACATCAACGCTCCCGCACAGGTCGCTGCCTACTACTCGCTCGCCGACGACGCCGAGGTCGAGCGTCGCAAGGTCGAGAACCAAGAGCAGAAGACCTATCTCTATTCGGCCTTCGACCGGCTGAGGCTACGCTACGTCCCGTCGCAGACGAACTTCGTGTACGTCCTGACAGACAAGCCGGTCGAAGTGTTCGAAGCGCTCCTCGAGCGAGGCGTGATCGTGCGCGACTTCGGCACCGCTCCCGCACTTCGTGTCGGGGTGGGAACACCTGAGGAGACGCACATCGCGGTAACCGCGTTCGAAGCCGCCGTCGCGAAGCTCGGCTCTCTCTAGAGGCCGGGCCGCGGGGCGGAGGACCACCCGCAGGAACGGACCGGCACAAAGGAGTGAGCATCGCATGCTCGTGATCATGCGGGACCACGCGTCCCAACCGGAGATCGACCACGTCGTCGACCTCCTCAAGGAAGCCGGCGCGGAAGCGCACCTCTCGCAGGGCGAGGTCAAGACCATCATCGGCGTGGTGGGGGAGCGCGAGGTCGTCTACGCGCTCGATCTCGAGGGCCTACCCGGCGTCGAAGAGGTCATTCGCGTCCTCAAACCGTACAAGCTCGTCAGCCGTGACTTCCAGCCCGAAGACACGGTGATCCGCATCGGCGAATCCGTCCTAGGGGGCGGGTCGTTCGGCGTGATCGCAGGTCCGTGTTCGGTGGAGTCCGAGGAGCAGATGTTCACCGTTGCCGCTGCGGTCTCCGAGGCGGGCGCGGCGTTCCTGCGCGGAGGTGCGTACAAGCCTCGTACGAGCCCGTACGCGTTCCAGGGGATGGGCGTCGAGGGCCTCAAGCTCCTGCGCGCCGCCGGCGACGAATACGGGCTTCCGGTCGTCACCGAGGTACTCGACGTCCGTGACGCCGACACCGTCGCCGAGTGGGCCGACGTGCTTCAGGTCGGCGCTCGCAACATGCAGAACTTCATGATGCTCGAGGAACTCGGCAAGCTCGAGAAGCCGATCCTGCTCAAGCGTGGCCTGGCGGCCACGATCGAGGAGATGCTCTCTGCGGCCGAGTACGTGCTCAAAGGCGGGAACCGCGACGTCATCCTGTGCGAGCGGGGCATCCGCACCTTCGAGACCTACACCCGCAACACGCTCGATCTCGCCGCGGTTGCGGCACTTCGGCAGCTCACGCACCTTCCGGTCATCGTCGACCCGTCGCATGCGACGGGCAGGCGCGACCTCATCGCGCCGATGGCACGGGCGTCGGTCATCGCGGGCGCTGACGGGCTCATGATCGAGGTCCACCCCGATCCCGAGCACGCCAAGTGCGAC
>JACRBU010000094.1 GCA_016213085.1 Coriobacteriales bacterium
CAGGCTCCGCTGCTCGGATTCGTCCAGCGCTACGGCGAGCTCTTCGACGATGAGAGGGCTCGGGCCGTCGCGCGCGACTGGCTCACCGCGCTCATGCGCGGCGGCATCTACGACCAGGTCGGGGGCGGCCTGTTCCGCTACAGCACCGACGAATCGTGGCTCGTCCCCCACTTCGAGAAGATGCTCTACGACAACGGCCTGCTGCTGAGTTCCCTGGCCGACGCGTATCGGGCCGGGCCTTCCGACGAGATCGCGCGAACCGTGCGCCAGACCGCCGCCTTCCTCGCTCGCGACCTTGACGCCGGGGAGGGCGCTTACTACTCGAGCCTCGACGCGGAGACCAGCGGCGTCGAGGGGGCCACCTACACCTGGACGTGGGGCGAGCTTGGCGACGCACTGACCGATGCCGAACTCGAGCTCGCCTCTCGCCACCTCGGGGCCTCGGAGCGCGGCAACTGGCACTCCAAGAGCATCCTCACGCGGCTGGACGGGCGCGGTGAGGCGGCGGACGACGTCGACCGGGTCCTCGAGAAGCTCCTCGCAGCACGGATGGAGCGCCCGCAGCCGAAGGTCGTCACGAACCTCCTGACCGAGTGGAACGCCATCGCCGCACGCGGGCTGATTGAAGCGGGTGACGCCATCGGCGACCGGGGAATCGTCGATCAGGGCCTGCGCACCGTCGAGTGGCTGCTCACGCACGTGTTCGCCGAGGAACGGGTGCTTCACGTGCCCGGCGGCGAGCCGGCGAACTCCATCGAACTCATCGCCGACTACGCTGCCACCGCGGCTGCTTTCACCGCCGCTGCGCAGGTCCGCGGCGACAGCGACCTTCGAGACGAGGCCGCACGCCTGCTCGACCGGGCGCTCGACGTCTTCGCGACCGATTCGATCCTCCACATGACGAGTGAGAAGACCGACCTGCCGCTGCGCCCGATCGCCTACGACGACGCGCCGACGCCGTCCGGCGCAGCGACGCTTGCGGAGGTCGTCGCCACCCTTCGGCCCGGCGACACCGACACGCTCGACCGACTGCTCGCGCCCGCCACGGGGATCGCTCGTCGGGCGCCCTTCATGGCCGGGACGTGGCTTCGCGTCATGACCGGACGCGTGGAGGCCGCCCGATGACCCGCCGCCTCGCCGTCGCTCTCGCTTGCTCGCTTGCACTGACCGCCCTCGGGCTCGTCGCCTGTTCGTCGCGCACCCAGAGCCCGACTCCCGCCCCGCAACAGGCCCCCGACGCCGTCCAGCCAACTGCTTCGGGACAGTCGATCGTGTTCAACATGGGGCACGGCGAGATCTTCAGCGCCGAAGACACCAGCGAGCTGGGTCAATCGGAGGCGGTCAGGCGCATGCGCGAGGCCGGCTTCGACGTAGCGATCAACCGCGACTCCATCAGCGAGACAGACCTCGAAGGCGCTTCTGGCCTCGTGCTGGCTGGTCCGATGAGTCCGCTCACCCGCGAGGAGTACGCGGCGATCAGCGCCTTCGTGAAGAAGGGCGGGACCGTCCTGCTCACGATCCACGTCCCCTTCCCCGTGATGGCCGTGCCGGCGCACTGGGGCCTGCCCGTGACGCCGGCGATCATCGCCTCGGAAAGGCCGCTGCCCGGCGCCGACCCCGGTGTCTTCATCGCCACCGACGTCGAGGAAGGCCGCCTGACCGAGGGCGTCGATTCTGTGCTCGTCGTCTCCGGTTGGCCGGTGAGCGCCGAAGCCGAGGGTGCCGAGATCGTCGTTTCGGGCGGCCCGGACGCATGGATCGACAAGAATGGCGACGCCAAGCGCACGAAGGCCGACGGCACGAAGCCGCTGGGTGTCGTGGGCGCCGCCAGGGTCGGAAAGGGGTATGTCGTGGTCGCAGGTGATGACGCCATCTTCGCCAACGTCGGCATCGGCCAGGCGGACAATGCCCGTCTCCTGCGCAACATCCTCGGCCTGATGAGCGACGCCCAAGACCTCTAGCGAAGGAGCGCCGATGCCCTGGGAAGTCGAGGACGAGACCATCACGTTCACCGGACCGCTCGGTGACCTCATGCCGCTCATCATCGACCCATACGAGTCGGACCCGGCGGTCTTTGGCACCGTCTCCCCGGCGACGTACGCGACGGCTGCGGCGGTCGTGCTACGCAGTCTCTTCATGGAGCAGCTCGCCGACAACCGCGAGGCTGCGGACTTCGTCGCCCGCCTGCGCGGCTACGTGCACGAGGACGAGAGCGGCCTCGCCGTCGAGACGTTCCAGATACTCGACGACATCGCCGAACATATCGAACCCGACGGCCTCGCGGAGCTTCTGGAAGGCGAGGAGATCAACCGCGTGATAGCCGAACTGGCGACGTCCGGCTTCGAAGACATCTCTGCCGCAGAGTGACCGCCAGCGACCCGGAACCCTCGCATGGAATGACCACTTGACCCTCACGTTACGTGAGGGTCTAGCCTCTCCTCGGAGGTGAAAGCCGTGAGCGGATACAGCGTCGGAGAAGTCGCCAAGCTCGCGCACGTCAGCGTGCGCACGCTCCATCACTACGACGAGATCGGCCTGTTGGAGCCCTCGTCGCGTTCGGAGAGCGGCTACCGCCTCTACGACGACGGAGACCTTGAGCGGCTCCAGCAGGTGCTCTTCTTCCGGGAGCTTGGATTCCCGCTCGACGAGATCCGCCGTGTCATGAGCGACCCCGCCTTCGACCGGCGGGAGGCGCTCCTCGAGCAGCGAGAGAGTCTGGCCGCCCGAGTGCTTCACGCCGAAGCGCTCCTCCAGGCGGTCGATCGCGCGATCGGGGCGCTCGAAGAAGGAGAGACGATGGACAAGGAAGAGATGTTCGAGGTGTTCGGCGACTTCGACCCGTCGCAGTATGAGGACGAGGTCAAGGAGCGCTGGGGCGACACGGACGCGTATGCCGAGTCCGCTCGACGCACGAAGCGCTACACGAAAGAGGACTGGAAGCGCTTCAAGGCCGAGCAGGACGAACTCCAGGCGCGGATCGTCGCGCTGTTCGATGAAGGCGTCGAGCCGGCCGATCCCAAAGCGATGGATGTCGCCGACGAGGCCCGACTGCAGATCGATACGTGGTTCTATCCGCTCTCGCGAGAGGGGCACGTGTGCCTCGGCGAGATGTACGTCGCCGACCCGCGATTCGAGGAGTTCTACGACAAGCAGCGGGAAGGACTCGCGCAGTGGTTCTGCGACGCGATCAAGGCCAATGCTGGGCGTTAGCTCAGCGTCGCCCTTTCATGCCGCACGCTAGGCCGGCACGAGATCGATCGCCTCGCGAACGGTGGCGGCGCTCGCGGCAAGAGCCGAGCGCTCGGCGTCCGAGAGCTGCGCGCTGAACGTCTCGATCACACCCGTGCCGCCGACCAGTCTCGGCAGCGACACGGACACGTCGCGAATGCCGAGGACGTCCGGTGTGGGCGCTGTGACGGTGAGTACCGAGCAGCGCCCCGCCAGGACGGTGTCGACGATGCGCGAAATGGCCGAACCCACCCCGTAGTAGGTCGAGCCCTTGCCCTCGATGATGCGGTATGCGGCCCCCCGCACCGCCTGGTCGATCCTCGTCCTGTCCGCCTCGACGAGGCAGACGCCGCGATCGGTGCAGAAGCGTTCGAGCGGGATGCCGGCGACCGTCGCCGACGACCATGCGAGCACCTCGGTGTCCCCGTGCTCGCCGAGCACGTAGGCGTGAACGTGCTGGGGGTCGATGCCGACATGAGCGCCCACGAGCGCCCGGAATCGCGCGGTGTCGAGCGTCGTGCCGGTGCCGAACACGCAGCCGACGCGCGCGCCTGCGTCCCTCGCGTAGCGGTCCGCCATATGCGTCATCACGTCGACAGGATTCGTCGCTATCACGACGACGGCGTCCGGCGCGGACTCGAGGATCGCCGGGATGACACTCCGAAACACAGCCGCGTTCCTGCCGAGAAGATCGGCGCGCGACTCGCCGGGCCGCTGCGAGACCCCCGCCGCGACCACGACGGCGGCCGCTCCGGCCAGATCTGTGTAGTCACCGGCTCGAACCGTCAGGGGATGCGCGAACGGCACGGCGTGCAGCAGGTCGTCGGCCTCGGCCTGTGCACGCTTCGTGTCGAGATCCACGAGCACGATCTCCCGGCCGATGCCGCCCATCACGAGAGCGTAGGCGGCGGTCGAGCCGACGAGACCCGCTCCGACGATCCCGACCTTCATGGCGCGGCCTTCCTACGAGGAGACGCGGTTCACTCCGTCGGCAGCTCGAGCGAGATGGGAAGCTCGTCTTCGACGACATGCCGAAGTCGGCCAGCACCGACCATCATCGCGTTCGCAAGGACCTCCCGGATCTCGTCTTCGGTGGCCCCCGCTTCCTTCGCGCCCGCGAAGTGGCGCTTCACTCAATGGCCGCATCTCCCTGCGAGGGCAGCGGCCATCGCGCAGAGTTCGCGCGTCTTGTCATCGAGGACTTCCCGGTACTCGAATCGCATGAAGGTGCGCTTCATCGGCACGGCGGCCTCCTTACCGCTGGCGGCACATGCTAGCTGTACCCGATTCCCATCTGTCGAGGCGGCCACCGCCATCGCGCGAAGCGTTCGCCGGCCGAGAGAAAGCGCGACCGCAAGGGCACAAGAATTCATGTCGAGGTTCACGCGACCGACACGTTTCGCCGGTACCATCGTGCGTGCCTGGAACCATCTCTGAAGGGAGCTCCCGTTGAGAGAGCTATTGCGCGTCAACATGTCGGACCTGTCAGCGAAGTTCGAACCCGTTCCCGAGTCCCTCGCACGATACGGCGGTCGTGCCCTCACCGACGCGATCGTGCTGGCCGAAGTCGCCGGCGACGCCGATCCTCTCGGCCCCGGCAACGTCCTGGTGTTCGCGCCCGGCACGCTCGGTGGCACGACCGCACCAAACGGCGGGCGCCTGTCGGTCGGCGCCAAGAGCCCGCTCACCGGGGGCATCAAGGAGTCGAACGCCGGCGGCCAGGCCGGCCACGCGCTCGCCCGTCTAGACATCGCCGCCGTCGTGGTGACGGGTGTCCCGGCAGACCCGAACGCCAAGTACATGCTCGTGATCGAGACGGACCGCTCCGCCAAGCTCGAGCGTGTCGACGAGTGGGCCGGCCTGGGCAACTACGAGACCGCCGACGAGATCGCGAAGGTCCGCCCCGAGGACGACCGCTACGCCACGATCACGAACGGCCCCGCGGGAGAGCTCGGCTCCAGGGCGGCAGGCATCGCCGTCTCGGACATGAAGGGCTACCCGAACCGCTTCGCCGGCCGCGGTGGCCTGGGCGCGGTCATGGGCAGCAAGGGCCTCAAGGCCATCGTGCTGTCCGACAAGGGCCGGAGCATGCGCGACCATGCCGACAAGGACGCGTTCGTCGCCGCCACGCGGAAGTTCTCCAAGGCGCTCAAGGAGCATGCGGTCTCCGGTCAGGCGCTTCCGATGTACGGCACCAACGTCCTCACCAACATCCTGAGCGAGGCAGGCGGGCTTCCGACCCGCAACTTCCAGGACGGCACCTTCGAGTTCGCGGACGCGATCGGCGGCGAGCGCCAGCGCGAGACGATCCTCGAGCGCGGCGGGGACGCGCAGGACGTCAGCCACGGCTGCAGCACCGGGTGCGCGATCAAGTGCTCGCGCTACTGGGTCGACAAGGACGGCCACTACAAGACCAAGGGCCCGGAATACGAGACCGCGTGGTCGATGGGCGCCGATTGCGATATCAACAACCTCGACGAGATCGCCGAGCTCGACCGAGCCTGCGGCGACCTCGGTCTCGACACCATCGAGATGGGCGCCACGCTCGCCGTCTACATGGAATCCGGCAACATCTCGTTCGGGGATGCCGAGGCCGCTCTGAAGGCGCTGCGCAGCGGCGTCGACGAGGACCACGTCCTCTGGGACGGCGCCGAGGCGACCGGAAAGAAGTTCGGCGTCGCGCGCATCCCGGTCGTCAAACACCAGGCGCTTCCGGCCTACGATCCACGTCCGGTCAAGGGCATCGGCGTGACGTACGCGACGAGCCCGATGGGCGCGGACCACACCGCCGGCTACACGATCACCGCGAACATCCTCGGCGTCGGCGGCACTGTCGACCCGCTCTCGCCCGAAGGACAGGTCGAGCTCTCGAAGAACCTGCAGATCGCGACCGCGATGCTCGACAGCC
>JACRBU010000097.1 GCA_016213085.1 Coriobacteriales bacterium
ACAAGTCGACGTGGCTCGTCTGGAGCGGCTCGATGCTCACGGCGCTCTGGATCATCATCGCCAACTCGGGGATGCAGACCCCGGCCGGTTTCAAGATCGTCGAAGGTCCGCAGGGCCCCAAGGCCGTGCTGACGAACTTCTTCGCCGCCGCATTCAACCCGACCACGCTGCCGCGCTACGCGCACACCATCGTAGCGGTGCTCATGATGGGCGGGTTCATGGCGATGGCGTTCGCCGCCTATTACTACCGGCGCGGTACGCATGAGAGGTTCGCGCGCAACACGATGGCCATCGGGGCCGCCATCGCGCTCATCTTCACCCTGCTGATGGGGCCTGCCGGTCACTGGCAAGCGGTCGCGGTGGCCGAGAACCAGCCGACCAAGCTGGCGGCCATGGAAGGGATGTGGGACCGGGGTCCGGCACCGCTCGGCCTGGTCGGCTACGTCGATTCCGCGAACAAGCGGACGACCGCCCTCGAGATCCCCGGTGCGGTCTCGTTCCTCGCGACACTCGACGCGTCGACCCCCTACGACGGACTCAACAACTTCCCGGCGGACCGGATCCCGACGCCGGCGCAGACCCAGATCACCTATCAGTCCTACCACATCATGATCGTGCTCTGGCTCGTGATGGTGCCGCTCTCGATCGTGGCCTGGTTCATGAACCGTTCGGGTTCGCTCGCGAGGCGGCGCGGGTTCCTCGGCTTCCTGATGTGGGCTCCGATCGTCCCTATGCTCGCTATCCAGACCGGTTGGGCGACCGCCGAAGTCGGCCGTCAGCCGTGGATCGTCTGGGGGCAGTTGCGCACGGTTGACGCGATCTCCAAGGTCGTGCCGGCCGGCCAGGTGCTCACGACTCTCATCCTCTTCACGCTGTTCTACACGTTCCTCTACGTCGCCTGGGCGCGCGTGGTCCTCGGCTTCGCGCGGAAGGGCCCGGCGCTCGGTGGCGAGCCTTCTCCTGTGACCGAACCGGTTCCGATGCCGTCGGGCGCTGGGCGAGGTGCCGTGACCGCGGCGTCCTCCAACGCGAAGGAGGTGTCGTGATGCTCGCAACGATCTGGTTCCTCCTCGTCGGCGTCCTGATCGTCGGATACGCGGTGTTCGACGGATTCGACCTCGGCGTCGGCACGCTCTACCCGTTCCTCGGCAGGTCTGAGTCGGACAAGGCCATGATGCGCGAGGCCGTCGGTCCCGTGTGGGACGGCAACGAGGTCTGGCTGCTCACGGCGGGCGGCGCTCTGTTCGCGGCGTTCCCGCCGGTCTACGCCACGGTGTTCAGCGGTTTTTACCTGGCGCTCATGCTCGTGCTGTTCGCTCTCATATTCCGCGCCGCGTCGCTGGAGTTCAGGCACTCTGACCCGGCCTGGGCGACCCTCTGGGATTGGGCGTTCTTCGTCGGAAGCGCGCTTCCCGCGCTGCTCTTCGGCGTCGCCGCCGGCAACATCATCCGAGGCGTGCCGCTCGACACCGCTGGTGAGTACGCAGGCACGTTCTTCACCCTGCTCAACCCATATGCGCTCATCATCGGCGTATTGGGTCTGACGTGGATCCTGCTGCACGGCTCTTCGTGGCTCGCCGTGAAGAGCACGGGCGATCTGTACGCCCGCACCGTCGCGGTTCGCAGGATCATGTTGCTCGTCGTCCCGGTCATGCTCGTCATCGCCACCGCCGCGACCGCGTTTCTCGCGCCGCGTGCGTTCGCACTCGCGATGAGCGGACCCGTGGGCTGGATCTTCATCGTGGTGGCCCTCGCGGGCGTCGGAGCGGCCTGGATGTCGGTAGCCAGGGACGCTGACCTCCCTGCGTTCTACGGCTCCGCGCTCACCGCGGTGGGCATGGTGGGGATCTGGGCGGCTTCGATCTTCCCGGCGCTGGTGCCGTCTCTCGGCCCTGGCGAGTCCCTCACGGTGGCGAATGCATCGTCGTCTCAGCTCACCCTGACGGTGATGCTCATCATCGCCGCTATCGGCGTGCCGCTGGTGCTGTTCTACTTCTTCCTGATCTACAAGACGTACGCGGGGAAGATAGAGACCACTGATAGTGGCGCGTACTGAGGGGAGTCCTCGCTCATGGCAGGCAATGGCACGGGCAATGACGGCACGATCCACGGCGTCATCGAAGACGTGGCGAAGCGCGTGGGGCCGAAGGCGGTCTTCGGCGACCCGATCATCCATGGAGACATGGCGCTGATTCCCGTCGTGAGCGTCGGCTACGGCGGCGGTGGCGGCAGCGGTTCGGGTGGTCCGGAAGAGGGCGAAGGCTCTGGTGAGGGTCAAGGCTTCGGTTTCGGGGTCTCCGCACGCCCGGTCGGCACGCTCGAGGTCTCGCCGCAGAGCGTGGTGTACCAGCCGGTCGTCGACTGGACGCAGCTCGCGAAGATCTGGAGTTGGATCGCGGGCGTCGCCCTGCTGGCGTTCGTGCTGCGGATGCTTTTCAGCAGCAAGTAACAGGAGTATCGACGGCGGGCCGTCCCCAGGGCGGCCCGCCTCCCCTTTCACGACCAGTCGAGCAGTCGGCGTTCGCCTTCGAGGTCGCGGACGTGCGTCGCATCCTGGACGACCTCGAGACAGCCCTGGTACCGACCGGTCGCGTCACGCATGGCGAGGTAACGTATCCAGATGAACCGGCCACCCATCTCAAGCCAGAACTCGGCTACGTCCTTGGCGCCGGACCGGAACTGATTGAGGATCCGTGCCACCTTGTCGACGCTGTCGGGCGGGTGGCACTTGCGCACTTCGCGGCCGATAGCCGCGGGAGTCCTCGGAAAGACGCGCATGCCTTCCGAGTAGAAGCGGACGCGGTCTTCGGCATCGACATAGGTGACGTCGACCGGGAGCGTGCGGAACATGACGTCGAGCTGCTGGAGCGTAAGCGCTCCGGTCGGCAAGGGGAGGGCTCCTCCCGGCGCAGGTTCGGGCGCCGCCGTCGGCGCGACCTGGGCCGCGGGCGGTTCGATCCAGGAGAAGCCGAGCTCGTGCTCGCCTTCGGCGACCTTGTTCCATTCGGGCTCGGTGAGGTGCTCGAGCGCCGTCGGGAACAGGATCTTCTCCTCCTTGTAGACCATGTCGTCGACCATGCCCAGCGTTTCGCCAAGCGCTGCGACGACCCCGTCTCGCTGCAGCGAGCGGGCCGCGGCGAGGTCGACGGCGATGCGTTCGCGGATCTCGTCGTCGAGCCCCCACATGACCTGGGTGGGCCCGACGATGTCGTGGGCCTCGAGCAACGGGAAGAGCTGGTTCTCTTTCCGCAGATAGTGATGGTCGATCTCGCGCAGGCGCTCGAGTTGCGCGGCGATCTCTCCGAGGATGGCCGCGGTGCGGTCGGGGTCCGCTTCGGCAACGAGTCCGTCCAGCGAGCATCGGAGCCCGGACGTGATCTCGATGACGACGACGTTCTCCCGCGTGTACGTGTCGATGGGGTGACCTGCGGGGACTTCGACCGCTTCCTCTCCCTCGAGCGCGTCCTTGAAGACCGTCACGTGCACGTCGCAGAGGCGTTGGACCTCCGAGACGGGCATCCCCTCGGCGATGAGCGCTTGCTCCATGGCTGCGATCTCGGCGGCGTCGATTCCGGCAACCAGAGCGTCGAAGCGCGCCTTCACGTCGTCGACGCTCGCGCCCGCGTGCAGGTCACGGATGATGGCCTTGAGGTCCTCCTGGCGTGCCGCACGTGCGGTCGTGTCGGTGGGTGTGGCGGAGCCGCTGGCTTCATGGGCCGCGATCTCGTTTCGAGCCACGGCGTCGCGCACGTCGTCGAGGAACTCGTCGAGCGGCCGGCGCGCCATCGCGGCCGCCTGCTTGAGCGTTGCGGCGCGTGCAATGGTGTTGAACAACACCGGGTTGCGAAGGCGCTCGAACTCGGAGTCGTACTCCGCGAGCCAGTCCAGAAGGAAGGGGTAGGCCGAGACGGCGTCGTGGACCTTGGTTTCGGCGGTGAGCTTCATCGCGGCGTCCTTCGGGTCGGTTACTGACCGTGATACCCGAGAACACTGCAGGTAGCACCGCTATTCGGAGGGAATCTCCCGCCAGCTGACGTTGTTGAGGTACGCCTCCAGCTCATCGATGGCGCACGCGACCGCCCTCTCGTCGGCGCACTCCGCCGCCTGGTCGATGGACTCTCCGATCTCGGTGATGCCGAGGAACCCGTGGATCGCCCCCGAGTCCGCGATGTCGCGCGCGAGGCGCTGGACGGTCACCCAGTCCTCGATCGCCGCAGCGTGTCGCAGCAGACCGACGTCGATGAAGCGGTGGCGCAGGTATTCCGGGATCGACTGAGCGAGGTCGGAGTCGACTTCGATCGTGAAGGGCAGCGCATAGGCGCTCACGGCATCTCCTCTCCGGCGACCACCAGCAGCCTCCGACCGGCTCCCGCGATGGAGCCCACGATCGCGCGCTGCTCGGGCGTGAGGTCCGTCTCGCCGAGCAGCTCGGCCGCTTCCACGAGCCGCCGGGCGCCCACGCTGAGCTCTTCGTGCACGACGCGCGCCTGGAGGCGCAGCTCCTCGTTGGCCTCGGCGACGGCTGCTCGTGCACGCCGTACCTGGCGCTGAAGCGCCTGTGAGCTCGTGATGTCTTCGTGAAGGGTGACGACGTAGTCGAGCGAGCCATCTGGCCCGCGCACGCCGAAGGTGCTCACGTGGTCGACGAGGGGTCCGCCTCGGGCCTCGGGAAGGTCGACGTCGTGCGACCACGTTGCGCCGCTCTCGAGGGCCGCAAGGACCACCCCGAGGTCCTCGATCGGCGGGAGGCCGAAGGGGCGCTCGGAGGTCATCGTGCCGACGAAGGCCTCGGGGTTGCGCCCCGCGAGTTCCGAGAACGCCTCGTTCGCCCAGAGGATCCGCCCGCTCGGGTCGGACACGGTCACTCCGATCGGGACATGCTCGAGCGCGCCGCCGAGTCCGCGGATCTTGCGTTCCAGCAACGCGCGTTCGACCGCGTCCGCGATGGCGTCGGCAACGAGCGGCAGCACTCGTCGACATTCGTCCGCGGTGTCGGCCGAGCGCGTCCAGTCCAGGCCGACGAAGCCCTGGAGCATGCCACCGAAGATCACGGGCGCCAGAAGCGTCGTGCATACGTGATGGGTGTCGAGGAGTACTCGCTCTTCGCGGTATTCGTCGTCCAGTTCCGCAACGGACGGCACGAAGACCTGTTCACCGGCGCGCAACGTGCGAAGGAATCGGGGGACCTGCGTGACGTCGAGGGCATCCAGAAGGTCGGCCCTTCTCTCGACGCCTGGCGCGGCCCACTCGTGGGTAGGGCGCAGCGTATGGGACGCGGCACCGTCGACTCGATACAGGTAGCATCGGTCGGCGTTCGATCGACGGCCGACCCCTGCCAGCGTTCTGATGAGCTCGTGGTCGAGCTCCTCGGCATCGACATGAGCGAGCCGGCGCACGGCGTGCTCCGCTGCCTCGAGCAGGTCGGTAGGAGCCCCTGAGGGCAGCCGCACGCTGCACGCAACCGCATCTTCGGCCGGCAGCGTGATCTCGTCGATCCCGTAGTCGCGACCTAGCCAGTCGGCGATCGCGGATGAGACGCTTGGGTTCCCCTCCACCGGTCTGTCACCGCCCCCCCAGCGACAGAGCCAGCCCCTACGTCACGTGGTCGTCAGTCTGAGTATTCCCCCGGCTCGACCGTAACCCGCAGGTAGCACCGCGCGTTATGCAGAATCGCCGAAGGAACGCCCGATCTTGAAGGCGTCAGCGACCTTGTCGCCGAGTCGCCGGTACTGGCGCGCCCCGGCGATGTAGACGAGCGGATCGAGTGCCTCGATGTCGACGGCCCCTCCACCGTCGAGGACGGACTCGTCCGCGTGGGACTCAAGGACCTCGCCAAGCACGACGACGTACTCACCGACCTCGGTCTCGCCCGTGACGCGGCACTCGAGATTGAAGGGGCACTGCTCGATGATGGGCGTCTCGATGACCGCCGAGGGTACCAACGAAAGCCCGGTCACCGCGAACTTGTCGGCCGTGCGCCCGGAGGCGATCCCGAAGTAGTCGGTCTCGGCCGCAAGGCTTGCCGGGGGGACGTTCACCGTGAAGGTGCCGCGCTCGCGGATCGCCTCGAGCGTGTGGCGGGTCCTACGCACTCCCATCGCCACCGTCGGGGGAGTCGAGCTGACGACGTTTATCCAGGCCACCGTAAGCGCGCGGGGCTGGTCCATGGTCCCGCCGACGACGATGGGACAGGGCATCGGGTAGAGGTTCTGGGTCGGTCCGAGTCGGATCTTCATGGCGCTCCCTTCATCGCCCCGAAAGCATAGCCGACCACCAATACGCAGCCTTGACGTGCGCTTTGGTCTCGCTCAGAGTCTTGACAGCCGACTGCGCTCGCCTCCACACTTTCGGCTCACAACGCTTTCGCGCAGCCAAAGGAGGTGGACGTACGCGCATGTTCGGTGTGTCTCTGCAGATGATGGTTATGGACATGATGATGACCCGGCCCGGGTCTTACTGCCGTTTGGCAGGACTCGGGCGGCCTTCGGCGCCCAGCCGTATGGCGGGCTCGCTGTAACCACTTCACAGACACGAAAGGCACCGACATGAGCGACACCACCCCTAAGCCCACGGGCTTCGACACCATCGCTGTTCACGGCGGCTATACCGCCGAACCCACCACGAAGTCCCGCGCGGTCCCCATCTACCAGACCGTCGCATACGAGTTCGACTCCACCGATCACGCCGCCGATCTGTTCGGGCTGCGCGCGTTCGGCAACATCTACTCGCGGATCATGAATCCCACCAACGACGTGCTCGAACAGCGCGTCGCGGCCCTGCACGGCGGGACCGCCGCGCTCGCAGTCGCGTCCGGACACGCCGCCGAGATCCTCAGCCTTCTCAACGTCGCCCAGGCCGGCGACTCGATCGTGAGCTCCACCTCGCTGTACGGCGGGACCTGGAACATCTTCCTGCACACCTTCCGCAAGCTCGGGATCACCGTGCGCTTCGTCGAGCCGACCGATGTCGATGGTTTCGTCGCTTCGAGCGATGACACCACGAAGGCCTGGTTCATCGAGACGATCGGCAACCCGCGTCTCGACGTGCCGGACATCGCCGCGCTTGCCGAGGCCGGGCGCTCGCTGAACATCCCGCTCTTCGTCGACAACACGTTCGCGACCCCGTACCACACCCGTCCGATCGAGCACGGCGCCGCTGTCGTCGTGGAGTCGCTCACCAAGTGGATCGGGGGGCACGGCACGTCGATCGGCGGCATCCTCGTCGATGGCGGCACCTTCGACTGGGGCGGTGGCCGTCATCCCGGCTTCACGGAGCCGGACCCGAGCTACCACGGTCTGAAGTACTGGGACGTCTTCGGGGACTTCCCGGGCCTGGGCAACGTCGCGTTCGGCATCAAGGCGCGCGTCCAGCTCCAGCGCGACTTCGGCGCTTCGCTTTCGCCGTTCAACTCGCACCAGTTCCTGCTCGGTGTCGAGACCCTCTCGCTGCGCGTACAGCGCCACAGCGAGAACGCGCTTGCGGTTGCGAAGTACCTCCAAGACCACCCGAAGGTCTCGTGGGTCGGGTACCCGGGCCTCGAAGACCATCCCACGCACGAGAACGCCAAGAAGTACCTGCAGGGCGGCTTTGGTGGCGTGGTGATCTTCGGCGTGAATGGTGGCGCTGACGCGGGTCGCACGCTTATCGAATCGGTCGACCTCTTCAGCCATCTCGCCAACGTCGGAGACGCCAAGTCGCTCATCATCCACCCCGCGACGACCACGCACTCGCAGCTCTCGACCGAGGAATTGGAGCGTGCCGGGATCGGGGAGGACTTCGTTCGCCTGTCGATCGGCATCGAGTCACTCGACGACATCATCGGCGACCTCGAACAGGCGCTGGAGAAGGTGTAGTCCGTGACGAGCTCGCACGCGACTCTTCCGTGGGACCGCGTCGGCAGCGCCGGCGTGGTCCCCGAGCGCTCTGCCAGCTTCGAGAACGTCGAGCTCTCGTCGGGACGAGTGTTGCCGAAGGTCGACGTCGTCTATGAGACCGTGGGCGAACTCTCGCTCGAACGCGACAACGCGATCCTCCTGTTCCACGCGCTTTCGGGGGACGCGCATGTCGGCGGGTGGCGTGAGCAGGACGCACGCGAGCAGGGCTGGACCCCTGAAGACGGCCCCGCGTGGTCGCCTGAGGGAGCCTCCTTCGGCGACCCGGATGCCGCGCCGGCTACGGCGATCCGCCCGGGCTGGTGGGACCCGATGGTGGGGCCGGGCAAAGCGTTCGACACCGACCGCTACTTCGTCATCTGCGCGAACGTGATCGGAGGATGCTCGGGGACGACCGGTCCGAGCAGCATCGATCCGACGACCGGCAGAGAGTACGGCCAGAGCTTCCCGATCGTGACCATCGAGGACATGGTCGATGTCCAGGTACGGCTGCTGGACCTGCTCGGCATCGAGAAGCTGCTCGCGGTCGCGGGCGGGTCGATGGGCGGCATGCAGGCCCTGGCGTGGGCGCGCCGCTATCCCGAGCGTACGCGCACGTGCCTGCCGATCGCGACCACGTGGCGTCTCCCGGCGCAGGCTATCGCGTTCAACGAGGTCGGCCGCACGGCCATCCTCGGCGATCCGCAGTTCAAGGGCGGCGACTACTACGAGAGCGGGCAGCCGAGGCACGGTCTCGCTGTCGCCCGGATGATCGGTCACATCACGTATCTCTCGGACGAGTCGATGCACGCGAAGTTCGGGCGTCGCCTGCGCGACCGCGACGAGCTCGCGTTCGAGTTCGTCACCGAGTTCGAGGTGGAGAGCTACCTGGCCTACCAGGGCAAACGCTTCACCGAGCGCTTCGACGCGAACACGTACCTCTATATGACCAAGGCGATGGACTACTTCGACCTCGCCACCGGGGCGCCCGGCCTGCCGGAAGCTCTGTCGGGCACGCCGGCGCGCTTTCTCGTGCTGAGCTTCTCGAGCGACTGGCTGTTCCCGACGTATCAGTCGCTCCAGCTCGTCGACGCTCTGCGGTCGGTTGACGCCGAAGTCACGTTCGCGGAGATCGAGAGCCCCTACGGCCACGACGCGTTCCTGCTCGAGCCGGAGCAGCAGCACCGGTTCATCCAGCCGTTCCTCGACAGGGCGCTGGAAGAGGCACGCGGTAGGGGAGTGACGCCGTGACTCCGGTCGAAGACCTTCTGAGGGCCGACCTGCGACTCGTCACGGACCTCGTGCCGAAGGGCAGCCGCGTGCTCGACCTCGGTTGCGGCGACGGGTCGCTCATGGCCCACCTGCGCGACGAGCGCGGGTGCGAGGTCCGCGGGATCGAGCTCGATCCGGTGGAGATCGCGTCGGCGATCGGCCGAGGGCTCTCGGTCGTGCAAGCGGACCTCGACGCCGGGCTCAGCGGCTACCGGGACGGCAGCTTCGACGTGGTCGTGCTCTCGCAGACCCTTCAGGTCGTACGGCGGCCGGCGTTCGTCCTTCGCGAGATGCTCCGCGTCGGAAACCGCGGCATCGTCACCTTCCCGAACTTCGGCTACTGGCGCGTTCGCGGGTATCTCGCGTTCCGCGGTCGCATGCCGGTGTCTCACTCCATCCCGTACTCGTGGTACGACACGCCGAACATCCACCATACGACCGTCGTGGACTTCCGCGATTTCGTCACGGCGAACGAGGGGGTCATCGAGCGGGAGATCCCCTTGACGGTCGGGGGCTTCAGCGGTCGCATCCGCCCCGTGAGGATGTGGCCGAACCTGCTTGCCGACACCGCGGTGGTAGTGGTTCGCGGAGCTGAGTAGACGGACGTCGCGGCGCGGCTCGGGTATCCTTCGAGTCGTGCCTCACGAGCCTGACATCGCATACTCCCTCGAGCCGGGTCCGCTCGGAGTACCCCTCGAGGTTCTCGGCTGGTCGGACGAGTGGGCCTCGGAATTCGACGGTCTCGCCGAAGACGGCTTCGTGCCGGCGCGGGTCATTCGCGTGGACCGCGAGTTCCCGCTCGTGGCCACCGAGACAGCCGTCTTGAGAGCCGAACCCGCCGTCCATCTCGTGAAGACGGGCGGGGCGGGGAGCCGGGCCGTGGTCGGTGACTGGGTGGCCCTCTCGCGCCCCGAGGGTCATGACCTGGCCATCATCGAGGCGATCCTTCCGCGCCGGAGCGCGTTCACTCGCAAGGACCCGGGCGAAGAGACCGGCGAGCAGGTGCTCATCGCGAACGTCGACGTCGTGTTCGTTGTGCAGTCGCTGTCCGGTCGTGGAGCGAACCTTCGGCGGCTCGAGCGCGAACTCGTGCTCGCACACGAATCCGGAGCCCGTCCCGTCGTGGTGCTGTCCAAGTCCGACCTGTGTCCCGAGCCCGAGGACGCGCGCGCGCAAGCGCAGTCGGTGTCGATAGGGGTCGACGTGCTGCTCGAGAGCGCCGTGACCGGCGACGGCCTCGCGGCGATCCGCTCGCTGATCGCTCCCGGCGTGACGGCGGCGCTGCTGGGCGGATCCGGGGTCGGCAAGTCCACGCTG
>JACRBU010000103.1 GCA_016213085.1 Coriobacteriales bacterium
CGACCCGATCGACCAGGCCATCCGGGTGCTGCGCGCCGGGGGGATCGTGGCGGTGAAGGGTCTCGGCGGCTTCCAGCTCGCATGCGACGCGACCGTGCAGTCGGCCGTCGCGCGCCTGAGGGACCGGAAGCGCCGCTGGGGCAAGCCTCTCGGCGTCATGATGGCCGACCTGACCACGGCGAAGCGCTACTGCGACGTCGACAAGGACGAGGCGGCGCTGCTCGCTGGCACCGTGAGGCCCATCGTCTTGCTCCACAAGCGGGTGGTCCCCGACCCGGCTGTCACATCGGCCGCCGTAGCCGACAACGTCGCGCCGAAGAACCGCTACCTGGGCGTGATGCTGCCGTACACGCCACTGCATCACGTGCTCATGAAGAAGAGCGGGATGGTCCTCATCATGACCTCGGGGAACCTCTCCGAAGAGCCCATCGCGGCCGAGAACGAGGAGGCGATGCGCCGCCTGGGCGACATCGCTGACGCGTTCCTCATGCACGACCGAGACATCTACTCGCGCTACGACGACTCGGTGGTGCGCAAGGTCGACGGCGAGATGCAGCTCATCCGCCGTGCGCGCGGCTACGCGCCGTATCCGGTGAAGCTGCCGTTCAAGTCGAAGACGCAGATACTCGCGGTGGGGCCCGAGCAGAAGAACACGTTCTGCCTCGTCAAACAGGACAACGCCTTCGTATCGCAGCACATCGGCGATCTGGAGAACGCTGAGACACTCGCGCACTACCAGGCCACGCTGGATCTCTACGAGCGGCTCTTCCGGGTGAAGCCGGCGCTCATCGCCTACGACCTGCATCCGGAGTACCTGTCGACGAAGTGGGCCCTCGAGCAGGACCTGCCGAAGGTGGGAGTGCAGCACCATCACGCCCACATCGCGAGCGTGACCGCGGAGCACGGGATCTCCGAGCCCGTCGTCGGCATCGCTCTGGACGGCACCGGCTACGGCGAGGACGGGCGCATCTGGGGCGGGGAGGTGCTCATCGCCGACTGGGTCGGCTACGAGCGCGCCGCGCACCTGCGTTACGTCCCGATGCCCGGAGGATCTGCTGCGATCCGCCGGCCGGCGCGGATGGCTGTCGGCACGCTCACCGAACTAGGACTTTTGGACCACCCGGGAGCCGATCCGCTCCGTTCGCGGCTTGCCGAGGGAGAAGAGGCGCTGCTCGCCCGGATGATCGAGCGCGGCGTCAATACGCCGATGACGAGCTCGATGGGTCGTTTGTTCGACAGCGTCGCGGCGCTCGCGGGAGTCGCCGATGACGCTCGCTACGAGGGAGAAGCGGCGATCCTGCTCGAAGCCGCGATGGACACGACCGCTGACGGCGCGTATTCGTTCGGTCGCGGGAGCGGCGTCCCGGAGATGATCGACCCGGCACCGCTATTGCATTCCGTTCTCGAAGACATTGCCCGAGGCATACCTGCGGGGGTAATCTCCACGCGTTTCCACCGAGCAGTCATCGAGTGTATAGTCCAGACAGGCCTAGGCTTTGCCGAACGCGCCGGCACGCGTAAGGTGGCCCTCGCCGGTGGCGTGTTCATGAACCGCCACATCTCACGCGAAGCGCCGCAACGATTGTCCGACGCGGGGCTCGAACCCCTGATACACCTGAGGCTGCCGGTCAACGACGGTGCTATCTCGTTCGGCCAAGCCGTCATTGCTTGGGCAAGGCGACATGAAGGATAGGTGCGCAGCGGGACGCGCGCCAGGACAGGAGGCGTTCGGATCATGTGTCTAGCGATCCCAGCCCGAATCATCGAGATCGAGCAGGAGACCATGGCGACCGTGGAGATCATGGGAGTCACGCGCAAGGTCAGTATCGACCTCGTGCCCGATGCCAAGATCGACGACTTCGTCCTTGTGCACGCCGGGTTCGCCCTGCAGGTGGTGGACGAGGAATTCGCAAACGAGACTCTCGAGCTTCTCAAGCAGGTCCCCGGCCTGTACGACGAGGCCGAAGCGGAACTCGCCGAAGGAGCGTAACCCACCATGGACCTCTCCGGTTTCCGCGACCCTGAGATAGCACGGGGTCTCATCGACGCTATCGCTGCATCAGCCGCCAAGACCGGCCCCGTCAAGATCATGGAGGTCTGCGGCACCCACACCGTGGCCATCGCTCGCAACGGACTTCGCGCCGTCATGCCCGAGAACGTGATCCTCATCTCCGGCCCGGGCTGCCCCGTGTGCGTCACCGCGAACATCGACATCGACACCGCGATAGAGTTCGCCCGCCAACCCGACGTCACCGTGACCACCTTCGGCGACATGATGAAGGTCCCGGGCTCGCGCAGCTCGCTCTCCCGCGAGAAGGCCGAGGGTCGCGACGTCCGCGTCGTGTACTCCCCTCTCGACGCGCTGGCGATCGCCGAAGAGAACCCCGATCGCCAGGTCGTCTTCATCGGCGTCGGGTTCGAGACCACGGTTCCGGTCATCGCGGCCGCGATCAAGCGCGCTCAGGCCAAGGGCCTGAAGAACTTCAGCGTCTTCTCCGCTCACAAGACCGTCCCCGAGGCCTTGCGTGCGCTCGTGAACGACCCGGAGGTCGCAATCAACGCGCTGCTCCTCCCGGGCCACGTGTCCACCATCATCGGCCCGGAGCCTTACCAGTTCCTTGCGGAGGAATACAACGTCCCCGGAGTCATCACCGGCTTTGAGCCCATCGACGTGCTTCAGGGCATCTGGATGCTCATGCAGCAGCTCGAGAAGGGCGAGGCCGACATCGAGATCGGCTACACCCGCGGCGTCTCCCCGGGCGGAAACGAGCAGGCCCGCAAGCTCTTCGGCGAGGTGATCGAACCCGCCGACGCCGATTGGCGCGGCATCGGGATCATCCCGGGCACCGGTCTCGCCATCCGCGAGGAGTTCGCCGAGTTCGACGCGATGAAGAAGGTCCCTGTGCAACCCGAGGAACCGCGCGAGATCCCCGGCTGCCAGTGCGGCGACGTCCTGCGCGGCGTGACGCTGCCCTTCGAGTGCAAGCTGTTCGCGAAGGCCTGCACGCCCGAGCACCCCATCGGACCGTGCATGGTGTCGTCCGAGGGCAGTTGCGCGGCGTACTATCGCTACACCGACTACGGCGACCGCTAGACCCATCACCGCTCGCAGCACCACCCCTCGACAACCCACGGGAGGCTGAATGCGCTCGGACACGATCATGCTGGCACACGGCTCGGGCGGCACGATGATGCGCGAGCTGATCGAAGAGGTCTTCGTCGAGGAGTTCGACGAGAAGCAGCTGCGCGAGCATCTCGACGATGCGGCGTCGCTCCCCTTCGCCGGCCCCCGAATGGCATTCACGACCGACACCTACGTGGTCAGCCCGATCTTCTTCCCCGGTGGCGACATCGGGAAGCTCGCGGTGTGCGGCACCGTCAACGACGTCGCCACGGCCGGCGCGGTCCCGCTGTATCTCTCGGTGGGGTTCGTACTCGAGGAGGGTTTCGCGGTCGCCGACCTTCGGCGCGTGCTCGTGTCCATGCGCGATTCGGCGCGTGAGGCGGGAGTGCACATCGTCACCGGCGACACGAAGGTCGTCGAGAAGGGTCACGCCGACGGCATCTTCATCAACACCGCCGGGGTCGGCCTGCTGCCCGAAGGCCGCGACCTGTCGAGCCGCAACCTCAAGCCCGGCGACAAGGTCCTCGTGAGCGGCACGCTCGGCGACCACGGGATCGCGATCGTCTCGATCCGCGAGGGCCTCCAGTTCTCGACGGACATCGAGACCGACGCCGCCCCGCTCAACCACCTCGTCGCAGCCGTGCTCGAGGCCGCCCCGGACACCCGCTGCTTCCGCGATCCGACCCGCGGGGGGCTTTCATCGACGCTCAACGAGCTCGCGCAGGCGAGCGGCGTCTCCGTCTCGATCCACGAGGCGTCGGTCCCGGTCAAAGAGCAGGTGCGCGGAGCGTCCGAGATGCTCGGCTACGACGTCTATCAGGTCGCCAACGAAGGCAAGATGGTCGCCATCGTTCCTGCCGAGCAGGCCGAGGCGGCGCTCGAGGCGATGAAGGCAGCGCCATACGGCGAAGATGCCGCCGTCATCGGGGAGGTCGCTGCCGAGAACCCCGGTAAGGTCTACGTCCAGACCGGCTTCGGCGCCACGCGGGTGATGGACATGCTCGTCGGGGAGCAGCTGCCTCGCATCTGCTAGGTACCGGACGCTCCGGCACCGCAGAGGCTCGGTTACGATGGGTCGCATGACCTCGACGACCGCTCGCAGGCAAGAGCTCGCTGGCCTCGGCTCCATAGCCGTGGCCAGTCTCATCTGGGCGACCATCCCTCTCGTCATTCGAGCCGTCGACGGCGCGTCGATCATCAAGGTGTTCTTCCGTGTCTTCTTCGCCGGGGCATCGGTGGCGGGCTACCTCGTCTTCACGGGCCGGATCCGTGAGATCACGCAGCTGAGCCGCCCCAAACTCCTGCAGATAGCCGGTCAGGCGGTCGTCCTCACCATCAACTGGACCCTCTTCCTGACGGCGCTCGACCTCGCCAACGTCGCAACCGTGGAACTGCTCGCCTATACCGGCCCCGTGTTCGTCGCTATCGGGGCGCCGTGGGTGACCGGCGAACGATTCGACCGCAGGATCGTGCTGCCCCTCGCACTCGCGCTCGGCGGCATCGTCGTCATCATGGCGCCGCAGGGCTTGGGCGTCGCCGAGCCGCGCGAACTGCTCGGTGCGTTCCTCGCGTTCTGCGCGGCGATCACCTATGCCGTCCTGCTGCTGCGCTCCAAGAAGATCCTGCGCGGGGTGTCCGGCACCACCCTGATGACGATCGAGTACGCGGTCGCCTCGCTTCTGCTCGCGCCGGCTGTCGCGTGGTTCTACGCCCGGGGCGATGCGCCGAGCTCTCCGGGTGCGTACGGAGCGCTCGTGATCCTCGGCGTGGTGCAGACAGCGTTCGCGGGCCTGCTCTTCCTCGGCGGCCTGCGCCGGGTGCGGACCGACCGGGCGGCCATCCTGACTTATGGAGAGCCGGTCGCCGCGGTGGCCTTCGCAGCAGCCTTCCTCGGCGAGTCGCTCACGATCGCCACGGTGCTCGGCGGGCTGATGGTGGTCACCGGCGGCATCATCGTCACGAGACTCGAGGCGCCTCAGCATCTCGAGCCCGTCCCGCTCGAAGCCGCCGGGACCGAGGACGAGCCCGCACTCGACGTCGAAGGCGCCGATGACGAACCGCCGCTCGACGGGAACGTATCGTTGGAGTCCCGCGACGCCAAGGAGCTGCGATGACCTCGCTCGAACGGATGAACGCTGAGCACGCCGTCCGGCGGCTGCTCTCCCGAGACCCGTCCCTGTGGTCCGACGACCCCGAGGTGCAGGCGCGCATCAGCGACCGGCTCGGCTGGACCGACGTGGGCAGCTGCTCGCTCCCCGCCGAGGGCCGCGCGCGTGAACTCGCACGCGAGCTCGTCGCCGACGACATCGCCGATGTCGTGCTCCTCGGCATGGGTGGGTCGTCTCTGGCAGCGCTCACCCTCGCGTCCGTCTTCGACCCCATCGTCTCCGGCCCGCGAATCCACGTCGTCGACACGACGTCACCGACGACGGTGTCCAGGCTCATGCGCGACCTTGATCCCGCCACTACGGCGTTCTTCGTCTCGAGCAAGTCCGGCGGCACGATAGAGCCGAATACCCTCTACGTCATCTTCCGAGCATGGGCCGACGCGGAACTCGGCGACTCGGCGGGCCGTCACTTCGTCGCGATCACCGACCCCGGCTCCTCGCTCGAGGCCCTCGCCGAGACGGATGGATTCCGCGCGACCCTGCTCGCCCCACCGGACGTGGGCGGGCGCTTCTCCGCGCTGACGATCTTCGGCCTCGCCCCCGCGGCGTGTGCGGGAATCGACCTCGAAGCGCTGCTCGGCAGAGGCGCCGAAGCGCAACGCCGCTGCGCGCTTCAGAGCCCCGACAACCCCGCCGTCCAGCTCGCGGCGTTCATCGCCGACGGACACGCCTCGGGCCGCGACAAACTGACGATGGTCACCTCTCCGGGCCTGGAGACGTTCGCGCTGTGGGCCGAGCAGCTCATCGCTGAGTCGACGGGCAAGGAAGGCGTCGGCGTGATTCCCGTGCCGGAGCTCAGCCCCCGCACCCCGACGGGCTACGGCGACGACCGCAGCGTGGTGGTGTTGCGCTTCGCCGAGGACGCCCAGCTTGCAGCGTGGGTCCCCGACGAGCGAACGCGTCGCCCCGTCTTCGAGATCGTCTTCGAGGACCGCTACGACCTCAGCTCGGAGTTCGTGCGCTGGGAGCACGCCACGGCGCTCGTCGGCTTCCTGCTCGGCATCAACCCGTTCGACGAGCCCAACGTCGCCGAGGCGAAGGCTGCGACGCTCGATGTGCTCGAGGGACGAGCCGAAGCCCCCTGCCCGACCCTCGAGGCCGACGGCGTGCGCATGACGTTCAGCGAGGGCGTCCGATCGCGCGACGTGGCGACGGTGCCCGAGGCCTTCGAGGCCGCGCTCGCCAGACTCGGCAAAGGGGGGTACTTCGCGCTGCTGACCTACCTGCCCGACGATCCGACGCTGATCTCGCCCCTCCGTGCGTCGGTCCCGCCCGTAGCCGCGACGACCGGGCACGCGACCGTGCTCGAGCTCGGCCCCCGCTACCTCCACTCGACGGGGCAGCTCCACAAGGGTGGACCGGAGACGGGCGTCTTCGTCGTCATCACGGCACGCGACGAACCGCGGATCGAGGTGCCGGGCCAGAGCTGGACGCTCGCCGACCTGATCCGGTCGCAAGCCGCCGGGGACTTCCTGACGCTCGCCAAGCACCGGCGCCCTGTCGTGTGGATCGAGCTGCCGGACGCGTCGCCCGAGCGGGTCACGCAACTCGCCGAAGCGCTCGCCGAAGACGCGCTCGGCTAGCGAAGGCTCCCGCTAGATCGTGACGATCTCCGCGTCGACGTCCCCGCCGGAGACGATGCTCACGATGGCAACCGTATGCCCCGCGCCGCGCGAACGGCTCGCCGAGCCCGGATTCACGTAGAGCCGCCTGCCGCTGCGGCTGACCCTCGGCATGTGCGTGTGGCCGCTGATGACAAGCGTGGCCTCCGGGGGCACGGTGGCCGTCTTCACGTCGTGTGTCACGAACACGCGGACACCGCCGAGGGGCACGCTCGCGATCGGACCGAGGTCCAAGCCGGGGAGGTCGTAGTCCGTGTTGCCCAGTACCGCCGTGACCGGCGCGATCGACATCAGCTGCCAGAGCACGTTCGGATTCCCGATGTCACCGGCGTGGACGATCGCGTCCACGCCTTCCAGAGCCCGGAAGGCCTCGTCCGAGAGTTTGCCATGCGTGTCCGAGATGACGCCGATGCGAAACGGGCGCCCCTTCTCGGCGTGGGCGGATTCCTCGGCAGAGTGTGCCGAGGAGCGGCTCACAGCCCGAGCGCCTTCTTGAGAGAGGGCACGCGGCGGCGCGAGACGGGGATCTGCGTCCCTGCCTTGTCCGTGAGCGTGAGCAGGAGCGTGCCGCCGTACATGGGGACGACCTCTTTGACGCGCTTGAGGTTCACGAGGTAGCGCCGGTGCACGCGGAAGAACCCGCTCGGCTCGAGCTTCTGTTCGAGGTTCGCAAGCGAGATCGTCGAGAGATACCGGTCCGCCTCGGTGTGCAGGTACGAGTAGTCGTCCTTGGCCATGATGTAGAGGATCTCGTCGACGGACACGAGGAGCTTCTTGCCGGCCTTCTCGACGGGGATGCGCTCGAGCCGCGCTTCGGGCGAGCCTGCCGGCGCGAGACGATCGACCGCCTGCTTGAGCCGGTCGAGCTCGACGGGCTTCATCAGGTAGTCGACCGCCTGGACCTCGAATGCCTTGACCGCATGCTCGGAGTGAGCCGTGACGAAGATGATCGCCGGCGGCTTCTGCAGGCCTGCGAGCACCTCGGCAAGCTGCATCCCCGAAAGACCGGGCATCTGGACGTCGAGGAAGATGACGTCGTAGGGGATCGCCTTGATGAGCTGCAGTGCCTCGACCGCGTTCGACGCCTCGCCGACGACCTCGACACCGCCCGCTTCCTCCAGCAGGAAGCGGAGCTCCGAACGTGCCGGGGCTTCATCGTCCACTACAAGCGCTTTGAGCATCCCGCCTCCTCTCAGCGAGCCGCCGAGTACCCGTCGGCTCCGTCTCGCGCACCCTGCTTCTCGATCTGGTCGAGGTCCGCGAGCACGAGCGTGACGACCGTTCCCTTGTCCTTCTCGCTCTCGATCGCGATACCGGACCCCGGCCCGAAGTGCCCTTTGAGTCTATCGTCAACATTCTTGAGCGCGATGCCAAGCCCTTTTCCAAACCCTGCCTTCAAAACATGCGGGAGGATCTCGGGCGAGATGCCGTTGCCATCGTCGGTGATGCGCACGATCGCCTGCCCGTCCTCGGCGACGGCATCGAGGGTGATCGCGAGCGGACCCTCGGGTCGCATGCCATGTTGGATCGAGTTCTCAACGATCGGCTGGATGATGAAGGCGGGCACGAGGATGCTCGACAGTCGCGTGTCGATCTTGTCGGTGAAGCTCACGCGGTCGCCGAAGCGCGCCTGCTCGAGGACCAGGTACCGGCGCGTCTGCTCGAGCTCCATCGACAGCGGGATGAGCTCGTCACCGGTCTCGAGTGTTCGCCGGTAGAAGGACGCGAACTCGCGCAAGACGGTGCGCGCCCGCGCCGGATCGGTCCGGATGAGCGAGGCGATCGTGTTGATCGTGTTGAACAGGAAGTGCGGATTGATCTGCGCCTGAAGGGCCTTGAGCTCCATGCGGGTCGCCAGCTCGGTCTGTCGCTCGAGTTCGGAGAGCTCGAGCTGCGTGGAGAGGAGCCGAGCGAGTCCTTCGGCCATGCTGACCTGCGTTTCGGTGAGCATGCGCGGTGCGGTGTAGTAGAACTTGAGCGTCCCGGCGGGCTCGGCCCTGATCGCCAGGGGAACGACGATGGCCGCCTTGAGAACGCAGTCCGCCCGCGGGCAGCCGATCTCCTCGCGGCTCTGGAGAACCTCGTGGCGCGCGCTCTCGAGGACCTCCTGGGTCGCGCGCGTGATGATCGGGCCGCCGACCGAATGGTGGTCTTGACCGATGCCCGCGAACCCGAGGACGCAGTGGGTATCGGTGATCGCGACTGCGGCGGCCGTGTCGGTGTTCGCGAGGATGATCCGGCACACCGCCTGCGCGGTCTCGTTGGTGAGCCCTTGGCGCATGTACGTCGAGGTTTCGTTGGCGATGGCGAGGATCGTCTGCGACTGGAGCGCAACGAGGTGGTCCGGCCACTGGGCGAAGCGCACGATCACCATGATGACGGCGAGCACCGCGAGCCCGATGACGGCGGCAAGCGGGACCACCGGCGGGACCTCGGCGAACAGCCCGAAGACCGCGGTCGACACGAGCACGACCACGGCCGAGGCAAGGAGGACGTCGATGGCAACGCTGCGGCGAGTGCGCATCTAGGGCCTCCTACTCTCTGAGAGCGCTTCCGATAGCCAGGCCGTACCGTTCGGCGACTTCCGTCAGTCCCGCGCCCGCGTACAGCGAACGTGAAGCCGAATTCGATTCCTGCGTGCACAGCGTGAAGGTGACGGCGCCGGAACGCTCGGCTGATGCGGCCGCCTCTGCGAGCAATGCTGAGCCTATGCCTGTCCGCCTTGCCGAAGGGTGGACGGCGAGCCTGCTCAGCACGCCTGAACCCCGGCTCACGGTGCACAAAGTATAGCCGACGACCTGCCCTCCCACGACCGCGACGGCGAACCGCTCGCGTCTCACGGCACGTCCGAGATCGCGTGGCCCGTACCGCCAGAACTCGCCGAAGCTCTCGCGGTCGATCTCCTCGGCGTGCCGCAGGTCCTCGTCGCGACCGTGCCGAACGACGGCCTCCGTCCGCGACGCCGCGGCAGCGACGACGCTGGGAGCGCCCTGGAACGCCACGAGCGGCTCGGCCAGCCGCATGCCTTGTGCGAGCCACTGCCGAAGGAGTGTCTGCGGCAGCAGCGGCGAGAGCAGCCTGCCAAAGCCGTGCTGCCTGGCCACGGCGGCGAGGTCGTCGACCCATCGCGACAGGCGGCGGTTCGGCGTCCAGAGGGCGCGTATCGACAGGATGTCGAGGTGAGAGCGCCATCGCTCGACGATGGCGGCATCGCTTCGGCCGTCGACGCGCACGCGCCACGGTGCTTCGGCGGCGAACTCGCGCATCTCCGCCGGCGAGTCGAACAGTCGGGAACCGCGAGCTGCAGGCCAGAGGCGCTCCAGCTCGGCGCCGGTCGCGTCGTGGGAGCGCAGGCTCATCGCAGCAGGGTCCAGAGCTGCGAGACGAACAGCGCGATGCCGGCGAGGGCGAGCAGCGCGGCAAAACCGATGCGGACGGCACGATCGCTCGAGCCGAGCGTGATGCGCACGCCGAGCGCGGCCCCGGGCATCACGCCGACGATGAGCCCTAGTGCGATGAGCGGATCGATGTTGCCGAGCCGCCAGTGCGCGATCGAGCCGGGGATCGCGAGGATCGCGATAGTCACGAGCGACGTCGCGATCGCGCGCTTGATGGGAAAGCGAAGCCAGCGCGAGAGCAGCGGGACGAGGACGAACCCCCCGCCAAGCCCCAAGAAGCCGGAGTAGGCGCCGGTGATCGCCCCGATCGCGAGCAACCGGACCGTCGACGGCTGCTCGCGAGCTTCTGTGTCCTGGCCCTCGGCGACCTCACTCATCAGGCCCGCATCAGCTTCGGCCCCGAGCGGCACGGGCGGACGTATCGACTGCATGAGCATGTCGACGGCCATCACCAAGATAAGCACGGCGGTGAGCATCAGGACGACGGCCCCGCCGACGCGGGTCGCCAGCCACGCTCCCCCGACCGCGAACACGGCTCCTGCAAGGCCGGCGATGACGCCCGAGCGGAGTTCGGCGATCCCTTTGCGCCAGTACGAGTAGGCCCCGACCAGCGCACTCGGAAGGATGACCGGCAACGGGGTACCCACGGCGACGAGTGCCGGAGCGCCGAGCGCCAGGATCGCAGGGGTCGTGATGACCCCTCCACCGATGCCGAACATGCCCGACAGCACCCCCGACACGAACCCGATCACTACCGTCGCAACGAACCTCGGCATGCCCGGCGGCGCCGCCCTTACTCGGCCGACGGCACGACAGGGAAGCGGCCGGTGATCGCCGAGCGATCGACGCGGCGCTCGCCCGTGAACAGCGACTTGAGCGCGACGTCGTCGTAGATCGTCTCCATCATGAGCGGCCAACGGCGCTGGAACTCGAAGTAGTTCTGGCAGTTCTCGCGCGCGTAGTTGCCGGCATCGCTCGAGGCGTGAAGCGCAGCCTGGAAGTACTTGCTGTGTTCGGGACGGCCGACGGCCCTGAGTATGCCGGTGAGGAACGCGCGCCACCCTACGCTCGAACCGATGAACTCGCCCGGATACGGCGCCATCGACGCCGCGGAGACCTGCCGAAGATCGACCTGCGACTTGGCGAACTCGATCTTGCGGTGCTCGTAGACGAACCGGTAGACGTCCTGGCGCCAGCGAAGCGCCTCGCTGACCGCCTGCGGCGGCTGGTGCACGACGTGCCAGTCGTCGTCGAGGAAGACGTCGGCGCCGTGCATCCGCGCGTTGATGACGAAGTCCATGTCCTCGCCCCGCACCACCCATGGGTCGAACGAGACGTTCATGAACATGTCCTGGTGCAGAGCCAGGCACCCGCCGAACGCGATCGTCGAGCGCTGCAGGCGCGGCGGGCGACTGATGACATCGAGCGCCTGGTTCAGCCGCTCACGCTGGCGCCAGAACATGTCGTACCAGGCACCTCGGTCCTTGCGGAGGTACTGGCCCTCGGCGTCGGTGTAGTAGCCGGTCTTCGCGAGGATCGGCGTCCCGTCCTCGAGCTTACGGCCGACGCCCCAAAGCCCCGTGCTCAGCCACTTGGGGTCGGTGACGACCTGGTCGTCGTCGAGGAAGAGGGCCACATCGCTGCCGAGCACGGCCGCCACCATCAGGCCGAGGTTGCGCACGGCGCCATAGCCTGTGAGATTGACGCCATGCAGCATGTCGGAGAACTCGAGCTGCTCGAGTCTGCGGTGGAGACTTCCCAGCTCAGCAGGGCCAAACACCATCGCGTCCACCGCGGGATGGTCGGCGACGATATCGCGAACGCGGTCCTCAGCCCGGTGCTCGATGGTCGCGTCGGTCGCCGAGACGATGACGACAACGCGGTCCAGACCCTCGACATGCTCGAGCGAACTGAGCACGTTGGGCAGGGTTCCGTCCGTGTCGATCGGGGTCGGGTGGTCGTAGATGTTGATCAGGTCGTCGTCGGACACGCGGCCTCGACGTCGACTCCAGAACGTAGGGATGATCACGCAGGGTTCCACAGTGAAGCTACCTTTCCCGCGTCAGTCTGTGTCCGGCTTCCCCGGACCGCCCGGTCCCCTCCCGAGCCTGCACCATGATACCCCTAGCTGCCCCTCCGCAGAACCGAATCACCTCGACCGGTCGCACGATCCGGGCGAACCCGTGCTCACCCGCGCGGCTCCCCTCGCCCCCCCGGTCAGGTCCCCCGAATAGTGGCCGGCTCGCCCGACTCCTCCCGACCGACCGTCTCCTCCACGAGCCCGCTCGCCAATCGCCGAGGGCGCCCCATGCAGCGGCCGACCGCATCGGCGAGTAGCTGGTAGGGCCGCGTGCCGATGAACAGCTCATTGCAGATCAACGCCGAAGGGGTCGCCTGCACGCCGAGCGCCATCGCCAGATGGCGGAACTGGTGCAGTCGCTCGTCGTAGACGCCGCCGTCAAGCGCGTCGCGGACGAGTCCGACGTCCAGGCCGCCGACTGCCGCGACGTGGAGCAGCACGTCCAGGTCGCCGATGTTGGCGCCGTCGCAGTAGTAGGCCTGGTAGATCGCCTCGTGCACGGCGAAGTGCCGCGCCGGGCTCACGTCGCGTGCGAACTCCCCGAGCGCCAGCGCGAGGTGCGAGTTAGGCACGAAGGACTGCTCCTCGTAGCAGAATCCGGCTTCCCGGGCCATCCGCTCCATGTACTGCACGACTCGTGCGCTGTGCCCGGCGCCGATCTCCTCGAGGTCGACCCCCTCTTCAGGCAGCATCGGCCGAAGCTCGTAGGGGCTCAGGATCAGATCCGCGCCGAATTCCTCCTGAAGGCGCTCGAACCTCGCCCAGTCCAGGTAGCAGAACGGGCAGGCGTAGTCGAAGAAGATCAGGACGCGCGGGCGTTCCTCGTGCGTCGACTCAGGCATTCCAGTTCCTTCCGAGACGCTACGAAGAGGGTGTACCCGCCTTTGCGCCGGTCACGATACCCAAGTCGCCCCCGCACTGTCGGCAGTGGCCTTCGGCGGTGAACTTCTCGTCCACGACGGCGAACCCTCGGCGAGCCACGGCAACCTGCCCGCACGACGGGCATCTCGTGTCCTCGCCGCCCTCAGTGGCGACATTGCCGAGATACACGAAGTGCAGACCCTCCTCGCGGCCGATCTCCTCGGCCCGCGCGAGCGTGGCCACAGGCGTGGGCGGCAGGTCGGCGAACTCGAGGTACGGCATGAATCGCGTCACGTGCCATGGAGTCGCCGGGCCGAGCTCCTTGGAGATCCACCGAGCGACGTCGCGGAGCTCATCGTCGGAGTCGTTGACGGTGGGCACCACGTTCGTCACGCACTCAACGTGCATGCCGAACGTGTGCTTGGCGCGAACGGCCTGTTCCCGAACCGCCTCCGGATGCGGGACTCGGCATAGGCGCCGGTAGGTCGCGTCGGTAAAGCCCTTGATGTCGACGCGCCACACGTCCACCACCTCGGAGAAGGCGTCGAGTCCCTCCCCGGTGACGTAGCCGTTCGTGACCATGGCGATGTAGAGCCCCCGCTCCCTGGCCAACCGTCCGACGTCGAGCACGTACTCCAGCCAGATGATCGGTTCGTTGTAGGTGAACGCGATGCCCGGAGTGTGCGCACGTGACGCGGCCTCCACCACGTCCTCAGGCGTGATGTAGCGGACGCCCACGTCCGACTCGGACCGCGAGATCTCCCAGTTCTGGCAGTGGCCGCATCGCATGGAGCAGCCCACCGAACCCAGCGAGAGCACCTGGGTGCCCGGCCGATAGTGAAAGAGCGGCTTCTTCTCGATCGGATCGACCGCCATCGAGGAGACCAGTCCGTAGGTCAGGGCCTGGAGTTCGCCCTCGAACTCGCCGCGCGCCCCGCAGATCCCTCGGCCGCCAGCGTGGATGAGACACGCGTTCGGGCACAGGTGGCAGCGGATGCGGTCGCCTTCCCGCTGCCACAAGATAGCCGAATGCATGTCACCCGCGCTCCCTGCCAGCTTGATTCGCCATGCCCGGCATGGCCGAGATCCGTCACTGACTGTCTACCCGAGACAGCGAGTGCGGCGGCTGGCAATGCGTGGCAGCATGTGTCCGTGCGCACATGATCGACCGTCTCCGGCCGAGTCAACGGCGTTTGGATGCTAGCCGGCTGCCAGGTGAGCCCGGTTGCGGCCTGCGGCTTTCGCACCGTAGAGCGCTCGGTCGGCCGCGGCCAGCAACGAGGGTCCGTCGACGATGAGGGCGCCGACAGCGGCGACTCCCAACGACGCGGTGACTCGCACGGACTGGCCTTCGGGCAGAACGATCGGCCCCGAGTAGAGCGCTTCGCGCAGCTTCTCGGCAACCGCGAACGCCTCGGTCTTGGTGCTGCCCGGCAGGATGACCGCGAACTCGTCACCGCCGTAGCGGCACGCCACGTCCGACGCGCGCAGTTCGCGCTGGAGCACATCGGCGACCGCCGAGAGGACGGCGTCTCCGGCGGGATGGCCGAACCGGTCGTTGACGTCCTTGAAGCGATCGACGTCGAACATGATGAGCGAGAGCGCTGTCTCGTACCTGTGTGCGTGGGCGGTCTCCTCGGCGAGACGCTCGTCAAAGGCCCGCCGGTTGTACAGGCCCGTCAGGGCGTCGCGCGCGGCAAGGCGATCGAGCTCGTCGGCGAGGAACTTCGCCTTGCGGCGCTGCAGCGGGAAGCACATGTCCCACGTCGAGTTCCCGAGAAGAACGGCCTGTGCGTGCTCGACGCAGGTCGTGTACCCGCAGGCCCCGCAGTCGATCGTCTCGTCGGCGCTGCAAAAGCCTGCTTGCGCGAGGCAATCGGCGACCTCTTCGGCTGACGGCACCTGTCGAAGCGCCGGTGTCGCGGCAAACGAGCGCTGCACCTCGACCTGCGGAAGGGCGGCGAGGAATTCTCGGCTGTCCACGAGCGCAGGACCCTGGCGTTCGCGTTCGGCCATCGCGATGCCGCGCTTCGCGTACACGGACAGGTCTGGCGCCACCGCGGGTCCGTCGATGCAACCGTCGCACAGCAGCATGTCGACGACGGGAGGGGCCGCCTCGCCCCGGACGATCGCCGTCAGCAGTTCGTCGATCGCCTCGAGTCCCCGCACGGTCACGACGGACGTACTTGCGGTTCCCGCCTCGGCGAGGATGCGACGCGGAAATCCATCGGTGAGCGAGAGCTGCTTGACGGCTCTGGGGCGCCTGGCGGACCGTCCGTCCGGTCGGGGGCGTCGCGGCGCGACGGCGAGCAGGCGCCCAAGCTCGGAAAAGTCGATCGCGACGTCGACCGCGCCAGCGACCTCGGACTCGAAGACCTCGTCCTTGCGCGCGTAGCACGGCGAGACGTAGACGACGGCCACGTCGGCCGGGTACACGCGGCGAATGAGTCGCGCCTGCGCGACATACGGCGGAACGAGCGGCACAAGGGCGCCGGTCAGTTGCGGGTAGAAGCGGCGCACCCAGTCGACGGTCACGGGGCATGTCGAGCGCAGCCTCGGCAGCGCGTCACCGATACGGCCGTGGATGCGTTCGTAGGCTTCGGCGATGATCTCCTCACCGAGCACCGTGGTCTCGACCGCGGTGAAGCCGAGGGTCTCCAGCATGGACTCGATCTCGTCGAGCGAGTGCGGATACATGGCTGCCGATGCCTCGGACGCGAGCAACGCCACGACCGGCCGCCCCGTACGCAGGAGCGCGCGGACCGCCGCGGTGTCATCGCGGACGGTGTGGCTGGAGTGCCCGCAGACGCCCACGCACGCGCCGCACTTCACGCAGCGCTCCTCGATGACCTCGCTTCTGCCCTCGACGACGCGAAGCGCTCGAGCCGGGCACACGCGCACGCAACCCCAGCACTCCGTGCACGACGGAGAGACGTGCTGGATCAGGAAATCAGCGGGAGGCTGCGGGGCGCTGTCAAGCGGACGGGCGTCCGCTCCGCTCCGGCTCATGGCGTGCCTCCTGTTAGTCGCTTCCGATCATCCGCTCGACGCCCAGACGGCGCAGGGCTACGAGCAGCGGCAGGCCGAGTCCATACATGACGACCGCCTGACCAAGACCAACGAACACGACGCCGAACAGGTAAACGGCCCACCATTGCTGAGTCCAGTCTACTCCCCCACCCAGCAGGCTGTTGAGTAGGGCATATGTCTGGTCGAAGAAGCCGATGGCCTTGAGGATCATCGGCAGGTAGATGGGCACGATCAGCGCATTGCTGAGCACAGGACCGAGCAGCGCAAGCCACGTGGTCTTGCGGAATCGCCACATCCAGATCGCCCCGATGAGCGTGCCGATCGAGCCGAAGACCACGTCGAGCAGCCCGAGGAGCCCCGCACCGGTGAACACCAGGTAGAGGTTCGCGATCATCGAGCCGATCGTGAGACCCGGTATCGCGGCGGGGGTGAACATGGCGAGCACGGTGACAACTTCGCTGACCCGAAACTGGACGGGTCCCCATGCGAGGACCTGCAGGGTCCCCTGGGCGAGAAGGGTCGCCGACGCGTACACGGCGGCTATCAGCCCGGCTTGGGCGACGTAGCGGGAGCGTTTCACGGATGCCTCTCTTTGCGGAGCGCCCCTCAGGAGCGGACAACCGCCCGGTGGGCGCGATGGCGCCCGATTCTAGCACAGGAAAACGCGTCCGAAGGCGTGCCCGCGATCGCAGACCACACGAGTGGCAGCCCTAGGCAGGCAGCTGGGTCTGGCTCTCGTCGGTGCCCACGAGGCCCGTGGCCCCTGCCCGCGCCTGTTTGTCGAGCGCCGAGGAGAGAGCGCCGACGACGGCCGGGTCGAACTGCGCGCCCGCTGCCGCCTCGATGTGCTCCCGAGCCTCCCAGAATGTCATCCGAAGACGGTCCGGCGACGGTGAGGTGAGCTCGGCGAACGCGTCCGCAACGGACAGGATCCGCGCGAGCGCCGGAATGGCCTCTCCCGCAAGCGCGGCCGGATAGCCGTCGCCGTCCCACCGCTCGTGATGGTGCAAGATGATCGGAGTGATGTCGTGCAGGAACGCGATCTGCTCCGAGACCGAAGCGCCGATCTCCGAGTGCGACTTCAGTCGAGCGAGACCGCTCGCGACACCGGCGGACGGGCGCAGCAGGATCTCGTGGGGGAGTCCGGCGACCCCGATCTCGTGGACGAGCCCGGCGAAGCGAAGCTGCTCGAGGGCCTCCTTCGGCAGACCGAGTTCCTCGCCGATCAGGAGTGCGAATTCCATCACGCGACCGGCGTGCGCACTCGCGGGGCGGTGGTGCATCTCGAGCGACGCCGAAAGCGCGGCGATCGTCTTGGCGTAGTCGTCTCGCACGCTCGAGAAGAGCGCAGCGCGCTGCAGCGCCGTGGCTGCATGCGCGGCGATGCGTTGCAGGAGCTCGCGGTCGTCGGCGCCGTAGCGCGTCCCGTCTGCTGAAGCGACGAAGAGTGAGCCGACGGTGAGATCGTCGCCTTCCATCTCCACGACGAGCGTCGACCACTCGTTCTCTTCGGCATTGTCGCGATCGACGACCCTTCCCTCACCGCGAACGCGGATGGAGTCGGGGTCTACGCTCTGCCCCTCCCTGCCAGCGGCCTCTGCAACGAGTGAGCGCAGCGCAGAGGAGTTCAGCGGCCCGGAGAGCACGACGTCGGCCCGGTCGAGGCCCCAGGCGTCGAGGACGATGCCCCCGGCCTGCATCGGGAATGCGTCGGCGAGCGCGGCGGTGACGACACGGAGGACGGCGTCGATGTCGGTCTTGCCCGACAGCAGCGCGGCCAGCTCGCTTAGGCGCTGGTTGTCGCCGAGGGCACGCGCGTTGCGCTCGCGCTCGGCCATTCTGTCAAGCGTCAGAGCGACGAAGCGCATGAAGCGCTCGAGCCGCACGGCTTGCTCGGAGGGCAGAGGGAGCGACGCGGGATCGACCGAGAACGCGAGTGCTCCGTGGACGCGGTCCCCGACCGAGACCGGAAGCGCGACGATCGCACGGTCGCGGCGGGACTGCTCGCCTGAAAGCACGCTTCGACGGGTGACATACGCGCGACCGGGGAGCGTTCCTTCCCTGCTCACGCGCGTTCCGACGGGCTCGCTCCACGCGCCGCACGTCGCCGCGACTTCGAGCCTGCCGTCGCGTACCGGAAGGTAGAGGGCGCCGTTCGAGGCGCCGGTGATCTCCGCGACATCTCCGACGAGCTGCGCGAGCGCGGCAGGTTCGCCGCACGTTGCGCCTAGCACCCGGCGGCCGGCGGCCAGAACCGCCGCCATGTCCTCGGAACGCTCGGCGGTCATTCGGCGTCCACGCTCGGCGGCGAGCGCCGACCCGGCGGCGGACAGCGCCATCGCGGCCCAGGACTCGGCCGCGCGGCGAGACACGATAGGAAGCGCCTTCAGAGCGAGGCGAGCGGACTCTTCCTTCACGCCGCGCACGAGCAGTAGCTCGTAGAGGCGCTTGCGCTCGCGGGTCGACGTCACGAACCCGGCGGTCATGACGTGCACGACAACCGTGCCCTCGAACGCGACCGGCCGGATCTCGGTGGCCAATCCTGCACGACACGTGACGCGGCACGAACCGCAGTCGGCGGACGGAGGAACGTCGAAGCAGCTCTCGGGACCGGGCGACCCGGCACCGGTAGCGAGATGGCAGAAACCGCACCTGCCCGTGCTGGCGAGTACCGAGCCTTCGGCGAAGTCCAGCACGCTCACGGACGTGCCCGTGGCCTGAAATATGGAATCCGCCGAGGTGCGCCACTCGGACGACTCGAATGCAGCCGTGACGATATCGCGATAGCCGTCCGCCACGCCTTCCCCCTTTGCCGGGTCTGGTGTTCGAACGGAGTATCGGGTTCATTCAGCAAGCGCTTGAGCGCAATGCCCGCACGGACGGTAGGGATTCGTGACGGCCGTCACTGGAGATTCGGTCAGCGGTAGCCGTTCGGTCGCACTCGAGCGGCTACAGGCGGCCTCGCGGCATCTGCACCGTGAATGTCGTGCCTTCGCCTTCGACCGAGTCCACGCCGATCTGCCCGCCGGCGCTCTCCACGATGTTGTGGGCGATGGCCAGTCCGAGCCCGAAGCCCGCTTCCGAACTCGTTCGCGAGGCCTCCGAGCGATAGAAGCGGTCGAAGATGTGCGGGAGGTCGTGTGACGGGATCCCCTGTCCGGTGTCGGAGACCTCCACGACGATGACGTCGCGGCGGCGGCGCGTCTCAACGGTCACCTTCCCGCCGCTCGGCGTGTACTTGGCTGCGTTGTCGAGCAGGATGGAGATGACGTCTTCCACGCGGTCGGGGTCGCTGAACATGATGAGCGGGCTCTCGCCAGGACCCACGTACTCCAGGTCCTTGTCGAGCCATCGGCTCGCGGTAGCGGCGAGCCGATCGCGCACGAGGGCGTTCAGGTCGAACCGGACGGACTTGAAGACGAGCCCCTGGTCGGTGTGGAGCAGATTCAGCAGGTCGCCTGTGAGCCGAGCCATGCGGCGTGACTCACGGTCGATAGCGTCGATCGCCTCCTGGCGCACCTGTGGATCGTCGGCGCCCCACTCGCGCAGGATGCTCGTGTAGCCGCGGATGCCCGCCACGGGGGTCGCGAGCTCGTGACTCGCGTCTCCGACGAACCGCGTCTGGGCGTCATGTCGCCGCTGGAGCCGTTCGATGAGCCGATTCACCGACCCCGCCAGCGCGCCCACCTCGTTGTCTCCCTCGACGGGCAGCCGATCGGAGAGGCGGCCGGCGTCGATGGAGTCGGCCGCCTCGCGCAGGTCGTCGACGAGCTTGAGGACCCACGCCATCGAGGTCTGCATCAGCAGAACCATCACGATCGCCGAAGCGATCGCGAGCATCGCCATCGGGATCCGGATGGAGTTGATGACGGTCTCTTCCTCGATCGGATGGAAGACGAGATCGAGCACGCCTTGGGCGCCGCTGGGGAAGGTCACCGGCGAATGCACGACAACGGTGCCGAGGTCGGCACTCGTGAACAGCCCCTGGATGACGCCGCCTCCTGCGAGGTCGGAACGGACCCTTCGCTTGTTCTGGAGGGCGGCCAAGCGACCGTTGTCGGTCGCCTCCACGACCGCGCCCGGCGTGCTCGACCACAGGGGCTCGAGATCGGCGTTGTAGAGCGCGAACTGCGCTCCGGCGATCTCCGCTGCTGCCAGCGTGCGAGGAAGCTCCTCGACGAAGCGCTCGTCCGGCGGCTTGGTGTCATCCGTAGGGCTGAAGATCCGGTTGAACTCAGACTGGCCGGTCGCGATGCGCCCGGCCTCCGAGGCGATCGAGGTGGCCCGGCGGACGGCGATGCCCCGAATGCCGTCGGTGACGATGACGTACGTCGTGACTGAAACGCCGCCCACGACAAGGGCGGCGAACAGGATCGAGACGAGCAGTAGCCACGTCCGCAGCGACGAACGGTGCATCAGTTCCTCGCGAAGAAGTAACCCACGCCTCGAATCGTCCGGATGATGGTGTTGTCGTCATCGCCGATCTTGTTGCGCAGGTGCGAAACGAAGACCTCGATGACGTTGGAGTCGGTCGACGCCTGACCGCCCCAGACCTTCTCCAGGATCTCGTCGCGGCTGATGACGCGCCCGGCGTTCTGCACCATGTACTCGAGCAGGTCGTACTCCTTGGCGGTGAAGTTCACCGGTTCTCCGTTGACGTGCACGCTGCGTGAGGCTGGGTCGATCTCGACGTGGGCGGCCTTGAACTGCGGAGCCGGGCGCTCCTGCTCCGTGCGCTTGAGCAGGGCACGAACTCGGCTGAGCAGCTCGGGGATCTCGAAGGGCTTGCGCATGTAGTCGTCTGCACCGGCGTCGAAGCCCGTGACGACGTCCTGCGTCTCGGAGCGAGCGGTGAGCATGAGGATCGGCATCGTGTGGCCGGACTCTCGCAGTCGCCGCGCGACTTCGAGTCCGTCGATGCCCGGGATCATGAGGTCGAGCAGGAGCAGGTCGGGGGCGGACTCCTCGACGGCGTCGAGGGCCGATTCGCCGTCGGTCACCTTGCGGACGTCGTAGCCTGCGTGGGCGAGTTCGAGTTCCACGAAGCGAGCGATGGTCTGATCGTCTTCAACGATGAGTATGCTGGCCTCAGCCATGGTCTCTCTCTTTCCAACGCTGTTGCCGGTCGTTGGGTTCGAGTCGGTTCATACCTACCCTGTCATTGGCGGGCTGCGCCGCAAATGACAAGGCGATTCGAGCAGACGCTACGCGCAGCTCAATCGCCTTCGCGCGGCCACTGAGCATTTTACCGCTCACGCGAGCAGCGCCTCGGCGATCTGCACCGCATTGAGGGCCGCCCCTTTTCGGAGTTGGTCCGCCACGCACCAGAAGGCCACTCCGTACTTGACGCTGGGGTCTTTCCGGATCCGGCCGACGTACACGTCGTCGGTACCCTCGAGCAGTGCGGGCATGGGATAGGACTTCGCCTCGCGATCGTCGAGGATCTGGATGCCGTCCCCGTTCTCGCGCGCTTCCATCGCTGCGCCGAGGAACGCCGGCTCGGCGAACTCGACGTTGCTCGCCTCGGAATGGCAACGCAGGACCGGCACGCGCACGCAGGTCGCGGCGATCTCCATGTCAGGCGCGTGCATGATCTTCTTGGTCTCGACGACCATCTTCCACTCTTCTTTGGTCGATCCGTCATCCATGAAGACGTCGATCTGCGGGATGCAGTTGAACGCGATCCGGTGCGCGAAGTTCTCGACGGTGAGCTCGTCGCCGCGGAGGAACTCGCCGCTCTGCTCGTAGAGCTCGTCCATCGCGGCCTGGCCCGCGCCGCTTGCTGCCTGATAGGTCGAGACGACCACGCGCTTGATCGGCGCGAGATCGTCGAGCGGCTTGAGCGCGACGACCATCTGGATGGTCGAGCAGTTCGGGTTCGCGATCACGCCGGAGTGCCAGGCGATGTCCTCCGGGTTGACCTCGGGCACCACGAGCGGCACGTCGTCGTCCATGCGGAACGCCGACGAGTTGTCGATCATGACGGCACCGCTCGACACGACGGCGTCGCGCAGCTCCTTGCTCACGCTCGCCCCCGCGCTGAAGAGCGCGATATCGACATCGCCGAAGGAGTCCGGGCCCATCTCCTGAACCTCGAGCTCTGTGCCGGCGAACGGGATGAGCTTGCCCGCCGAACGCGACGACGCGAGAGCGATGACCTGCTCGGCGGGGAACTTGCGCTGCTCGAGCGTGAGCAGCATCTCGCGTCCCACCGCACCGGTCGCACCTGCAACGGCGACGACGGGGGTCTTCGGCATCTGCTTGTCCCAAGCCATTGCTACTCGCCTTCCCCGCACCCGGGTGAGGTCACCGCGGTGACGTCCTCGTTCTCGAGGCCGAAGCTGTCGTGCAGCGCGTTGACCGCCGACTGGATCTGGTCGGCCGCTATCACGCAGGAGATGCGGATCGGCGACGTCGAGATCATGTCGATGTTGACGCCGGCGTCCGCGAGGGTGCGAAACATCTGCGCGGCGATGCCGGGGTGCGTCTTCATGCCCGCGCCCACGAGCGAGACCTTGGCGACCGAGTCGTCGACCTGCCAGTCGCGTGCGCCCAGCTCGGCGACGATCTTGCCGAGCGCGGAGCTCGCACGGTCGAGGTCGTCCTTGGGCGTAGTGAAGGAGATGTCCGTCGTCCCCTGCTCGGAGACGTTCTGGATGATCATGTCGATGTTCACGTTCGCGTCGGCGAGCGCGGTGAAGACCTCCGCGGCGACGCCGGGCTTGTCCGGCACGTCTCGCAGCGTGATCTTGGCTTCCGAGGTGTCGTGGGTGACACCCGAGATGATCGCCTGTTCCATGGTCTCGTCGGCCTCCTTGACGATGGTGCCCGGCCCGTCGTGAAACGAGGAGCGGCAGTGGATCACGACGCCGTGATTGCGCGCGAACTCGACGGAGCGCATCTGCAGCACGCCCGCTCCGCCCGCGGCCATCTCGAGCATCTCTTCGTAGCTGATCGCGTCGATCTTGCGCGCCGATTCGACGATGCGCGGATCGGCGGTGTAGACGCCGTCGACGTCGGTGTAGATCTCGCAGACGTCTGCATCGATGCCAGCCGCAACTGCAACTGCGGTGGTGTCCGAGCCGCCTCGACCGAGCGTGGTGATCTGGCCGTCGGGCGTCATGCCCTGAAAGCCCGCGACGATGACGATGTAGCCGTCGCGCAGCGCTTGCCGAACGCGGTCCGCGCGCACCTCGGCGATCTTGGCCTTCGAGTGCACGCCGTCGGTGACGATGCCGACCTGCGCGCCGGTGAACGAGATCGCTTCCACGCCTTCGGCGTGGATCGCCATCGCGAGGAGCGCGATCGAGACCTGCTCGCCGGTGGAGAGCAGCATGTCCATCTCGCGATCGGGCGGAGTCGAGCAGATCTGGCGGGCGAGGTCGACGAGCTCGTCGGTGACGTGCCCCATCGCCGAGACGACCGCAACGACGTCGTCGCCGGCCTGTTTGCGCGCGACGAGCCTCCGGGCGACGTTTCGGATCCGGTCGGTATCGCCGACTGAAGTGCCGCCGAATTTTGTGACGACGAGTGCCACGACCTGCGCCTTCCCTGTATGCGAACGTACCCGCACCTCCAGCCGGCGCGGGTCCTGGTCGAGTGTAGCACGACGAACCCGCTATGCTGGCGCCATGAGCAAGCCTTCTTTAGATATCCATTTCGGCGACAACCTCGAGGTCATCTCCGCGTTCGAAGACGCGTCATTCGACCTCATCTACCTGGACCCGCCGTTCAACAGCGGCAAACAGCAGGCACGCACGCGCACGCGCAAGGTGCGCGACGAGGGCGGGACGCACGTCGGGTTCGGCGGGAAGCGCTACGCGACCGAGGTGCTCGGCAGCGCGTCGTACGCCGACGCTTTCGGCGACGACTACCTGGCGTTCCTCGAGCCGAGGCTGCGCGAAGCGGAGCGCCTGATGGCGGCGGACGGGTCGCTGTTCCTGCATCTCGACTACCGCGAGGTCCACTACGCGAAGGTGCTTTGCGATGCCGTGTTCGGTCGCGAGCGATTCATGAACGAGATCGTGTGGGCCTACGACTACGGCGGCCGGCCGAAGACGCGCTGGCCCGCCAAGCACGACACGATCCTCTGGTACGTCGCCGACCCGGACGACTACTGCTTCCGCTACGACGACATCGACCGCATCCCGTACATGGCGCCGGGACTCGTGACGCCCGAGAAGGCCGCGCGCGGCAAGACGCCCACGGACGTCTGGTGGCACACGATCGTGCCAACGAGCGGCCGCGAGCGCACCGGTTACCCGACGCAGAAGCCGATGGGGATCATGCGGCGCTTCGTGCGCGTGCACAGCGATCCCGGCGACCGCGTGTTGGACTTCTTCGCCGGCAGCGGGACGACTGGCGAAGCGGCGATCGAGGCGGGGCGCTCAGCGGTGCTGGTGGATTCGAACGCCGAGGCAATCGATGCGATGCGCAAGCGCTTCGAGGGTGTCGAGGGCGTCAGGTGGTGGGGGGCGAAGTAGCCCTACGCCACCGCCACGCCGCCGGCGCCCGGCAGCAGCTGCAGCTCTTCGGCGATCGCCCGTTGGCGGGCGGGCATGGTCGCCATCGCTTCAGCGTAGAAGTGGTCGAGCAGCGCGGGGCCTGAGCTGTGGGCGCACGCGACGTCGAGGATGCGCAGCGCGTCGCGGAGCGTGCCGGCCTCATCGGGAACGAGCGCTCCGTCGTTGTCGAGCAGCATCGTCCCCGACACGATTCGGAACGGAAGCCCCGCTTCGGCGTAGAGGGCGTTGACCTCGCCCTCTACGTTGGCGACGAGGCGGTCGCCGCCGAGTCTGCCGAAGCTCTCCAGGACGCCGTCGGCGAGAGCGAGGAACGTGTCGAATGCCTCGTCGAGCTCGACGTCTTCGGTGGCGCCGGTGATCGGGAGCGACCCGTCGGCCTCGGCTTCGAGGATGATCGCCGAGAACAGCCCGACGAGCGCGGGATCGAACTGGGTGCCCGCGCAGCGCTTGAGCTCCCCGAGCGCGAGACGCGGGTCGCGGCCCTTCCGGTACGGACGGTCCGAGACCATCGCCTCGTACGAGTCGGCGACGGTGAGGATGCGTGCGGAGAGCGGGATCTCCTCCTCCTTGAGACCCGCCGGATAGCCGCTGCCGTCCCACGCCTCGTGGTGGTGACGGACGATCGGCGTGATCGACCACGGGAACGCGACGGGCTTGAGGATGCTCGCACCGATGAGCGGATGGTGGCGCATCTGCGCCATCTCGGCGTCCTCGAGCTTGCCGGCCTTTCGCAGGATGCCCTCGGGGATCCCGATCTTGCCGATGTCGTGCAGGTATGCGGCCATCTCGAGCGCAAGCCGTTGCTCGGCGGGCAGCCCGAGGCGCTCGGCGATCGCGACGGCGTAGGCGGCGACGCGGTCGGAGTGGCCGCGGGTGTAGGCGTCCTTCGCGTCGATCGCGGCGGCGAGCGAGCGGACCGTCGCGAGGTAGGCTTCCTGCAGGTGAGAGAAGAGCTCGATGTTGCCGACGGCCATCGTGACCTGGTTCGCGATGGTGGACAGCAACCGGACGTCTTCGGCGTCGAATCGGTAGTCGGGGTCGGCGGTCCCGATGGTGAGGGCGCCGACGACCTGGTCGCCGTTGCGCAGCGGCACGGAGAGCGCCGCGGAGGATCGCGTGAGCGCGTCGAGTCCGGCCGAGCCGCCCGACTCGGGATTGCAGACGAGCGGACGCCCCTCGCGCACGACCCACGACGCCATCGACGCCGAGACGAGTCGCGGGTCCGGATTGTCGATGCCGCGACAGACGATCAGCTGAAGCGTGCCGTTCTCGCGGTCGCGGAGCGCGGCGTAGCCAAGAGACACGTCGAAGATGCGCATGCCGGACTCGAGCACCGAGTCGAGCAGCTCCTCGAGGTCGAACGTGCCGCCGACGGCGCGGCTCATCTCGTAGAGCGTCGAGAGCTCGAGCATCTTCTTGGTGAGCGAGTCGGAGCGCTCTCGAAGCGAGTCGGTCATCTGGTTGAAGGTCTTGGCGAGCTCGGTCATCTCAGCCGAACCGCCCGTCGCGACCTTCGCGCTGAAGTCCCCTTCTGCGACCTGCCGCGCTCCGCGGGCGAGCTGCACGAGGGGGTCGGAGACGCGCCGTGCAACGACGCTTCCCACCGTGAGAACGCCGACCGCGGTCACGCTCGACCACATGGCGACGAAGGCGAGGGTTTGGGGAGCGGCGAGGAGAGCGACAGCCACCGAAGCTGTTCCGACGACGACGGTGGCGATCAGCAACGGAACTACGATTTGCCTGAAGAGCCGTGTCTTGGAAGCCCTGGTTCGCATGTGTCCCGGCACGGCGCCTGCGAGCTGGCGCCGCGTTCCCCTCTCGAGCCCTACCGGTTGACGGCGTCGACCCCCCGTCGAGCCGATGATAGCGCGAACGCGGGGGGCGCGCTACGCAACGGAGGCCCCGCGATCGCGCGTCATGCGGACCGCTTGTCGTCACCGGTCGAACGGCATTCGGAGCGGAGTGGCGGATGCACGTCGACTTCGACGGCACAGTCCATCGCCCAAAGGAGGACGACCAGTCTGTCGAGTGACTTCGTCGTGTTCGTCGCATCCAGAAGGCGGTAGAACTGAGACGGCGAGGTCCTCGCCCGACGCATGATCTCACGCTTCGAGAGCGCGCTGGCTTCTAGGCACTGCTGCGCCCTGACGGTCAGGTTGTAGAGGAGCACCTCACGCATGTACTCGGGGTCCTCGTTGTAGTCGAGCACCGAATCCACGTGTACGGACCCCTCGGCGGCCGAGGCGAGCACCCACGTGAAGCCCTCCCGGCCCAGCTCGTCATCGACGTACACATGCGACAACGGATCGGCGCTGCTTGGCGGAGGCGACAGCCTTGCGTATGGCATCGGGTAGACCCCGCGGCTGAGGCTGACTTCAAACGCCTTCTTCCGATTGTTGGCTGTGACCCTTCTGATCTTCACAGCAAACCCTCATCCTCCGGTTCGTGAATGAGTCGCACGATGCGGCCCGTGGTGACCCCACGAATGGCGCGCGACAGTTCCAGGTCACACTTCGTGACGAGTCGTCCATCCCGATAGACGTGAACGTGTCGCGGCGGGTGGTCACCCTTCCATGTCACGAACACGTAGCCGCCCCGCCTGATCTTCGTCACGCTAAGTGTTACCTTCCACGGTATCGTTTCCGAGAATCGCGCACAAGCGGATTGGTGCGCTGGAAGGTACGTGGTTGACCTGACCGGATCCTGACCGCGTGCACAACGCAACGGAGGCCCCGCGATCGCGGGGCCTCCGGAAGTGATCTCGTTGCGCTTGGCGCGCGCTCGTGCGTGCCCTACTCGGCTGCCTTCGGCGCGTCGCCTTCGCACTCGCAGCGACGGACGATGTAGTCCCAGTAGCGGTCCACCTCGGCCTGCACGTCCTTCATCAGCTCGGCGTTCTCTGGCTTGAAGAGGTGCTTGAAGCGGCCCTGCGGCTTGAGGAACTCCTCGATCGGCTTGCGCTGCGGCACGCGAACCGTCTGGCGCCAGGTGCCGTCTTCGACCTCGAAGAGCGGCCAGAAGCCGGTCTGCACGCCGAGCTTGGCCATCTCGACGGACTTGTTGTACGGGGAGCGCCAGCCACGCGGGCAGGTCGCGAGCACGTTGAGGAACGCGGGGCCTTCGACCGCGAATGCCTTCTCGGCCTTGGTCACGAGATCGCGCCAGTGGCTGATCGACGCCTGCGCGGCGTAGGGAACGCCGTGGGCCGCGATGATGGAGGTGAGGTCCTTGCGACGCTGCTGCTTGCCCTGTTGCGCCTTGCCGACCTCCGAGGTCGTCGCCCACGCGTGGAACGGCGTCGCCGACGAGCGCTGGATGCCGGTGTTCATGTACGCGCCGTTGTCGTAGCAGACGTACACCATGTCGTGGCCGCGCTCCATCGCGCCCGAAAGCGACTGCAGGCCGATGTCGTAGGTGCCGCCGTCGCCGCCGAACGCGACGAACTTCATGCGCTTCTCGGCAGGGATCTTGCCGGCGCGCTGCAGGCCCTTGAAGGCCGCCTCGACGCCGGAGATGGTCGCGGCCGAGTTCTCGAACGCATTGTGGATGAAGCTCGTGCGCCACGACGAGTACGGATAGATCGTAGTCGACACCTCGAGGCAGCCGGTCGCGCACCCGCTCACGATGTGGGCGTCGTCGCCCGCAGCGAGCAGGATCTGCCGAACGGCGATCGAGGCACCGCATCCGGCGCAGAGGCGGTGGCCGCCAGCCAGCTTGTCCTGGCGGTGGGTGAGTTCCTTGAGTGTGAGTGCCATGTGTCCGCCCTCCTTTACCGGGCGCCGAGGTAGACGAGCTCGCTGGAAGCGGCCCCTCCGCCGGCGATGTCGGACAGGTCGCCATAGACGCGGCGCATGAGGTCGAGTGTCACGTCGCTCCCGCCGAGGCCGTAGATGTAGTTCACGACCGCGGGTCGGGCGTCGAGGTCGTAGAGCGCGCTGCGCGTCTCGAGGTAGAGCGGACCGCCCTCCGCGCCGAAGGACTCGGAGCGGTCGAGCACCGCGACGGCCTTGACGCCCTTGAGCGCCTCGGCGATCTCGGCAGCAGGGAACGGGCGGAAGCAGCGGACCTTGAGCACACCGGCCTTCACGCCCTGCTCGCGGAGCTCGCGGGCCACGTGGCGGGCGTTGCCCGCCGTCGAGCCGATGACGACGATCGCGACTTCGGCGTCCTCCATGCCCCAGCCTTCGGTCATCCCGAAGGGGCGACCGCAGATGGCGGACCACTCGGCAGCGATCTGCTTGATGACCGGCATCGAGCGGTCGATGGCGTTTCGCTGGGAACGCTTGAACTCGAAGAAGGGACCGCCGAGCCCGGCGAAGGTGCCGTGGCTGACCGGGCTACCCTCATCGAGCAGCGCGAATTCGGGTTCGTAGTCGCCGATGAACTCGGCGACCGTCGCGTCGTCCATCACCTCGGCACGATCGATCGAGTGCGTGGTGATGAAGCCGTCGGCGGTGGTCATCACAGGCAGCAGGACGTCCGGATGCTCAGCGATGCGGAAGGAGATGACCGTGTTGTCGTAGGCCTCCTGCGCAGTCTCAGCGAACAGGATGATCCAGCCGGTGTCGCGCGCGCCCATGATGTCGCTGTGGTCGCAGTGGATGTTGATCGGCGCCGAGAGCGCACGGTTCGCGTTGAACATCACGATCGGCAGGCGCATGCCCGCGGCGATGTGGAGCTCTTCCCACATGAGCGCGAGGCCCTGCGAGGAGGTCGCGGTCGCGACACGGGCTCCAGCGGCCGAAGCGCCGATGGCGGCCGACATCGCCGAATGCTCGGACTCGACGTTCACGTACTCCGCGTGGATGCGCCCCTGCGCCACGTACTTCGCGAGCTCCTCGACCACGGTCGTCTGCGGGGTGATCGGGTATGCGGGAATGACGTCGGGATTGGCCTGCCGCATCGCCTCGGCGACGAGGATGTTGCCGGTACTCGCAACGGTTGTCTGCTCTGGCACCCTACTCACCCTCCTTCAGCTCGCAGCCTTCGGGCACCATCGAGATGGCGCTCTTGCCGAACTTCGGATTGACGGGGCACTCGTTGGCGCACACGCCGCAGCCTTTGCAGTGGTCCCAGTCGTAGCCGACCATCTTCTCGTCCTCGACGAGAACGGCAGTGTCGGGGCACACGATCCAGCAGATGAGGCACTGCGTGCAGACCTCAGGGTCGCGATAGGGCCGCTCGCTGCGCCAACCGCCGGTCACGTAGTCGTTGGAGTTGCCGGCCTCGGGGATGACCGCTCCGCGCGGGAACTGCTCGGCCTTCCACTCGTTGAGCTTGCTCAGGTCCCACTTGCTCATGCGACGGTCACCTCCTCGTAGGCACGCTGCACCGACGTGAGGTTCGCGTCGATGATGTCCTGGCCGAACTTCTTGCCGAACGTCTTGACGAGCAGGCCCTTGACGGCCTCCTGATCGACGCAGCCGGTCACCTTGGCGAGGGCGCCGACCATCGGCGTGTTCGGGATGTCGCGCTTGATCGTCGCCATCGAGATGCCGCTGGCATCGACGGCCGCGACCTTCACGTTGTCACCGACCTTGAGTGCGCGGCGCACGTCTTCGGCGGGCGAACATGTGTTGACGATGACGACGCCGTCATCGACGAGCCCGACCGTCACGTCGACGATGTCGAGCAACGACTCGTCGAGCACGATGACGACATCAGGGTTTTCTATGTTGTTGTGGATCTCGATGGGCTCGTCGCTGATGCGCGTGAAGGCCTTGATCGGCGAGCCCATGCGCTCCGGCCCGTA